>NZ_JAUVWH010000115.1 GCF_030604225.1 Geoalkalibacter sp.
AGACTCGAAATCTGTTGTACCGCAAGGTACCGTGGGTTCGAATCCCACCCCCTCCGCCAGTAAAAACAGGTAGTTAGGGAGAGCTTTCCCGAGACTTTCCTGAAGAGAAGGCCACCTTCGTGCAGACGAGGGTGGCCTTCTCTGCTATTCCCCCCAGTAGTCCTCACCGAAAAAGTCTTGGATGGCCTGCCGGTCTTTCTCCAGAAAGTTGACGTACTTTCCGTAGACCCTGTCGATCATCTCTTTGTTGGCCTGGCCCATCAGACCGATGAGCCGCTGCTTGCTGACACCCAGAAGCTCCGAATAGGCAACGAAGCAGGGTCTCAGGGCATAGGGGCGTGACTCGTTCGATGCCGGCCTTGTCACATGCGTCGTGCAAGGCATCCCTGAACGCCCGTTCCCTGAAGAGACCGCCGCTCTTACCCAGGAACACGAAGATAGAGTCCTCGGTGCGCTTCGATCAGGATGGCCGACCAGGTCCAAAGGGGCGAACGGCCGCTTGTTGCTTTGTGTAAAAATACTGACAAATATGATCGGATGGTAAAATCTTTACACATGTCCCGCAATCCGTCTCCCTCTGAAGCCATCCTGAAACTCGCCCGCAAGATGGGTGTCCTGCGGGTCTGCGACCTGGCCTCGCGCGGCATCCACCCAGAGTATCTGCGCCGCCTGTGCCGGCAGGGGCTGATGGTGCGGACCGGGCGCGGCCTTTACATGGCGGCCGACGCCGAGATCTCCGCTCACCACAGCCTGGCTCAGGCGGCCAAGCTGGTTCCCCATGGCATCATCTGTCTGCTCTCCGCCCTTCGCTTCCACGAGATCGGCACTCAGAACCCGCATGAGGTCTGGATGGCCCTGGAGCGCGCCGCCGCCCGGCCCCGCATCGACTATCCCCCCCCTGCGCATCGTGCGCTTCTCCGGCCGCGGTCTGACGGAAGGGGTCGAGGAGCATCTGATCGAGGGGGTGCCGGTCAGGGTGACCGGTCCGGCCAGAACCGTGGCGGACTGCTTCAAGTACCGCAACAAGATAGGCCTGGACGTGTCCCTGGAGGCGCTCAAAGAATGCCGAACCGGCCGGCGCTGCGAGATCAACGACCTCTGGCATTTCGCCAAGCTCTGCCGGGTGGCGAACGTGATGAAACCCTATCTGGAGGCCATGAGCGCGTGATACCGAGATCCATTGAAATTGTGTTTTTTCTTGTGTAGTATGTCGACAATCTGTCGACTTACTATGCCTAAAAACTCACTTTTTCTGCGTATCAGATCATGAGCGAAGACTTGCGCCAGGCCATTTCCTACGAGGAGTTCGACTACCAAGCTCTGATGGGGGCTCTGGCCTCCTATGCACAGCCCAGGGACAAGGTGACCGATCTGCTGGCCAAGGGAGTCATCATCCGGGTCAAGAAGGGCTTGTATATCTTCGGGGAGAAGTGGCGCCGCCGCCCCTACTCGCGGGAGATCCTTGCGAATCTGCTCTACGGACCCTCCTGTGTCTCCCTAGACTACGCCCTGCATTACCATGGGCTGACCCCCGAGCGGGTCGAGGCGGTCACTTCGGTGACGCCCAAGCGTGGCTGGCGTTTCGCTACCCCCGTAGGACGGTTTCTATATAGCAATGTCCCGGAGGCAGGTTTCGCCGTTGGCCTCGGCCGGGTAGAGCTGGAGGACGGCCGGGCCTTCCTGATCGCTGCCCCAGAAAAGGCTCTTGCAGACAAGCTCCGGAAGGGGCGCGGCTTGGGGCTGAGGACCCAGAAGGAGTGTCTGGCTTATCTGGTTGAGGACCTTCGGATCGAAGAGATGGCGCTACGCGATCTGGATGCCGGGCTGCTCGACGAGCTTTCCCGAGTCTACAACTCACCGCGGGTCGCCCTGCTGGCTGGACTGGTGCGGCGTCTGGCCCGGAGGAAAGGATAGGGCATGCGCGAAGCCGTCGCCCAGATGTTCTCAAGGTACGACTGTCAGCGGGTGGAAGACACCACCCGCGCCCTGCGTGAAATCCTCCAGGAATTGGCCCTGCTCGGCCTGTGGCGGGCCAAGTTTTTCGAAAAGGCCGCTTTCTACGGTGGCACCTCCCTGCGCATCCTCTACGACCTCGACCGCTTTTCCGAGGACCTCGATTTCTCCCTCCTCCAGCCCATGCCCGACTTCGAGTTGGAGCGCTACAGCAGTGCGCTGGAGCGGGAACTGGCGGCCTTCGGCTTCGAGGTGCGAGTGGAAAAGAAGGGGAAGGCGGTCGAGACCGCGGTGCAGTCGGCCTTCCTGAAGGCCGACACCGCCAACGAGCTGCTGGTCATCCAGCCCGGCGACCACATTCTGCGGCACATCCCTGCCGGTCAGGTCATCCGGATCAAGATCGAGGTCGACACCGATCCCCCGCCGGGATTCGCCACGGAGAACCGCTTCCTTCTGCGGCCGATCCCCTTCAGCGTCCGCTCCTACCGGCTCCCCGACCTGTTTGCCGGGAAGATGCACGCGGTTCTCTGCCGCCGCTGGAAGAACCGGGTCAAGGGACGCGACTGGTATGACCTGGTCTGGTACTGCGGCCGGCATCCGGAGCTACACCTGGCACATTTGGAGCAGCGGATGCGTCAGAGCGGCCACTGGAAAGAGGGGAGAAGCCTCGCTCCGGGCGACTTCCAAGACCTGGTCGCCGAGGCGATCGGTCGCCTGGACATCAAGCAGGCCCGGGAAGAAGTGCTGCCGTTCGTCCGGAATCCGGAGGCGCTGGAGGTCTGGTCACGGGAGTTCTTCCTCGACGTGGTCCGGCGGATTCGATTTATGTAGGGAAGGGCGGGTGCTGAGCATTTTCGACTAAGTGGCTAGTCGCCGCAGGCCTCCTCCAGCGCGGCAATCACCCAGAAGCGCTCATCGAAATGCGCCAGCAGCAGGGGCTTCACCTCCTGCCAGGAGAGGCCTCCGCCGCCGCAGCCGGGGCGGGGAACGATTATTTTTTGCCAGCCCTGGCGATCGGCCAAGACCCTGAGCTGGGCCGCCGAACGGGCGATCAGGCGTGGGTCGGGGCGGGACCAGGGCGTTTCTTCCACGGGAAAACTGACAAGCCCGTTGCCTAGGTCGTGCACCTGAAGGCCCCGCGCGCGCAGCAGGCGCCCGAGATGTTCGGCAAGGTCGGGAAAGTACGCCAACGCCTGGCGGGCGCAGCCCCGGCCGAGGATGGCGCGGCCTTGGCGGTCGACCTGGCCGTTGGTGGTGATGACCAGCACGGCTTGGCCGAGGTGATCCCAGAGATTGCCGCGCAGTTCCCTCATGGCGCGACCCCCTTTTCAGGGGGGCTTGGACCCGCGGCGTCCTTGCCTTTTGCGGCGCGGCGTGCTACAAGGGGCATCGGGTTTTTCCTTTCCACCAAGCGGCTTTGGCCGCTTTTTGACTTTGCGGGACCATCCCCACGGGGGCAATCATGAGCGGATTTTTTCTGATGCTGGCGGCGGCCTATTTGATCGGAGCCATTCCCTGTGGCCTGGTGCTGACGCGCCTGATGGGATTGGGTGATATTCGCCAGGCGGGCAGCGGCAACATCGGCGCGACCAATGTCTATCGGGTCGGCGGTCGTGGCCTCGGCGTGGCGACGTTGGTACTCGATGCCTTAAAGGGCCTGTTGCCGGTTCTTGCGGCCCTGCAGCTGTTCCCCGATTCCCCCTGGAAGCTGAGCCTGGTGGCGGCGGCGGCCTTTCTCGGCCACTGCTATCCCGTGTACCTGGGGTTCAAGGGTGGCAAGGGCGTGGCCACGGGCTTGGGCATCTACCTGGTGCTTTCGCCCCTGGCGGTGCTGATCGCCCTGGGGGTTTTTGCCGGGGTGCTGTGGAAATGGAGTTACGTTTCCCTGGCGTCCCTCTGTGCCGCCGGGATCATCCCCTTGCTGGTGGTGATCTTCGAGCGTTCCCTGCCCCTGTTTCTGGTGACCCTGTTTATCAGCGGCATGGTGATCTGGCGCCATCGCGGCAATATCGAGCGGTTGCTTAACAGCACGGAAAACCGCTTCCGCGCCTGATACGCACCCAGGTTTTGCGACGGATATGAGCAATAAAAAGCGGATTTTGCTGAGTACCCTCGCGGCGGTGGTTTTGCCCTTGCTGGTGCTGGCGGGCGATCTGGCCTATTTTCTGTCGCGGCCCGTGCAGCCTCCCGTGGAACGGATTCTGACCATCGCCCCGGGCACCGGCTTCGTGCGCATCGCCCGCGAGTTGGAAGAGCAGGGGGTCATCAGCCGCCGCCATTATTTTATTGGCCTGGCGCGCTTCCGGCAAGTGCAGGGGCGGGTGCATGCCGGTGAATATCAATTTCGTGTCGCGGCAACGCCCGAGGAAGTGCTGCGGCGCCTGGTCACGGGGGATGTTCTGCGCTATCCCTTCACCGTGCCCGAGGGCCTGACCTACACCGAGATCGGTGCACGCCTGGAGCGCGAGGGGCTCGGCAATGCCGAGGCGTTCAACGCCCTGGCGCGGGACAAGGCGCTGTTGGAGCAACTGGGGATTTCGACCGACTCCCTGGAGGGCTATCTCTTTCCCGAAACCTACCTGTTGGAACGCGGGGATACGGAGCGGCGCCTGATCCAGGCCATGGTGCGCGAATTTCGCCGCCGTGCCCTGCCCGAATGGCAGCTGGCGGCACAGGCGCGCGGCCTGGGTCCGCACCAATGGGTGACGCTGGCCTCCATCGTGCAGAAGGAGGCCGGCTCGGTGCAGGAAATGCCGGTCGTCGCTGCGGTTTTTCACAACCGGCTGAAAAAAGGCATGCGCCTGCAGGCCGATCCCACGGTCATCTACGGGGTGGCGGACTACGGCGGCCGCATCACCCGGCGCCACCTCAACGATCCCCACCCCTACAACACCTACGTCATCCCCGGTTTGCCGCCAGGCCCCATCGCCAATCCCGGTGCCGCCGCCCTGGAGGCCACCGCCTTTCCCAGCGCCGACGATTATTTGTATTTCGTGGCGCGCGGCGACGGCAGCCACGTTTTCTCTCGCACCCTCGACGAGCACAATCGCGCCGTGCGTCGCTACATTCTCTCGCCGCGTCCCGCCGCGACGCAACAAAACCCCGCGCCTGCAAACCAGGACGCCGGGGTTTTGTCTCGGGAAACGAATACAAATCCCTGATTTTTTTGAACGAGGACGCCCGTCCTCAGGCTCGGTTTCGATTGATCCGCGTTTTTCCCGCGTTGATGGGCGTCCCTTGCTCCCTGGGGATTTATCCCGCCGAAATACTGACGAACACCAACCCCTCGCCGCTGTCATTGCGAATGCCGTGGGCGCGGCCCGTCGGCGCGACGAGGATCATGCCGGGCTCGACCTCGCGTTCCGCGTGGTGGTCGCCGAGGAAGGTGCCGCGCCCCTCCAGAATCACCCAGATGTGGTCGCCCGCATGGACGTGGGGATGAATATCCTGGCCAGGCGCCAGGCACCAGAGCGTCGTGCGGGAATGCTCGGTCTCGGCAAGGACGACTTTGTGGGCCTTGTCCGGGGAAAAGGCGACTTGGTTCTGGTAGGCAAAAAAAGAGGTGTCCATGGAGAGCTCCGTGAAAGAATGTTAAGACCTCATCCTATACCGCAAGCGCGGCGTTTTTTCCACAAAGAAAACAGCCCGGGAGGCAAGCCCCGGGCTGTTTGAGCATGAAGATGGATGGTGGCGGGTCGGCTCAGGCCTTGGCCGCTTCGACCTGCACCAGGTTGACGGCCATGGGCATGATCTGATTGATGTTCAGATCGCTGAAGTGATAGGGCGCGAACAGCAATCCCGGCGGCACGTCGTCGCTGATCTTGACCTTGGCTTGGGCGCTGCCGACGGAGGAGGTCAAGCGCAGGGCGCCGCCGGCACCGACGCCGAGGGTGGCGGCATCCTGGGGGTTGATTTCGATGTACCCTTCCGGTGCGACTTCCAGGGTGCCCTCGGCAAAGGTGGTGGTGGTGCCGAAGTGAAAGAGGATCTTGCCGGTGAGCAACTGCAAGCCGCCGGCTGCGGCCTGCCCTTCCACGGGTGCGTAGCGCAGGCTCTTCAGTTCGGGGGCGAAGAGGGGCTTGACGCAGGGGCGGCAACGATCCTGAGCGGGCAGGCAAACGTCGCTGTAGAGCGGCGTGACGACCTTGATCTCGTCGAGCAGAGACCCGGCGTCGGGGCGGCCGCTTAGGGGCCGGAGGCGCTGGTAGAGCTCGGCGAAAATATCCCAGTCCGCGCGGGCCTTGCCGGGGGACTTGAGGCCCGGGCGCAGGCAATTGATGCGATGGTCGAGGGAGGTGAGGCTGCCGGATTTTTCGGCGAAGGACGCCCCCGGCAAAACCACGTGGGCCAGGCGCGTGACCTCGGAGGGCAGGATGTCCTGCACCACAAGCATGTCGAGGCGCTCCAGGGCGCGGCGCCAGCGCCGGCTGTCCGGGAAGGTAATCAGCGGGTTGGTGGCGGCCAGGTAAAGGAAACGCACCTCGCCCTTTTCGATGCCTTCGAGAATCTGCTCGGCATTGCGCCCGCCCTCGGGCAGCTTGCAGGACCAGAGCTGCTCAAAGCGCGCCTTGTTTTTGGCATAGGCGGCGAAGCCCGGAAGAAATTCGGGACAGGCGCCCATGTCGAGAAGCCCCTGGGTGTTGCCCTTTTCGTCCACGGGAAAAAGGCCGCCGAGGTCGCCGTGCAGGGCGCCGCACACCAGGGCCAGGTTGGCGATGGCCTGGACCTTGTCGCCGGCCGCGGCGCCGCGGGTCACATCGGCACCGAAAATGACCGCGACGCTTTCGGCGCGGCCGAGGTGCTCCGCGGCTTCTTCCAGCAGCTCCAGGGGCAGGCCGGTTTCCTTGACGGCGCGGGCGAGATCCACCTGGGCCAGATGCGCCTTGAGCTCATCCGGGTTGGCCAGGTATTTCTCCATGAAGGCGGCATCGGCCAAGCCCTTATCGAGAATCAGACGGGCCAAGGCGCCCGCGAGAAATACTTCGCTGCCGGGGCGGTAGCCGAGGTGGGTGTTGGCCCAGCGCGACAGCTTGACCCGGCGCATGTTGGCCACGATCAGTTTGCCGTCGCGCTTGCGGCAGGCCAGCTCGATCTGCCAGTCGATGGCGGGCGCCTCGGCGGTCACATCGCTGCCGAAAACCAGCACGGCGTCGGATTGGCCGATGCGGTCCAGGCGATTGCTGGCACCCTGCAAACCGAGACTGGCGAACAGGGGCAAAAGGGCGCGCAGGGCACCAAAGCGGGCCTCCGAATCGATATTGTTGCTGCCGAGGCCGGCGCGAAAAAGTTTCTGGAACAGGTAGTTCTCTTCGTTGGTCAGACGCGGCGAGGCCAGTCCGGCCAGGGTGTCGGCGCCGTGGGCGGCGCTCAGGGCGCGGGCGCGATCGGCGACCAGGCCCAGCGCCTCGTCCCAGTCCGCCGGCATCAACTGGCCACCGCGATTGACGAGGGGCGATTTCAGCCGCTGGCTGGAATTGACATAGCCGTAACCGAAAAAGCCGCCGATGCACAGGTTGCCGTTGTTGACCGTGGTTCCGTCCTCGGAGGTGACGCGATAGATCTCGTTGTTCTTGACGTGAAGGTCGATTTCGCACTGGCTGCCGCAGGCGTTGCACAAGGAGCGGGTTTTCTGGAGCTCCCAGGGGCGCGCGCGGTACTTGAACAGCTTGGAGATCATGGTGCCGGTGGGGCACACCGAGACGCAGTTGCCGCAGAACTCGCAGAGTTCCAGATGCTTGTCGATGTAGGAGCGGTCACCCTTGTCGTTGATGAACAAGGAACTCGAACCGACCACCTCGTGGCAGACCTTGACGCATTTTTCGCAGAGGATGCAGCGGGAAGGCACCTGCTGAATGAGGGGCCATTTGTCGATGGGGCCGGGATTGACGTCCTCGGCGCGGAAAGGCTGCTTGGTGACGTTGAGGGCGTAGCAGCTGTCCTGCAGGTCGCATTCGCCGCCAGCGTCGCACACCGGACAGTCGAGGGGGTGGTTGACGAGCATCAGCTCCATCACCTGGCGGCGGATGGCCGTGATCTGTTCGGACTGGGTGGTGACGACGATGCCGTCCTTGACCGGGGTGTTGCAGGCGGTCATGGGGCGGGCCACGCCCTGGACCTCGACCACGCAAATGCGGCAGGCCCCGGTGGGGGAGACTTTTTCCAGCCAGCACAGGGTCGGAATGGCAATGCCGAGCTGACGAGCCGCTTCCAGGATGGTGCTTCCCTTGGGTACGCTGACCGTCCTGCCATCAATCGTCAAACTGACCATGTCGATATCACCTCTAAATTCGGGCCCAGGCGCCGCTTCGCGTTGCGCGACGCTTGGATTCGTGGTCCGGCGGGCCCATTGCAACGGATTGAGTTCAGATCGCCGCCATTGCCATGCGGTAGCAGCGCAGGCACCGCTCGGCTTCGCGAACCGCCTGGCTGTCCTTGAAACCGAGTTCCACTTCCGTGTAGTTCTTGTAGCTGGCGCGCTCGCGGCCGTGGATTTCGCCCTGGTGCTCGCGATGAGCGGAGTCCAGCCAGGGCACCTGCTCGTTCTTATCGTAGACGCCGAGGTAGGTGAGGATGTCTTCCATGATTTCCTCATCGCTCAGATAGGCTTTGCCCTCTTCGAGCCAGCGCTGAATGACGCGGGCGGCGCGGTGCGCATTGCCGACGCAGGCAACGACGGTCAGCGGTCCGATTTCCGCATCGCCGCCGGCGAAGACGCCCTCGTGGTCGGTAATCAGCAGGCGCGTCAGGGGGTTGCCCATGCTGTCGTTGAGATCCTTGCCGGCGGCATCCTTGAGGGGCAGGAAACGGGTGACGACGGTGTTCCACTTGGTGATGTCGATGCCCATTTTTTCCGGGATGAAGGACAAATCGGCGTCCTGGCCGATGGCCGGGATGACCGTGTCGCACTCGACGACGAATTCGCTGCCCTTGACCGGCTGGGGCCGGCGGCGCCCCGAGGCATCGGGTTCGCCCAGTTCCATGCGCACGCACTCGACGCCGGTCACCTGCTCGTTTTCATCGACGATGATGCGGGTGGGCAGCACGAGAAATTCAAACCGCACGCCTTCTTCGTCGGCGCCGTCGACTTCCCAGACGTCGGCAGGCATCTCCTTGCGCGAGCGGCGATAGAGCAGAACCGATTCCTCGGCGCCCTCGCGCAGCGCCACGCGCACGCAGTCGATGGCCGTGTTGCCGCCGCCGACCACGACCACTTTCTTGCCCATGCCCGTGGGCTTGCCCATGTAGGCCTCGCGCAGAAAATCGATGCCGCCGCGGAGAAAGCCCTTGTAGCCCTTGTCCTCGCCTTCCACGCCCATGGGTTTGGAGCGATGGGCGCCCGGCGCGAGGAACACGGCGTCGAATTTTTCCTTGAGCTCCGGCAGGGTAATGTCGGTGCCGACGCGGGTGTTGTAGATGATCTCGACGCCCAGGGCGCTGATGATGTCGATGTCGCGCTGCAGGATGGTCCGGGGCATGCGGTAGGGCGGGATGCCCACCGCGACCATGCCGCCGCCGTAGCCCTCGGGCAGGGCTTCATAGATGGTCACCGGATAGCCTTCGAGGGCCAGGTAGTAGGCGGTGGTCAAACCCGCCGGCCCGGCGCCGAGCACCGCGACCTTCTTGTCCTTGCGCGGCTTGGGCTGCATGGGGGGCGCCTGATGGTGCTTCCATTCCCAGTCCGCGGCGGAGCGCTTGAGCACCATGATGCTGATGGGCTCGTCGACGTTCTTGCGCCGGCAGGCGGTCTCGCAGGGATGGGGGCAGACCCGCCCGCACACCGCCGGCAGGGGCATGTTGTCGCGGATGATCTCCAGCGACTCGTCGAAGCGGTATTCCTTGATGGCCTCGATGTAGGACGGAATGTCGATGTGCGCGGGGCACTTGTCCTGACAGGGCGCGGTGTATTTGTGGATGAAGCGGACATCGTCGCGGGGGCGGGACTGACCGCTGAGGCAGGCGAGAAAATCGTCGCGGTAATGACTGACGGCATGCAGCACCGGCACCGTGGCGCTCTGGCATAGGGTGCACTTGCAGTTCGTCATCAGCTCGGCGAGTTGCGCCACCTGATCGAGATCCGCGGCGGCGGTGGTGCCGGCGAGCACGCCGTCGAGCAGGTCGGCCAGCACCTTGGTGCCCTTCTTGCCCGGCGTGCACTTGCCGCAGCAATAGAGGTTCTGCACGCGGCGCATGTACTCGGCGGCCATGGCGGGCACGTTGACCTTGGCGTCGAAGACGATGAGGCCGTCCCAGCCCATGAATGCGGCCAGGGGTCGCTCCCCGTCGAGGGTGACGGGCAGTTTGAAGCTGGCAGCCTGCGCTTCGCCGTCAACCTTGCGGTTGTCGACGATCTTGTTTCCCCAACTGGAAAAAACGATCTGGGCCAAATCGACCTCCTGTC
>NZ_JAUVWH010000200.1 GCF_030604225.1 Geoalkalibacter sp.
CTTTTTCGGATTCCGACCCTTGACTTGCAACTTGGTGCCGAAGGGGAGACTCGAACTCCCACGACCCTACGGTCACTAGACCCTGAACCTAGCGTGTCTACCAATTCCACCACTTCGGCTGAAGCGAGGGGTTTTATATCAAATGGCCGGAGTGAATGCAACAGAAAAAATCATTTTGGTTTTTTAGCATTCTTTTCCGCAAAAATTGCACGCTCTGTCGCTGATCTACGACGTTTTCCGGTAATTTCCTGATCTTTCCCAACCCCCAGGTCCAAACATTCCTCCGCTTATCTCGTCTTCAACCCCACGTGAATTATCGACATTTCCAATTTCCTCGAAAAACTGTGCCAGCCTTGGCAAAGCTTTTGCTCTAGTCAGGCTCCGGCGCGGCAATTCTGCCTGCTCCGACTGACGTCAGCTCAACCCTTATCAACCCTTTTGAGGAGTCAAAACCTTGCCCACCGCAAACAGATTTTCCAAATGGATTTCCTGGTTTGCCGGAATCACCCTGATGCTCTCCCTTGTCGCCTGCGGCGGCACGGGGGGCGAGAACGACCTCTCCTCCGGCACTCCCGTCAGCACCTCGGGCATCGCGGTCGATCCCTACATCGTTGGTGCCCGGTTCGAGGAAGTGTCCGCCGATGGCCTTACCCTCATCCAGCGCCAATCGAGCCTCAGCGACAGCGCGGGACGCTTCAGCTTTCCCGAACCCGTCAAGGAGGGCTCGACCATCCGTCTCAAGCAGGGCGCCAAAGGCACTCATGCCGGTGCCCCGTACACGGGAATGATCAAGCGCAGGGTGTCTGCGGACGACAACGAAACATTGGTGGTTTCCCCCCTGACGACCTTGCTGGCCAACGGCATGACGGGTGACGAGATCCTCTTCATGATGGACGCCGCCGGTCTGCCCGGCCTGACCCTGGCGGATCTCACCGCCGACCCCATGACTGGCCTGGAAAGCGCCACCAGCGTCACCGATGCCATGCTCATCCCTCTGCAGGCCAACATGGCCGCCAACGCCTACATGGAGGCCGGCGACGATTTTGATTTTCGCGGAACGCCCCAGACGCAAGCGGTTTCCGGACTGCGGCTGGCCGACATGGTTCTGGCCGTCAAGGAAACCCTCAACGCCGACCTCTATCGCGACCTCTCCGCCGCCATCGATAGCTCCCTCACCCTGGGCGACCTGATCCAAACCGCCGCGCGCCTGCATCGCACCATCGTCACCCAGGTCAAGGAGGACCTGGCGGCCAACGACCAGAGCCTGCCGCCCGGGCGGATCGCCCAGGCCATCACCGCGGCCCTCGCCGATGCGCCGAGTCTCGCCCGCGACATCCACCAGGGTCGTATCGGCAACAGCTCCCCCCCGGGCAGCGAGCCCGCCATCGACGGCGGCTCCCTCTTTGCCCAACTCTGCGCAAGTTGCCACACCCTCGGCACCGGCAGCGGCCTGATGGATCTCGCCGGCGATGGCGCGAAAATCAGCGCCAAATTTGCCGCCACCCACATGGGGCGCAACCTCGATGCCGCCCAGCAGGCCGCCGTGGCCGCTCACCTCAACGCCCAGGGCGGCAGCGGCTCGCCCGGCACCAATCCGGGCGGCAATACCGGCACGTCTCCCACACCTGCTCCCGGCCCGATCGCGCCCCCCGCGGCGCCGCCGACCGGCGCCGAACTCTACGCCGCCGAATGCCAGGGCTGCCATGGCAATCTGCAAAACAGCGACATCGCCAATCGCAGCGCGGCCGGCATCTCCGGCGCCATCAGCACCAACCTGGGCGGCATGGGCTTCATCGTGCTGAGCAACGCGGACATCCAAGCCATCGCCGACGCCCTTCCGGCCCCACCCGCTCCGCCGGTCAATCCCGCGCCGCCTCAGGAGCGCGGCGGCCAGGCGGTCTATGAACAGGATTGCGCCGCCTGCCACGCCTTGGGCAGCTTCGACACCTCGGGCAGCATCAACCTGGCGGGTCTCGGCGCCCAGGTACTCAGCAAGCTTCAAGCCGGCCACATGGGTAAAAATCCCACCTCTGGCGAACGCACCGCCCTCGCCACCTTCGTGGACAGCTTCGGCGGCACCTCGACCCCGGCGCCCACGCCCGACCCCACCCCGGCACCGGCGCCCAACTACGCCGATTGCGCGGGCTGTCACGGCAGCAAGCCGGCCGGGCCGAGCAATCCCGCCGCTGCCGGTGCCCACGCCGCGCACCTGGCGGTGTCCGGCATCGCGGGCAACTGCAACATCTGTCACGATGAAGCCAACCACGCCTGGGGCGCCGTCGACATCCTCGCCGATTTCGACGCCACCGCCGGCCGCCCGGCAACCTTCAACGTCACCGGCACCTGCAGCAACATCAGCTGCCACGGCGGTGTACAGACGCCCCCTTGGGCCACCGGCACCATCGCCGTTGCCACCGAATGCCAGAAATGTCATACCGCCGGCACCGCCGTGTACAGCGATTACTCCTCGGGGCGCCACAGCAAGCACCGCAATTACGCCTGCACCAGCTGTCACGACACCAACAAACTGGCGGCAAATCACTTCGGCAACCTCGGCACCAAGCAGTTCGAGCAGAACCCGGCCAGCACCCTGCTGGCGAACCTGAACTACGTCAACAACAACTGCACCCTCACCTGCCACGGTGAAAATCACAATCCCCTGCGCTGGCGCTAGGCGTTGGGCATCCGGCAAACATCAAAGGCGGACCCGCAAGGGTTCGCCTTTGGTGTTTTAACCCTCAGCAAAATTTCCTGCAAATCAGCTTCCGCTGCCTCTGAAGCCATGCTATATTTCGCCCCCATGACTCCCTTCCACATTGTCCTCATCGAACCCGAAATCCCGCCCAATACCGGCAACATCGCCCGTCTGTGCGGCGCCACAGGCACGGTGCTGCATCTCGTCGGCAAGCTGGGCTTTTCCCTGGATGATCGCTACCTCAAGCGCGCCGGCCTCGACTACTGGCCGGCCATCGAGGTGCGGCGCTGGGACGGCTTCGCCGACTTGCAGC
>NZ_JAUVWH010000057.1 GCF_030604225.1 Geoalkalibacter sp.
GCCAGAGCGCCGAACACGCCGCCCAGGCCGATCGTCTCTCGAGCGCCGCGCAGAGCGCCGCCGAGGAAGGCCATGTCAGGATGCAGGCCATGACCCAGGCCATGGCGGATATTTCCGTGGCCGGGCAGAGCATTTCCAGGATTATCAAGACCATCGAGGAAATCGCCTTCCAGACCAACCTGCTGGCCTTGAACGCGGCCGTCGAGGCGGCGCGGGCCGGGCAGCACGGCAAGGGCTTCGCCGTGGTGGCCGAGGAGGTGCGCAATCTGGCGGCGCGCAGTGCCAAGGCGGCGGGGGAAACCGCCGAGCTCATCGAGGGCACGGTGGACAAAACCGCGCGCGGCACCCAGATCGCCAAGGAAACCGCCGACGCCCTCGATGGGATCGTGGAGGGCGTGAAAAAGGTTTCGGATTTGGTGGGCGAGATCGCCGCCGCGGTCAACGAGCAAGCAGAGGGCATCGGCCAGGTCAATGTGGGCCTGTCCCAGATTGACCAGGTGACCCAGCAGAACACCGCCAACGCCGAGCAGAGCGCGGCCGCGGCGGAGGAACTTTCCGCCCAGGCCACGCAGCTCAAGCAGATGCTCGGGCGTTTTCGCCTGAGCCAGGGAGCGGCTCCCGTGCGCCCTGCCGCCTATCCGTCAGCACCGTCCGTTGCGCCTCTCGCACGAATCGCCCCGCCTCCGCCGGCCAGGGGCGGCGAACCCGTGCTCATGCGCTGGAGCGATGACCTGAGCGTCGGCATCGCCCACATCGACCGCCAGCACCAGAAGCTGGTGGAGATGGTCAATCAGATGTTCGCCGCCATGAAGAGCGGCCAGGGCGACGCGGTGCTGGCTGACATCCTGGCGCAGCTGGTCGATTACACGCAGAAGCACTTCTTCGAGGAAGAGCGCCTGATGAAATCCCACCAGTTCCCCGATTTCGAGGAACACAAGGCGGCCCACGCCCATCTGGTCGGCCAGGTGGCGGATTTCCAGCAGAAATTCAAGGCGGGCAAGGTGTCGGTATCGAGCGACCTGTTCAATTTCCTCAAGGGCTGGCTGATCAATCACATCCAGGGCACGGACAAGAACTACGGGGCGTTCCTCAATCAGCGCGGGGTGTACTGACAAATTACAGGCAAGGAATTAGGCAAGGATGTCCAAATAGTAACCAGAATATGGCCTGAAGGGAGGCGGCGGCGCAGGTATTGCCACGATTTTATTCTGGCATGGACCCTGCATTAGGTGTATTCGACAACCAACGCCGGCAACGCCGCCGGAATCCATGGCAACGAAGCCTCGGGGGAATTCTTCCTCGGGGCTTTTTTATTTCGCGTGGAGGATCCCATGGCGTTTCATGATTTGCAGCAACTGGCCGACCAGCCCATCGTGATCGACGACACCACCCTGCGCGACGGCGAGCAGACCGCCGGGGTGGTGTTTTCCCTGGAGGAAAAAAAGACCATCGCGCGGATGCTCGACGCCATCGGGGTGGGAGAGCTTGAATGCGGCATTCCCGCCATGGGCGAGGACGAGCGCAAGAGCGTGCGCGCCCTGGTCGATCTGGGCCTCAAGGCGCGTCTCATCACCTGGAACCGAGCGGTGATCGCCGACATCCAGGCCTCCCTCGACTGCGGGGTGACGGCGGTGGACATCAGCCTGTCCGTTTCGGACATCCATATCGCCAACAAGCTGCGCAAGAGTCGCGACTGGGTCAAGGATCAGCTCAAGCGGGCGCTGGATTTCTGCAACCGCCACGGTCTCTACGTGTCCGTCGGCGGCGAGGATTCAAGCCGCGCCGATCTGGACTTTCTCGTCGAACTGATGCAGATCGCCAAGGAGCGCGGCGCCGACCGCTTCCGCTTCTGTGACACCCTGGGCATTCTCGACCCCTTTGCCACCTACGAGAAAATCCGCTACCTGCGGGCGCGGGTCGACCTCGACATGGAAGTGCATACGCACAACGATCTGGGCATGGCCACCGCCAACGCCATCGCCGGCATCAAGGCCGGGGCGCGTTTCGTGAACACCACCGTCAACGGCCTCGGCGAGCGGGCCGGCAACGCCGCCCTGGAAGAGGTGGTCATGGGCCTGAAACATGCCTGCGGGCTGGACTTGGGCATTGATACGCGGCGTTTCGTCGAGATTTCGCGCTTCGTCGGTCGCGCCAGTAGCCGCCCCGTTCCCGAGTGGAAGGCGGTGGTGGGCGAGCGGGTGTTTTCCCACGAATCGGGCCTGCATGCCGACGGCGTGCTGAAAAATCCGAGGAATTACGAAGGGTTTGATCCGGCCGAGGTGGGTCTGGGGCGCCACTTGGTGCTGGGGAAGCATTCGGGCAGCCAGGCCCTGGTGCATCGGCTCAAGGAACTGGGTATCGAGCTCAATCGGGTCGAGGCGGTGGCCATGCTTGACCGGGTGCGCAGTATTTCCCAGCGCAACAAGCGGCCGTTGACCGACGGTGAGCTGCTGACCCTGGCGCGGCGCTATGGGCAGGTGGCCTAAGGGGCGTTGGGAATCGGGGACGAGCAAGAAAAAAAAGGCCAGGGCGCAAAGAGCGTCCTGGCCTGAAGAGTTTTTGGTTGCGGGGGCAGGATTTGAACCTGCGACCTTCGGGTTATGAGCCCGACGAGCTACCGAACTGCTCCACCCCGCGACAAGGAAGCGAACTATAGTCTTTCTTGAATTCCGTGTCAAGGATTTTTCTGGACAAAGAAGGGTTGTCAGTCTCGCCCGGAAGTGATAGAAAACGGGAGGTTTTTATCCCCGAGGGTTTCCGGAGCGCAATGGACGAACTGCTTGTCGACCTGGACGCGGCGCTGGCTCTGCGCGAGCGCGGCGCGCTTTTGATTGATGTGCGCAGCCCGGCGGAATTCGCCGAGGCCACCATTCCCGGCGCCCTGAATCTTGCCCTGTTCAGCAATGAGGAGCGCGCCCGCGTCGGCCTGGTGTACAAGCAGCAGGGGGCGAGCGCGGCGCGGCTGCTGGCGGTCGAACTGGTGGCGCCGCGTATTCCGAGCCTGGTGCATGCCGTCCTGGCCGAGCAGGGCGAGCGCCGCCGTCCGGTGGTGGTGTTCTGCTGGCGCGGTGGCGAGCGCAGCCGCGCCCTGACCACCTTCCTGCGTCTGGCGGGCATTCCCGCCCAGCAGCTGCGCGGCGGCCACAAGGCTTTTCGCCGTCATGTGCAGGACTTTTTCGCCGCGCCGCGCTGGGGGCGACTGTTTGTCCTGCGCGGCCTGACCGGGGTGGGCAAGACGCGCTTTCTGCATCTGTTGCGCGAACGGGGCCATGCAATCATCGATCTGGAAGCCCTGGCCGGTCATCGCGGCAGTGCCTTCGGCGCCCTGGGTCTTGCCCCCCAGCCGGGGCAAAAGCTGTTCGAGGCGCTGCTCTGGGACGAACTGCGCAAAATTCCCGCCGACGGCTGGGCCCTGGCCGAGGGCGAAAGTCGTCACATCGGCAAATGCCTGCTGCCGGTAAGTGTCTATCAATCCCTGCAACAAGAAACCTCCCTGTGGCTCGAGGCCTCCCTGGAAACCCGGGTCGCGCGGATTCTGCGCGATTATCCCGCAACCTCCGCCCATCGCGACCTGTTTCGCGCGCCCATCGCCAGTCTGCGGCGGCGCCTGGGCAACGAAGCAGTGGAGCGCCTGTTCGGCCTGCTCGACGGCGAGGACTGGGCGCGGCTGGCGCGCGAGCTGATGGAGCTCTATTATGACCCCCTCTACCGCCATACCCTGCCGGCGCGGCGCGTCGAGATCAACGTCGACGACGAAGCGTGGGGGCTGGCGGCCATCGAAGAGGCTCTGGCCGCGTGCCTCGCCCGGGAAACGCCCGAATGGGCGCCAGGCTGCCCGCATGCCTGAGTCCTGGACGCCCCGGTGGTACACTTGAGAAAAAGCAGCGGGGCAAGGCCGTCATGGATCAACGCGAAACACGCATTCCACCTCTGTTCGTCAATCGCTTCACCGTGGAGGAGAGCGATCCCTTCCGTCGCTACCTCAATCGCCTGGAGGTGGAGGTCGGCCGGGAGGACTATCGCCATCTCAAGCGGGTCGAACTGGTCGAGCCGGCGCCTCCCGAGGCCGAATTCGCGGCCATGGAGGAGATCACCGAGCGCCTACTCAAGACCACGCAGAACAATTACAACCGTGAGTTGCTGCTGCGCCAGGGCATTCGGGTCTACCTCGACGTGCCACGCTATCAGGTCTGGTACCGCCTGAAGGAGCGCGCCATCCGCTTTGTGCCGCTGTGGCGCGAGGCCCTGCTGAAACGCTTCTTCGGCGAACTGCCGACCGGGGATACGGGCTGGCGACCCTGTCCGCCGCTGTTGCCCGAGGCCGAAGGACGCTTTCTCCCCGACGGCGCCGGCGGCGTGATTCTGCTGCGGCGAAACCACGCCCCGGCGGCCCTGCCTCTGCTGACGGCGACCCACGGTCCCTATGATCCCCATACCTACGAGGTGACACTGTACTTTCTGCGTGCGGGCAAGGCGCGCGCCGCGCTCATCAATCTCGGCTTCGCCGGGCGCGAACCCCTCACGGACGAGAACCTGGACAAGCTCAAGGGGTGGGGCGTGCCCCTCAATCCGAGCAACATCGACGTCATTTATCCTTATGTGGACGCCGCGGGTCATCCCCTGTGCTACAAGCTCGAAAAGGGTTTCGGCCATTTCGCCGCCCTGCTCGGCGCGTCCGCGCCGCGCCTGGTTCTCGACATTCACGGCTGCGTCGGCACGGCGCCGGATGATGTGCGCTTGATCGTCGGCCTGGGGGGCCTGCCGCCCTATCTGCGACCGGCGGATATCGGCCGGGTCGAGGCGCGCGGCACGGTGTTGCATGTGTTTCCGCGCGCCGCCTATCGCGCCGGCCTGGCCGTGTTGCGCGATCTGTCCGAGGAAATTTACGTGCAGTTCTGCGAGGGCCCGCACCTGGGCTATCATTTCGCGGTGCTTGGCCGCCTGCAGTTGCTTGGCCGCGCCCTCGATCCGCGCGTCGAGGTGCGCAGTTTGCTGCCGGGCGAGGAGCGCAGCTTTTTGCCCGGCGAAAACATTCGCTGGCTGCCGGGGGCCGGGGGCAATGCCCTGCAGCGCCTGGAGGCCAGGCGTTTCGCGCCCGGCACCCTGTGCCTGCACGTGGAAATCCCGACGCTGGTGCGGTGCAGGATGGCTCTGCGCCTGGGCGAGTTGGCCGCCCTCAGTTCCCTGGAGGCGAGCGGTCTTTAGGTGTCGCGCGGCCGTTTAATGCAAAATCGACAAAAAACGTTAGAATGTATTTGTTTTCCGAGGGGACGCCGATGGGTTTGCAGACCGAGGAGAGACCGTTGCCGCCGATAAGCAAGCGACCGGGGGAGCCATGCGTGGAGCCCCAAGCAGATTCGTCGCCACGGGAGTCCCTCGGCGGCGTCGGCGAACTGGCGTGCGCCGGTGGTCGGCACCCCGACGCGCAACGCGATGAGTTGTTGCGCGTCCTGGAGACGCAGCGCGACCAGTTGCTCCGCCAGGAGGATCAGCTGCTTCAGGCCCGGCAGGAGTTGGCGGCCTCGCGCCGCGCTTCGCGGGCCTACCAGATTCAGGCCGGCTGCAATCATGCCCTGCTGCGGACGCTGACGGAAGAGGACCTGTTCCAGGAGGTCTGTCGCATCGTCGTCGAAAAAGGCGACTTTGCCCTGGCTTGGGTGGGCTTGGCGGCCGAGGATGAGTCCCGGCGCATCAGGCCCGTCGCCATCTTCGGCGAGCATGCCGAGTTTCTCCAAGGCTTGAGCATCTCCTGGGGCAACCGCCAGAGTGGTCGAGGCCCCAGCGGACGGGCGGTGCGGGAGCGAAGGCCGGTGGTCTGCCCCAGCATCGCCGGCGATCCCGTGTTCGCGCCCTTTCGGCTGGAAGCGGCGCGGCGCGGTCTGGCCTCCTGCATCTCCCTGCCGCTGCTGGCCGAGGATCGCTGCCTCGGTGTGTTGGGTATCTATGCCCGCGAGGAAAATGTTTTCGATGCCGAGGAAGAGCAACTGCTCGTGGAGTTGGCCAACCAGCTCTCCTTCGGCCTGCTCGCCCTGCGCCTGCGCACCGAACGCAGCGAGGCGTTGGAGCAGGTGGAGCGGCTGGCCTATTTCGATCCCCTGACCGGATTGCCCAATCGCCGCATGTTCCTCGAACGCCTGGGGCAGGCGGTGGCCCTCGCCCAACGCGAAGGCCAGCAGCTGGCCCTGCTGTTTCTCGACCTGGACCGCTTCAAGGACATCAACGACACCCTGGGGCATGACGGCGGCGACCAACTGCTCAAGGCGGTGGCGAGCCGGCTGCGCGGTTGCGTGCGCCAAGCCGACACCGTGGCGCGCCATGGCGGCGACGAATTTGTCATCATCCTGCACGCCATCCATGGTCAGGGGCAGGCCGAGGCGGTGGCGAAAAAAATCCTGGCGGCTTTTGCCGAGCCCTTTCAAATCTCCGGGCGCGAGGTTTACAGCAGTACCAGTGTTGGCATTGCCCTGAGCCCGGCCGACGGCACGGACGTCGACACCCTGATTCGCCACGCCGACGCGGCCATGTATACCGCCAAGGCCGAGGGACGCCAGACCTACAGGTTTTTCTCGATGGAAATGAACCGCCGCATTCAGGCCAAATTGCTGTTGGAGCAGCATCTGCGCCTGGCCTGGCAGCGCGGCGAGATTTTTCTCCGGTACCAACCGCAGATCGATCTGCGCAGCGCCGAGGTGGTCGGCGTCGAGGCGCTGCTGCGCTGGCACAGTCCGGTTCTCGGGGAAATCGAACCGGAGCGGTTTATCCCCCTGGCCGAGGAAACCGGCATGATTCTGCCCCTGGGCGAGTGGATGCTGCGCCAGGCCTGCCGGCAGGTGCGCGCCTGGCACGACTCAGGGTTTGGTGGCCTGCGCCTGGCGGTGAACATTTCGGCGCGCCAGTTTCGCCAATCCGATTTTATCGATCTGATGGATGACATTCTTGCCGAAAGCGGCCTCAAGCCTCGCTCCCTGGTGCTGGAAATGACCGAGAGCACCGTGATGGATAAATCCGAGGAGGCGATCATGACCCTGACGGATCTCAAAATCCGCGGTCTCAGCCTGTCCCTCGACGATTTCGGCACCGGTTATTCCAGCCTCAACCATCTTCGCTCCTTTCCCATCGACCAGATCAAGATCGACCGTTCCTTTCTCGCCGATCTTGAACGGCCCTACGGTCAGGCGGCCATCATCGAGGCGATGATCGCCATGGCGCACAGTCTGGGATTGCGGGTGGTGGCCGAAGGCGTGGAGGAGCGGTCGCACATCGATTTTCTTCGGGTCCGCAATTGTGACGAGGCACAGGGGTATTTTCTTGCCCGCCCCCTGTCCTCGGAGGTTATCCCCGGGCATTTGCGCGATAACCTACCCGACTTGAAGAAACGGCTGGGGCCTTGAACGGGGTCGTGGACCTTGTGAACATCAGGGGGTGAGAGGTCAATGGAAGCAAATCCGCTGATAGATCTGCCCGGCGCTCTTGCGGCCTTGGAGGGTGATCGGGAATTGTTGATGGATTGTCTTTCAATGCTGGCGGAAGACCTGCCACTGCGGCTTGAGGAGTTGCGCGCCGCCCTGGAGAGTGGCGATTTGCGCCGCGCCTGCAACGCCGCCCATACCATCAAGGGCTCGGTGGCGGTGGTCGGCGCGACGGCCATGAAGAACACCGCCCTGGATCTGGAAAACGCGGGTCGTCAGGGCCACTTGCGGGAAGCCGACGCCCGCTATGCCGAGCTCTGCCGCCAGTGGCGGGAGCTGCGAGCCTATCTCGAACAGGAACGCCTGCTCTAATCAGGCGCCCCACTCGCCCGCGCCGCTTGCCGCAGCGTCTGTGTCCTGCGCGGCCAGCTCCTGTTCCAGGGCGCTTGCCGGTTTGGAGAGCGGCGTCAGGGACAGGTAGTGAAAGCCGCCCTCCTTGCGGTTTTCGATGATGGACACCGCGCCGTTGCGTTCCAGCTTGATCTCCTCGGCACTCTCGCCGATGTGCAGCACCACGCCTTCCCCGAGCCGTCCGCGAATATTGACCTTGCCGTTGGCATAGCGTTCGGCGAATTCCCGTGCCTCAATCATCTGGTCGTTAAGCTTCTGTTTGAGCTGATTGATCTCCTCCAGGCGCCTGGTGTGCTCCATCACTTTCTTTTTGTCATCCGCGCTCAAGGTTCCGGTGAGCTTGAGTTGGTGGCTGAGGATCGCCAGGTCGTCGTTGATTTCGATGAACTCCATCTGTAGTTCGTCGAGCTGGCGGCCCAGTTTGATCTGCAGGTAGTCGATGCCCGCGTAGAGCCGCGTCTTGATGCCGCTGAAGGCTCCGACGTTTTTCACTTCGATACCGCCCAGGGCGTAGGTTTCGCCGCCGAAGATGTTGCCGTTGGCGATGGTCAGGGTACCCAGGCAATACACGCGGGAATTGCGGATTTCGTTTTTGACGAGGATGTCGCCCTCGCATTCGACGGTCACGTCGTTGAGGTAGGTGACCACCAGATTGCCGCCGCAGGTGATAGTGCCCCGCCCCTGGCCGGCCATGCCGCCCAGGGCGATGTCGCCCTCCGAGGAAATCTGGCAGATGCCGACGTTGCCATTGACCTGAATGCCCTTGATCGCATGGATGTCGAAATCGTCGAGGACATCGCCCTTGACCTGCACGAAGCCGCGAAAATCGATGTTGCCCACCGCCAGATCCACATCGCCCTGCACCAGGTACTCCTCGGTGACGGAGACGGTTTTGCCGTCATAGAGCACCCGGCCTTCCAGGTCGGAGAGGACCTTGTCGCCCTCCGTGCGGGCCCCTGCGCCGACCGTGAGCTTGAGCGGCTTGCCGTAGAGCGCCGGCAGCGTCTCGCCGCGCACCGTGTAGCCGTCATCGCCCAGTTCCGGGGGCCGCACCACGCCGATCTCCTGCCCGGGCAGGACATTGGAGAAGAAGTTCAGGGTGCGGAAATCGATGGTGCCGTCCTCGTCCTCGACGTAGTCGGGAGAGTCCGACGAGATCTTGACGAACAACTCCAGATAGCCATCGGGGCCGGGTTTGGGCGAAACGCCTTCCGCCAGAAGAAAATTGCCGGCGTTCTTGCCCTTGGCGAGGGTGCGGCACAGAACCTGAACCTGCCCCTCGTCGATGCCGTGGGTAATGTTATGGGCGGCGAGCAGGGCCAGCACCTCATCCTTGGTGAGCTGTCCCTCCTTGCTTTTGGGGGTCACGGAAACGCGGCACTCCTGGGCGCCTTTGAGCACTTCGAGGCGCAAGGTGTGGCGCTCGCTGTCCTCTTCGAGGAGGATTTCCGTCTGTCCCCCGTGCTTGGCGGCGGCAGTTGTGTCGGCCATGGGTCGACCTCCCAGGTTGCGGATCGGCTTAAACCTTAAAGGCTGAGGCGTTTTTTATGAAAAATTATTTTTATTTTAGCGGGCGCATTGCGTCAAGTCAAACGCAAATCAGCGTGTGCGAGGAAAACGGAGCGCCAAGGCGAGGTGGGCGCTCCGCTGGGCTGCGGGGACCGGGAAGGGGAGGCGTCTTAACGCGGGTGTTTTTGGCAGGCGGCGCGCCGGGCCTGATCAAGAATTTGCCGCCCGACGCGCAGGGCGCAGTAACCTAGAAACAGGGTGATCAGGATGAAAAACAGGCTCCCCGGTCCCTGGGCTTGGCTTGAAGCGGCGAAGGCGGCGCTGCTGCTGATCAGGAAAAAGATGAGGACGGCCGATAATTCAATGAGCTTGGTCATGACACAATTTTCTCCTCCGCTGCGATTATGTGCGGAGCCCTGGGCATCGAATTTCGGCCCCGTCGGGCTTCGCCGTGGATATTTTGCATCGGCCGTGCCAGAGGCAGGATTGCCCGGGACGTCCTTTAAGTTGTTAAAATTTTAATAGTTTTTTGCGGAGGATTGAAGCGTTGGTGGGGAGTTTGGACATTTTGTCGCTAGGCCAGGGTCAAAATGACCCAGCCTGGCTGAACGAGTCCGGGCGTCAGCGAGCCGGCACCAGAAAGAAATCCCGCTCCTTCTCGAACAGGGCTTCGAGCTCGCCGAGGGTTTTTTCGAGGGGTTCGCTGCCGAGCTTGAGGTGGATGGCGCCGGGCGTCAGGGTCAGGTTGAGCTCCGGTTGCGGGGTTTCCTGGCCGATGCCCAGACGCCGGCAGAACTGTCCAGCGATGTTGACGATGGCCACCTGATGCCAGACCTGGGCATCGCACTGGGGATCGAGTTGCAGATCGTGATGGTGCAGGGCGCTCTGGACCAAGGCCGGCGCCAGGTTCCAGTTGTCGAGAACGGCGGCGCCGACCAGTTCATGGGAGAAGGCGAAAAACGCGCGCTCCACGTCGATCAGACCTTCGTTGGCGGTGCGGGCGGTTTCCATGACGCGCTGATAGGTGTCCTTGTCGTGGTTGCTCATGACGACCTTGCCGATGTGGCGAAACAGCCCGGCAATGAAGGTTTCCTCGGGGTCGGCCTGTCCCAGGTGGCGGGCGAGGATGCGCGCGCCGATGGCGCAGCCGATGGAATCCTCCCAGAGCATGCGCTCCAGGCGGCCGAAGGATTTGTTGATGCCGCGCAGGCTGGTTTCGAGCACCAGGGTGCGTAGGATGTTCTCGCCCAGGACGACGATGGCCCCTTCCAGGGTCGTGACCCGTTTCTGGCGACCGTAGATCGGCGAATTGGCGATGCGCAGGATGCGGCCCGAGACGGCCGCGTCGTGGGAGATGGCCTTGGCCAGCAATTTGGCGGAGCAATAGGGATTGCGCAGCAGTTCCAGGACCTTGATGGCGACGGCCGGCATGGGCGGCAGGTCGCCGAGATGCTTGACGATGGTCTGGTAGTCGTTGAACATGGGCGCCGTGGTCAAGGGCTTGGGGATCAATCTGCCGCGCAAGGCAGGGCCATAGCAGGGTTAGGGCCGCAGTCTAGCGCGATCATGGGTGAATATCAATGAAAATAATTTTTTTGATTTGAAAACAAAAGCGGCGGATGCCGGTGCGGGCATCCGCCGCTTTGGGCGGGGTCAATAGGGGCGACGGCTCTTGCCGGGTTTGTACTCACCTTCGAAGGGCCTCATTACCAGGCGCAGTCCTTCGATGAACTGCCCCTCGGCGACTTCGAGGGGCTTGGCTTCGCCGTTGCCGTACAACCCGTAGGGCTCGCCGGGACGAGGCATGTCCCAGGCGTGGATGCGCGCCGCCAGATAGTAGGTTCCGCCCTGGGGCAGGTAAAGAACGAAGCGTCCGTCCTGGTCGGTGAGGGTCGAGGCGAAATCAGGGGCGCGCTTGATGTCGTCATTGAGGTAGGCGATGGCGAAGCTGCCAGGAACCGGCTTGCCGTTTTCGTCCGTGAGGATGCCGCGGATGCCGGTGTCGGTGCGCTGCTCGCCGACGGAGCGCTTGAAGAACATGGGGGCCTTGATGGGGACCACCGGCAGGTTCACCACAGCCAGCTTGCCGGAGACGACTTCCGTTGAAATACGCTGGTGTTCCGAGAAGTAGTCTCCCGGCGACAGCGGACCCGTGGGTTGGCCGCTGATGCGCTTGCGGGCGACGACGTAATAGGTGCCGGGCGGCACGTCGGTAATCAGATAGCGCCCCTCGTCATCCGTCGGGCTGGAGATGAACTGGGAGGGACCCAACAGGTTGGAAAGAGTGTCGGGATAGACATTGACGTAGGCGTCCTTCAGGGGCATGCCGCTTTCCTTGAACAGTACCTGCCCGGTGATGCCGGTTTGGCCGTTGCGCACCTCGTATTGGGTGATGTGGCGGGTGTCGGTGATTTGTGTCGTGGGCGCGCAGGCGCTGATGAGGAAAAAAGCCACGGCGATCAGGGCCGGTTGCAGCAGCGACTGGCATTTCATTGCGGACCTCCTAAAGGAACGGCGATGGGGAGCATTTGCTAAGGGAATGCATAATTTGAGGAGTTTACCCGGCGTTGGGCAATTGTCAAAACGCGCCGCCGTCCCAGGGCTTTGTCGCGCGCTTGGTCTTTTCTTGCAATGCAGACTGTTTCGATTAAAGTCATAGCCGAAGGCCGCGCCTGGATAGCGGTCATTCTTTGAGTCAAGGGAAAGGGTGAATCATGGAATTCAAGGTGAAAAAGACCGATTTTTTAAAACGCAAGACCGCGGCCCTGGTGGTCGGCGTTTTTGAGGACAAGCTCAAGGGCCGCCTGGTTCGGCAACTCGACGAGGCGCTTGGCGGTTTGGTACAGCAGGCGCTGCGGGCCGGGGAATTTCGCGGTGAATTTCAGGAAACCCTGCTGCTCGCCAGCGGCGGGCGCTTGCCGGCGCAACGGGTGCTGCTGGTCGGTTTGGGGCGTGAAGCGGACCTCGACCTGGATCGGCTGCGCAAGGCGGCGGCCGTCGCCTGCGCCTTTTTGCAGCAGCGCCGCATCGTCGAGATGGCGACGGATTTGGTCCAGGTCCGCGTCAAGGGCGCCGCGCGCGGGGATGTGGCCCAAGCCTTGAGCGAAGGCCTGCTTCAGGCCGCCTACCGTTTTGACCGCTATCGCACCGAAAAGCGCGACAAGCTGCCGCCCGCCATGGCCCAAGTCTGTTACCTGGTTGCCGAGGGGGCCGAGGTCGCGGCCGTCGAAGCGGGCGTGGCGCAGGCCCAGGCGGTGGCCGCGGGGGTGTATCTGGCGCGCGACCTGGTCAACGAGCCGGGCAATGTCAAGTCGCCGCGCTATCTGGCGCAGCAGGCCCAGGACATCGCGCGGGAAGCGGGTTTTTCCTGCACCGTCATCGACCGCGCGGAACTTGAGGCGCAGGGTTTTGGGGCGCTCCTCGGCGTGGCCCAAGGCAGCGTGCGCGAACCCTGCCTGATTGTTCTTGAATATGCCGGCGGCGCCAAGGAGGACCGGCCCCTGGCCCTGGTCGGCAAGGGCGTGGTTTTCGATGCGGGCGGGATTTCCCTCAAGCCGGCGGAGAAGATGGATGAAATGAAGATGGACATGGCTGGCGCGGCGGCGGTGCTCGGGACGTTTCAGGCGGCGGCCCGGGCGCGGCTGCCCATCAATCTGGTGGGTGTGATTCCGGCGGTGGAAAACCTGCCTTCCGGCAACGCCATGCGCCCCGGCGACATTCTCACCTCCCTGTCGGGGCGCACCATCGAAGTGCTCAACACCGATGCCGAGGGCCGGCTGATCCTCGCCGACGCCCTCACCTACGTCAAGCGCTACAACCCTCGCGCGGTCATTGATCTCGCGACCCTCACCGGCGCCTGCATCATCGCCCTGGGTCACCATGCCGCGGCGGTTCTCGGTAACGACGAGGAACTCATCGCCCGGCTGCTCGATGCCGGACGTCGCAGCGGTGAAAAGCTCTGGCAACTGCCGCTCTGGGAGGAGTACGCCGGACAGATCAAGAGCGACATCGCGGATGTCAAGAATATCGGTGGGCGTCCGGCCGGAACCATTACCGCCGCTGCCTTTCTGCAGAAATTCGCCGAGGGCCTCACCTGGGCCCATCTGGATATCGCCGGAACGGCTTGGGAAGAAAAGGGCGAAGCCTGGGTGCCCAAGGGGGCGAGCGGCTTCGGTGTGCGTCTGCTCATGACGTTCTTGCGCAAGGAATCGGCATTGAAGTAGGACGTTGTTCTGTTAGAATGAGCACCTAAATGAGTCGCTGGCCGCATTGATTTATTCTGCCAGGGTGCGCCGGTTGACCAGCAGGGGAGGCATCATTGCTTCGTTATTGTGCTTGGTGCGGCAGCTTTCTCGGCGTCAAGGCCGGCAAGGGGCACCAGGTGCGGGAGAATCGCAGCGAAATCGACACGGCGACCATCTGTTCGCCCTGTTTCGCCAAGGTGGCCTGGGAAATGGTGTCCCAGGTCGAAGGCAGTCGCGATTCACGCTCCTGAACGCTCCTTGCGGTGATTATGCCCGCCAGTCGCCTCCGGCCTCACCGGAGGACAAGATGGTTCTTTCCCCTGTGTTTTGGTTCGATTTTCTTAATAAAGTGGCGATCCCGGGATGTCGCGGATGAAGGAGGTTTCTCGTCGGTCTGATCGCCGCCGGCGGGCACATTTCGCTCACGCAGGGAGAGGGAGTAATGGAACAGGAACAGGGAAAGGTGAAGTGGTTCAATGAAACCAAGGGATTCGGGTTTATCGAGCAGACCGGGGGGCCGGATGTATTCGTGCACTACAGCGCGATTCAGATGGAGGGATTCAAGACCCTGGCCGAGGGCGACGCGGTGAAGTTCAGCGTTGTGCAGGGCCCCAAGGGCTTGCAGGCGCAAAACGTGATGCGGGCCTGAAGCACGCTCTTTCATGATTGATCCGTGCCGATTCGATTCCGGCTCCGCCCTCGGGCGGGGCCTTTTTCGCGCCGGCTTAGTTCTTGACATCCCCCCTGCCTGTTGCTAGTGTACGAGCTTTGGTAAACTCGCCGGATACGGCGTTTTTACGGTGATTTCGGGGTGGTGGGAGAGGCAATGAAGGTACTGGTTTCCGACAAGCTCTCGGCCGAGGGATTGCGCATCTTCGAGGAAACCCCGGGCATCGAACTGGATTACCGGCCGGGTGCCGGACGCGAGGAGCTGCTTGAACTCATCGCCGATGCCGAAGCCCTGGTGGTCAGGGCCGGCACCCAGGTCAACGCCGAGCTGTTCGAGGCGGCGCAACGCCTGCGGGTGATCGGGCGCGCGGGCATCGGGGTCGAGAATGTCGATTTGGCCGCCGCCAACCACAAGGGGGTGGTGGTCATGAACACGCCCTTCGGCAGCGCCATCACCTCGGCGGAGCACACTCTCGCCATGCTCCTGGCCCTGGCGCGCAACATTCCCGGCGCCGACCGCGCCGTCAAGGACGGCGGCTGGTCCAAGACGGTGTTCACCGGAGTGGAAATCTCCGGCAAGACCCTTGGCGTGGTGGGGGCCGGCAAGATCGGTCGCCTGGTGGTCGAGCGCGCCGTCGGCCTCAAGATGCGCGTGCTGGTTCACGATCCCTACCTGAGCCCCGAGGTGGTTCGCCAATTGGGTGCCGAGCAGGTCGGTTTCTCCGAACTTTTGTCGCGCAGCGATTTCATCACCCTGCATGTCCCCCTCAATTCGGAAACCTTTCAGTTGCTTGACGAGCAGACCCTGGCCAAGGTCAAGCCGGGTTGTCGCATCGTCAATTGCGCCCAGGGCGGACTGATCGACGAGGTTGCCCTGGCGCGGGCCATCGGCGCCGGGCATGTGGCCGGCGCGGCTCTCGATGTTTTTGCCAAGGAACCGCCCGAGTCCGACAATCCCCTGCTCAAGCTCGACCAGGTGATCTGCACGCCGCATATCCGTACGTCCTCCGTCGATGCCCAGATCAACATCTCTGTTCAGGTGGCGCATCAGGTGGTGGATTTTCTCACCCGCGGGGTGATTGTCAACGCGCTCAACGTGCCCTCGGTGAGCGCGGAATTGTTGCCGGTGATTCGCCCCTATTTCCAGTTGGCGGAAAAACTCGGCGCCTTTCAGGCCCAGTTGAGTCCGCGCGGCTTGCAGCGGGTGACCATCGAATATGCCGGCGACGTGGCCGATTTTCCCACGGCGCCCATGACCATGGCGCTGCTCAAGGGGCTGATGGCGCCGCTGCTCGGCGATGCCGTCAACTACGTCAACGCGCCTCATCTGACCCGCGACCGCGGCATCGCCGTGGTCGAGGTGAAAAACCAGGCGGCGGAAGGCTACTCCAATCTCATTCGCCTGACCGTCGAGGCGGGCGGGGAACGCAAGGCGGTGGCCGGCGCGCTGTTTAACGGCCGCGACATGCGCATCGTGCGCATCGACGATCACCAGCTTGAAGCCATCCCCGAGGGCCATGTCCTGGTCTTGCTCAACGTCGATCGGCCGGGCGTCATCGGCTTCATTGGTCAGGTTCTGGCCGAGGCCAATGTCAATATCGCCATGATGAACCTCTCGCGCCGCACCAAGCGCGGCGGCGAGGCGGTGTCGCTGATCACCGTGGACAGTCTGGTGCCCGAGGATGTGCTGGCGCGCCTGCGCGGTCACGAAAGCATTCTGTCCGCCGTTCAGGTCGAGCTCTAGACGGGCCGCGGCCTTTTCGGAAAGGAATTTCTCCCTGCATGAAACTGCCATCCGCCACCCCTGAAACCATGCTCCCGCGGGGGGTCAAGGATTTTTTGCCGATTAAGGCGGCCAAGATCGAATACCTCAAGCGCAGCCTCCTCGAGGTTTTTGCCCGCTGGGGGTTTCGCCCCATCATGCCGCCTTCCCTGGAATATTTCCATGTGCTGGAAAAGGGGCTGGGCGGGGGCCTGCGCGAGCGCACCTTTCGCTTCGATGATCGCCAGGGCGGGCAGCTGGTGGCCATCCCGCCCGATATCACCCCGCAGGTGGCGCGCATCGTCGCCACCCGCATGCGCGAGTTCCCCCTGCCGCTGCGGCTGGGTTACGCCGGGCGGGTGCTGCGCCATGCCGAGCAGCAGACCGGCAAGGATCGTGAGATCCTCCAGGCCGGCGTCGAGCTGATCGGCTTGCAGAGCCCCGAGGCCGATGCCGAGATGATCGCCATGGCGGTTGAGGGCCTCAAGGCCGTCGGCGCCCGCGAATTCACCGTGGATATCGGCCAGGTCGAATTTTTTCGCGGCGTCATGGAGGGTTTGTCCCTGCCCGGTGATTTGGCCCGCGAAGTCGAGACCGCCATCGGCCACAAGGACAATTCGGGGCTGCAGGCCCTGCTGGCCAACGCTCCCGTTTCGGAGCAGGCGCGCGATGAGATCAGCGCTTTGCCCCGCCTGTTCGGCGGGCGCGAGGTGCTGGAGCGCGCCGCCGCCGTGGTGAAAAACGACCGCTCGCGGCGCGCCCTTGACAATCTAGCGCAAGTGCTCAATATTCTCGCGGTTTATGGGGTTGATGAACACATCACCCTGGACCTTGGCGAGATCCGCGGCCTGGATTATCATACCGGCATCATTTTCCAGGGCTTTCTGCCCGGCCTGGGGCGCGCGGTTTGCTCCGGCGGACGCTATGACAATCTGACGGCGCGCTATGGGTTTCCCGCTCCCGCCACGGGGTTCGCGTTCAACGTTCTCAACCTGCTCTTTGCCCTGGATGACGTGCTCGAGGAGCGCACGCGCAGCAGCATCGACGTGCTGATTTTTCAGGCGGGCACCGATAAGCTGCTGGCCCAGCGCCTGGCCCGCCTGCTGCGGTCGGCGGGCTATAGCGCCGCGCGCGACATCTATCCGCGGGGGCTGGAGGAGACCATGGATTATGCCCGCAAGATGGGCTTTCGCTATGTCATGACCCTGGGCCGCGAGGATGAGGATGTGCGCATCATCCGGGTGGCCGACGGGGTAAGCCTGCAGGCGACCGTGCAGGATATTCTGGCGGGTGATTTCGCATTTCTGACCGATTAAACAAAGAAGGATACTCAATCATGGCAAATGTCATTATTGTCGGCGCCCAGTGGGGTGACGAAGGCAAGGGAAAGGTCGTCGACATCTATACCGAATATGCCGGCGACGTGGTGCGCTATCAGGGCGGCAACAACGCCGGCCACACCCTGGTGGTGGGCAACGAAAAGACCGTCCTGCACCTGATTCCCTCGGGAATTCTGCACGAGGGCAAGCGCTGCATCATCGCCAACGGCGTGGTCCTCGATCCGCGGGTGTTTCTCGAGGAGATCGATCGCCTCAAGGCGCGCGGCTACCTCAAGGACGACCGGCAGCTGGTGGTGGACGGCAACACGCACATTATCATGCCCTACCATGTGGCCATCGACAAGGCGCGCGAGAGTGGCGGCGGGCGCAAGATCGGCACCACCGGCCGCGGCATCGGCCCGACCTACGAGGACAAGATCGGCCGCCGCGGCATCCGTTTCGCCGACCTGGTTCAGCCCGAGGTTTTCGCCCGCAAGGTGCGCGAGCTGCTGCCGGAGAAAAATTTCCTGCTGGAGAAATTTCTCGGCCAGGCGCCTCTGTCCGAACAGGCGATCATTGATGAGTACGGCGCCTACGGCCTGCGTCTCAAGCAGTATCTTGGCAGCGCCTCGGTGCTGCTCAACGAAAGCATCCGCGCCGGGCGCAACATTCTTTTCGAAGGCGCCCAGGGCAGTCTCCTCGATGTGGATCACGGCACCTACCCCTATGTGACTTCCTCTTCCACCATCGCCGGCGGCGCCTGCACCGGGGCCGGCATCGGGCCGCGCTTCATCAACGAGGTGATCGGCATCTCCAAGGCCTATGTGACTCGCGTCGGCGAGGGCCCCTTTCCCACCGAGCTCAACGATGATATGGGCGAGCGCCTGCGCCGCATCGGCCAGGAATTCGGCGCCACCACCGGGCGGCCGCGCCGCACCGGCTGGCTCGACGCCGTGGCCCTGCGCGAGGCCGTGCGGCTCAACGGCATGACCGGCCTGGCCATCACCAAGATGGACGTGCTCAACGACCTGGAGACCATCAAGGTGTGCACCGCCTACACCTGCCAGGGACAGCTGATCACGGACTATCCCCATGATCTCGATATTCTTGCCAAGTGCCAGCCGGTGTTCGAGGAAGTCGAAGGCTGGCGCCAGGATATCTCCGGTGCGACCCGCGTCGAGGACTTACCGGCGGCGGCGCGCACCTATCTGAAAAAGATCGAGGAACTCTGCGGCTGCCCGGTGGTGCTGGTGTCCGTGGGACCGCGTCGCGATCAGACGATCCAGGTGAAAAACCCCTTCGCGGCGGGCTGAGGGGGAAAAAGCAAAAAAAAGAAAAAAAGTGAAAAAAAGAAGTTGACGCGTACCGAGGCTTAATATATAACAGGCTTCCGTTGCGCGAGCCGCTAGCTCAGTTGGTAGAGCATCTGACTTTTAATCAGATGGTCGTAGGTTCGACTCCTACGCGGCTCACCACTCAGTCCCCATCGTCTAGCC
>NZ_JAUVWH010000003.1 GCF_030604225.1 Geoalkalibacter sp.
CGCCCATCTTGAGCATGATGCTCGCCAGGATCACGCTGCCCGCGGTGGGCGCCTCGACGTGGGCGGCGGGCAACCAGGTGTGCAGGGGGAACATGGGCACCTTGACGGCGAAGGCCAGGGTGCAGCCGAGGAAGATCCACGCCTGGAAGGCAAAGGCGTAGGGCTGGCCCATCAACTCGGGGATGAAGAAGCTGCCGGTCTGCACGTAGAGGGCGATGATGGAGGCAAGAAAGAAAATGCTGCCGGCGAAGGTGTAGAGAAAATATTTGATGGAGGCGTAGTCCTTGCGCGGCCCGCCCCAGATGGCGATCACCAGGTACATGGGAATCAGCATCGCTTCCCAGAACAGGAAGAACAGCAGGGTGTTGAGGCTCACGAACACCCCGATCATGGCGGTCTCGATGACCAGCAGCACGAAGATGAATTCCTTCATGCGCTCCTTGATGTAGCTCCAGGAGCAGAGCACGCACAGGGGCATGACGAAGGTGGTGAGCAAGACCAGCAGCACGCTGATGCCGTCGACCCCGACCACGTAGTCGAGGCCCAGGGCCGGCAGCCAGTGGCGCAGCTCGACGAACTGATACTGGGCGGTCGTGGCATCGAAGCGCGTGTAGAGGGGCAGCGAGGCCAGGGCCGTCAGCAGCGTCACCGCCAGGCCCCAGAGCAGAAGCGCCCGGTCGCTGTTGAACAAAAGGGTCAACACCGCCCCGATCAGCGGCAGCAGCAGCAGCACCGAAATGATGGGATAGCCCAGGTCGTTGAAGATCAGATACTGTTCCACGATGCTTCCTTCGTCGGTCGATGGGGGACGACCCCGGGCGCACATCGGTGCGACCCTACGGGTCATACGAACCGGTTGCCAAATCGTAGGGGCGCACCGATGTGCGCCCGGTTTTCACGATTTCGTCGCCTAAATCAAAACCACCACCAGCAGCACCGCCAGCAGGGCCACGACCGCCCCACCGATGTAGTGCTGGATGCGTCCCGTCTGCAGCCGGCGCAGGCGGTCGCCGCCGTCCACCACGCCGCGCGCGGCGCCGTCGATGGTCCAGTCGATGCCTTCCTTGTCAAACCAGGAGAAGGCGCGCGCCGCCGCCATGGTGAAGCGTGTGCCGATGGTGCGATAGACGTTGCTCACCCATTCGTTGACCGCCACCACCGGCCCGGCGGCAAAGCCGAGGAAGCGCAGCGACCCCTTGCGGTAGAACCAGTCGAGATCCAGGTTGGACACGTCGTGGGGCTTGAGGTACTTGACCATCAGGTAAAAGCCCAGGCCGGTGAAACCGAAGATCTGGAAGGTTTCCGAGAGGTGGTAGGCGGTGTAGGGGTGGTACTCCACCGGGTAGGGCAGCATGCTGTAGAGCGCCCCGGGAAACACGCCGAGAAAGATGCAGACGAAGGCCGCCATGGCCATGGCCAGCTGCATGTTCCAGGGGGCTTCCTTGGCCTCGACGCCGGAATCGCGGCCGAACCAGATGAAGTAGGGCAGTTTGATGCCGACGGAGAGAAAGGTCCCGACCCCGGCCAGGGTGAGCATCACCAGCAGGATGATCTGATGATTGTTGCCCGCCGCCGCGACGATCATGGACTTGCTGATAAAGCCGCTGGTCAGGGGGAAACCGGAAATGGCGATGCCGCCGATGACCGTGAAGAACATGGTCCAGGGCATGTGCTTGTAGAGTCCGCCGAGCTCACTCAGTTTGGAGCGCCCGGTCATCTCCAGCACCGCGCCGGCGCCCATGAAGAGCAGCGCCTTGTAGACGATGTGGGCGTAGGCGTGCGCGGCGGTGCCGTTGATGGCCATGGCGGTGCCGATGCCCACCCCGCACACCATGTAACCCACCTGACTGACCACGTGATAGGCGAGGATGCGCCGCGCGTCGTTTTCGATGACCGCGTAGGCGACGCCGTAAAGGGCCATGACCGCGCCGAGAATGGCCAGCACCTCGAAGCCGGGAAAGGCGCGCGCCAGGACATAAACGGCGGTCTTGGTGGTGAAGGCGCACATGAACACCGCGCCGGTCACGGTGGCCTCGGGATAGGCGTCGGGCAGCCAGGCGTGGATGGGCGGCACCGCGGCGTTGAGCATGAAGCCGATCATCACCAGATACTCGGCCCAGCCCGCGCCCTCCTGGGTGAACATGCCGAAGGACAGGTCATGCCCGCTGTGGTAGAGCAGGAAAATCCCCGCGAGCAGCGCCAATCCCCCGGCGGTATGCACCAGCAGGTAGCGGTAGCCGGCCTCGATGGAGCGCTTCTTCTTGCGGTACCAAATGAGGAAGGTCGAGGCGAAGGCCATCAGTTCCCAGAAAATGAACAGGGTCAGGTAGTCGCCCGCCAGGGTCACGCCGAAGGAGCCCGCCACGTAGAGAAAGGCGGCGATGTGCTGGCCGCTTTCCTTGACCTGCAGGGCGAAGATGCTGCCCATGAGCGCCATCAGGGCGAAGACGTGCAAAAAGACGAAGGTCAGCCTGTCGACCCGCCCGAACTGCAAGTCGAAGCCGAGATATTCGACCAGGCCGAAGCTCTCGGGCAGAAAGTGAATGCGCGCCAGGGCGATGAGCGGGATCAGCACCAGCCACACCTTCATCACCCCCAGGCGCCGCGCCACGGGCATGAGGGCCGCGCCGAGGATGAACCAGCTCGCCGGATGCACGAACAGGCTAGCGGTCATGGTAATCCTCCTCGCGCTCCAGCCACACGTGGGACAATCCCTTGCAGACGATGATCATGCCCAGGCAGCCGAGCAGCCCGAACAGGGACCAGAAACCGATGATCTGATCACCGAAGAAATGGGGCTCGTGGCGGTGGATGAGAAAATCGAAGGCCACCGCGAACACCAGGAAGGCGAAGAACACCCCTTTGACAATGTGCGCGCGCTCGCGCAGATATCCGATCCAGCGTGCCATCATGAGCCCACCATCAACTTGATCGTGTTCAAAAAGAGATCGGGCCAGATGCCGATCAGCACCGAAATCAGGCCGGTGATCAGCAGCGGCACCACCATGAGCAGCACCAGCGGCTGCGTTTCAAGGCTGCCCGTCGCCTCGTCACCCGCCCGGGGCTTGCCGAAAAAAGCCTTGAAAAAGATCGGCGCGAAATAGCCGGCGTTGAGCAGACTGCTGGCGAGGAGCACGCCAAGCAACACCATGCTGTTCACGTCCATGGCCCCCAGGGCCAGGTACCACTTGCTGACGAAGCCGCTCACCGGCGGGGCGCCGATCATGCTCAGGGACGCCAGGCCGAAGGCGATCATGGTCACCGGCATGCGCCAACCCAGCCCACCCAGTTCCTCGATGTCCTTCTTGCCCGAGGCGACGAAGATGGCGCCGGCGGCGAAGAACAGGGTGATCTTGGAAAAGGCGTGGTTGGCGATGTGCAGCAGACCGCCGGTAATCGCATGGGGCGTGAGCATGGCCACGCCGAGCACGATATAGGAGAGCTGGCTGACCGTCGAATAGGCCAGCCGCGCCTTGAGGTTGGTCTGGGTGAGGGCGATGACCGAGGCGGCAAGAATGGTGAAGGACACGAAATAGGCGGTGAACATCCCCATCCCGGTGACATCGAGCAGATCGACGCCGAACACCGAGAGCATCACCCGGCAGATGGAGAACACCCCGACCTTGACCACGACCACCGCGTGGAGCAGGGCGCTGACCGGCGTGGGCGCGACCATGGCGTCGGGCAGCCAGTTGTGCAGGGGCATGATGCCGGCCTTGGCGAACCCGAAAAGGCACAGCAGGTAGGCGACGATCACCAGCAGGCGGTCGGCCTCGGCGGGGAAGATGCCGCCGGCGATGCCCGCCATGTTGAAGTCCAGGGTGCCGGTGAGCACGTAGACCAGGGCCATGGCCGGCAGCAAGAAGGCCTTGGAGGTGAACATCAGGTAGATGATGTACTTGCGCGCCCCGGCGTAGCCCTCCTCGTCCTGATGGTGCATGACCAGGGGATAGGTGAAGATCGAAACGATCTCGTAGAACAGGTAGAGGGTGAACAGATTCGCGGAAAACGCCGCGCCCATGGCCGCGCCCACGGACACCGCGTAGCACACGTAGAAGCGCGTCTGGGCGTGCTCGTTGAGGCCGCGCATGTAGCCGATGCAGTAGACCGAGGCCAGAATCCACAGGAATGAGGCCGTGCCGGCGAAGATCAGCCCCAGGGGATCGAGATGGAAGCTGACGCTGATGCCCGGATAGAGGGTGATCAGCTGGTAGGCGTAGCCGCCCCCGGCAAGCACCTGCGGCGCCAGGTTGATCACCGCGAGAAAGGTCAGCACCGCGCCGCCGAAGGAGCAGGTCTCGCGCAGGTTGGGGTTGCGCCCCGTGGCCATGACGAGGGCAGCGGTCACCATGGGGATGAGGGTTGCCAGCAGGATCTTGGACGTGATCAATGGTTCCATGGTTTCGTCCTGGAAATTAGCCGCGCAAATCGTCGATGGCCTGGGGATCGACGCTGTGGAAGCGGCGATGCACGGCGATGACGAGACTGATGACGATGGCGGCCTCGGCCGCGGCGATGCCCATGATGAACAGGGTGAAGGCCTGACCGACGGCCGGATCCGGCGCGGTGAAGCGGTTGAAGGCCAAGAAGTTGACCCCGGCGCCGGCCAGCATCAGCTCGACGCTGATCAGCATGCCGATAAGGGTGCGATGGCGGATCATGCCGTAGAGGCCGACAAAGAGCAGAAACGCGCCGATGACCAGATAGGTGGTGAGATTGTCGCTCGGCATCATGACGGAGTCTTCTCCTCGGGGCTGCGCGCGATGATGATGGCGCCGAGAATGGCGATCAGCAGGATTACCGAAATGAGCTCGAAGGCCAGCACGAAACGATGCAGGAAACTCTCGCCGAGGTGCTGCATGGAAAAATCGCCGACGCGCTCGGCGGCAGCCGCCCAGCGGGTGCGGACCAGGGTCGCGGTGAGCAACACGAATCCCAGGCCGCAGGAGCCGGCGGCAAGCTGCCGATTATGCCCCGTCAAGCGCGGCTGGCCGGTCCGGGTCGGCGCCTGGCCGACCATGACGCCGAACACCAGCATGACGCACACCGCCCCGACGTAGATCAGCACCTGCATCATCGCCATGAACGGCGAGCCGAGATGGAAGAAAAGCCCGGCGACGCCGATGAAGGCGACCGCCAGCCCCAGGACCGCGTGCATCAGCAGCCGCGCCCGCACCGTGAGCAAACCGCCGAAGAAAATCAGCGCGATGAAGCCGAAGAAAATGCATTCGGCAAGATACCGGTAAACGATCATTTCTGCTCCTCCACCATGGCCAGCAGATCGTAGTGGAAGTCCTCGCGGCGAAAACCGACATGGCGGTATTCGTTGGAATAATCCAGCGCATCCGTCGGGCAGACCTCCACGCAAGTGCCGCACAGGCTACACTTGGTGAAATCGAGCCGGTAGCGCACCAGCACCAGGCCCTTGACCCCCTCGCGCTTCTCGCCCTGCAGGCCGATGCAGCCCGACGGGCACTCGCGCTCGCACATCTTGCAGGAAATGCAGCGATGCTTCTCGGGCTTCTCCTCGTCGCGGACCAGAATGGTGTGACCCCGGTAGTTGGGCGAGATGGGGAGTCTCTCGCGGGGATACTGCACGGTCACCACCGGGCGAAAGAATTCGCGCAGGGTGATCATCATGCCGACGAGCAGGCTCTTGCCCCCCGTGAAGATCTGGGCGAAATAGTCTTTCATATCTTGAGCACCACGGCGGTCACCAGGAGGTGAACCAGGGAAAAGGGGACCAGATATTTCCAGCAGAAATTCAGCAGCTGATCAAAGCGCACCCGCGGGAAGGTCCAGCGGATCCAGATCATGACGATGAGCAGAAAATACACCTTGAGGAAAAACCACAAGGCCGAGGTGTACTCGGCATAGGGCAGCGGCGGCCCGTGCCAGCCGCCGAGGAACAGAATGACGGTGAGCGAACAGGCGATGAACATGTAGGTGTATTCGGCCATGAAGAACAGGCTGAAACCCATGCCGCTGAACTCGGTCATGAAACCGGCGGTCAGTTCGCTCTCGGCCTCGGGCAGGTCGAAGGGCGCGCGGTTGGTCTCGGCCACGGTGGCGACGAAGAAGATGAGAAAGGCCACCGGCATCACCAGGATGAACCAAAGGCCTTCCTGCGCGGCGACGATCCCTTTCAAGCTGAAGGTGTTGGTCACCAGGATGACCGAGAGCAACGTCAGCAGCATGGGGATTTCATAGGCGACGTTCTGCGCCACCGAACGCATGGCGCCCAGCAGGGAATACTTGTTGTTCGACCCCCAACCGGCGATGAGGATGGCGAGCACATTGATCGCCACCACCGCCAGGATGAAGATCAGGCCGATGTCGAAATCGCGCCCCTGGAGCTTGGGACTGAAGGGGATCACCAGCAGGGGCAGCACCGCCGGGGCGAAGGACACGATGGGCGCGATGCGATAGAGCACCTTGTCCGCCTGGCGCGGAATCACCAACTGCTTGCCGACCAGCTTGACGCCGTCCACCGCCAGCTGCAGCAAGCCCTGCCAGCCTACCTCCATGGGGCCGGGGCGGCGCTGGAAGCGTCCGGCGAACTTGCGCTCCAGATAGCCCATGACCAGGGCATTGCCGAAAACCACGACGATGGCGCAGATCGCCGCGAAGAGGATGCGCAGCAATTCGGGGGGCAGAAAGGAATCAGTCATCACGCCGCTCACCTGTCAATCTCCGGAATCACCAGGTCCAGGCTGCCCATGCAGGCGCAGAGGTCGGAGAGGAGCATCCCCCGGCAAACTTCGGGCAGAATGCTGAGGTTGGAAAAAGAGGGCACCCGGATCTTCATGCGGTAGGGAACCTCGCTGCCGTCCGCCGTCAGGTGGTAGACCAGCTCGCCGCGGGGGGATTCCACGGCATAGGTGGCATCGCCCGCCGGCAGCTTGATCTTCTTGGGAACCTTGGCCAGAAACGGCCCCTCGGGCAGGCGGTCGAGGGCCTGTTCGAGAATGCGCAGGCTTTGCTCGATCTCGCGCACCCGCACCAGATAGGCGGCCAGGCAGTCGCCGCCGGTTTCCGTGGGGATTTCGAAATCAAAATCGGGATAGACCGAATAGGGCTCGGCGCGCCGGATGTCGTAGGCCACGCCGGTGCCGCGCAGCACCGGGCCGGTCAAACCGTAGCGCCGGGCGAGGTCGGGGGTGAACTCGCCGATGCCTTCGACGCGCTTGCGGAAGATGATGTTGCCGGTCACCAGCTTGTCGTACATGGGCATGCGCGAACGCTGCCATTTGATGTACTCGCGGGTGCGTTCGATAAATTTGTCGTCGATGTCGCGCACCACCCCGCCGACCCGCATGTAGCAGTAGGTCAGGCGCGATCCGGTGACATCCTCGAGGATGTCGAGGATTTTCTCGCGATCCTCGAAGGTGTACATGATGGGCGTGAAGGCGCCGAGGTCCAGAACCAGCACGCCGAGCCACAGCAGGTGGCTTTGCAGGCGGTTGAGTTCCGAGGTGATGACGCGGATGTATTCGGCGCGCGGCGTCGCCTCGATGCCCGCCAGACGCTCCACCACCCCGACATAGCCGTGGTTGTAGATGAGGGAGGCCAGATAGTCCATGCGCGCCGCGTTGGGCAGAAAGCCAGGCCAGGAGCGCGACTCGGCCATCTTTTCGTGCATGCGGTGGCCGTAGCCGAGCACCGGCTGCGGATCCATGACGTACTCGCCCTCCATTTCGAGGATGACGCGCAACACCCCGTGGGTACTCGGGTGCTGCGGCCCCATGTTGAGGACGTAACGATGCTCGCGAAATTCCGGCGTCGTGCTCATGCGCCCTCCTCCCCACCGGCGGGGGCCGGGGTTTTTTCGGCGACATCCGCTTCGGCGCGGGTCACCGCCGCGCGATCCTTGAGCCGCTCGTCTTTCTTGAGCAGCGGCTTGAGATCTTCCATGTCCTCGGCGAGCAGCAGCGGCTTGAGGTTGGGATGGCCGCGAAAGACCACGCCGAAGAAGTCCTTGGTTTCGCGCTCGTGCCAGTCGGCCCCCTGAAAGATATCCGAAATGGTCGGCAAGGAATGCTCGGCGTCCACGATGACGCGGGCGAGAATACGGCAGGCGAAGGCGTGGTTGGCGAACTGGTAGCTCACTTCGAGGGCGGGCTTGACGTGCAGACCGGAGACGAAACTCAGATAGAAATCGCCGCCGCGCAGCAGTTCGGCAAAGGGGCGCAGGCGCTCGGGCTCCAGCCAGACCTCCAGATGGTAGCCGCGCTGCCGGAAATCCACCTCCCGCACCTGTGCCGGCAGGCTTTGCAGGGCCGCGATGACGGAATCACGAGATTCCATGGGGTCAGACTCCTTCGGGCATCTTGTTCATGGGAACGGGGAAGCGCTTGCCGGTGATCTTTTCCTGCAGCTTGAACAGCGCCTCGAAGAGCGTTTCGGGACGCGGCGGGCAGCCCGGCACGTAGACATCGACGGGAATGAGGCGATCGACCCCCTCGATGACGTTGTAGTTTTCCTCCACCGCGAAGGGCCCGCCCGAAATGGCGCAGTTGCCCAGGGCGATGACGTAGCGCGGCGCGGCCATCTGCTCATAGAGGGTCAGCACGGCGGGCGCCATCTTCTTGTTCACCGTCCCGGCGACGATCATCAGGTCGCACTGGCGCGGCGAGGGGCGAAACACCTCGGCGCCGAAACGCGCCAGGTCGTAGCGAGCCATGCCGGCGCTCATCATCTCAATGGCGCAGCAGGCCAGACCGAAAGTCATCGGCCACAGGGAATTGGCCCGGCAGAAATTGAGCAGCTTTTCCACCTGGGCGAATTGAACGACGGAACTGACCTCCTCGGGAGGATGACCGTCGAGCTCGCGGCGACGAGCCTCCTCGGTCTGGGTATGAACCCTCAGGAGATCTTTTTTCTCTTCGGCCATGTAAAAACTCCTTTGGCCCAGGGATAGACGACGGTCAGCGACAGAACGAAAACGAAGATGAACAGCACAACGACGCCGTGCGCGCCGGACACCAGGTGATAGGCGGTCGCCACGGGAAACAGAAAGAGAATGTCCACGGCGAAGGCGACGAAGATCAGGGCGTAGAGGTAGTAGGCGACGTGAAAGCGGACATCCAGGGCGTCGCCGAAGATATCCATGCCGCACTCATAGGGATCGAGGGTGGTTTTGAGGATCGAACGCGGATTGACCAGGTTCGAGAGGATGAGCGGCCCCAGGGCGGTACAGATCCCCACCAGGAGGAAGAGGACAACATAGATGTAATCGAGAAGCTGACTCTCGGCCATGAGTGCCATCCTTTGCCGGCAATGATGTCCTCTCCCCCAGGGGCGGAAGCAGGCGGGATTTTTACTGCGACTAAATTTTTTGCGTATACAAGCTTCTGGTTTCTATCTTAACTGAAATAAAAATGTCAAGCCTTTATTTTAAAATTGGTCTGACCATTTATTATATAAAAAACCAGACCAAATACGGGACTCATCGGACCCAGGGCGCCGCGCGCGCCAGCCCATCACCTTTGCAACAGAGGTGCCAGCCTGAGACTCGCGCCCGCCGTCGCGCCAAAAATCATCAACATCCTGTATTTACAAGGGATTTTTTATCGCGAAAACCAACAACCCGCCCGGCCGGGCGGGCCGTGCGTCGAAATGCCCACAAGAAACCTGGCGAGAAACTCCCCCCTGTGGCCATCCTCCACACTTTGCCCCGAGCAAGCCCCCCTCAGGACGAACGCCGCGCCCAGGGAGAAAGCCCAACCAACTGCGCCGCTCGCAGCGTGACCTCGGCGCGCACCGCGCCGTCCAGGCGGCGCAGCCAGACGGCAGGCAGCTCGCCCGCGCCGTAAAAGGCGCCGGCGAGCATCCCGGCGATGGCCCCGGTGGTATCGGCGTCGCCGCCCTGATTGACCACGCCGATCAGGCATTCCTCGAAGGTGGCGGTGGAGAAGAAATAATGGAAGACGGTCTGCAAGGTTTCGACGACATAACCGCCGGCCTGCCCGCGATAGTCGGTGAAGCGGAAATTGGGGTGGGCCGCCACCAGCTCGCGCGCCACCTGATGCAGCTGGTGGCGGCTCGCGCCGAGCAGCGCCTGCTGCACCAGGCGACCGACGGCGACGCAGGCGGCATCGGAAAGAGGATGGTGGTGGGTGAGGCGCGCCTGGGCCAGGGCGCAGCGCGCCAGCAGCTCGCCGTCGCCGAGGGTGAAAAGCGCCACGGGCAGCATGCGCATGACGCCGCCGTTGCCGGCATCCCAGTCATTGGCGGGCGTTTCCAGCTGCCCCTTGTGCATGTAATCGCGAATGCCGCGCCGGCAGGTGGCGCCGATGTCGATGGGCTTGGCGCGCATCCAGGCGACGAACTGCTCGGCGATGCCCGCAAGATCCCAGCCGCCGGCCGCCACCAGGGCGCGGGCGATGCACAGGGACATCTCCGTGTCGTCGGTGACCTGTCCCGGCTTGAGGTGCAGCCAGCCGCCGCCGACGATCTTGCGATGCACGCCATGGGCGGCGCGAATCTCCGCCGGCGTCATGAATTCGGTGGTCGCCCCCAGGGCGTCACCCAGGGCCAGGCCGAGAAAAGCGGCCTGGGCGCGGGACAAGACCTCGCTCATCCGAAGCCGCCCGTGAGGACCTCGACCTCGAACTCCCCGCCCAGCACCAGCACCTCTTCTTCCCCCTTGAGCAGGCTCGACGGCAGGATGCCGCACTGGTAGACGATCTTGAACAGGGGCACCTCGGCCTTCATGACCTTGCTGCCGAATTCCCAGGCGCGCTCGAAATCGCTGGTAAAGGAGTTGAGGTTGTTGAGGCGCACAACAAAGCGGTTCTTGCCGAGTTCCTCGAGGATGGGGTACTCGCTGAAATCATGGACACCGCGATAGAGCGGCAGATGGCCGCGGCCGGGGTGGCGCCGCGCCAGCTCGTACTGCACGAAGGCGAAGAGCACGTCGAACTGGGTATTGATGGCGTTGGTGCGCGCCGCCCCCTTCATGCGCTCGACCAGATAGCGGTAGTAGGCCTCGCCGTGCTGGTCGGCGATCCTGGTGCCGTGATAGGTGGGCGGCAGGCCGAAGCGGCTCTCCACCCAGCCCTTGAGCACCGCCCCCTCGGGGGAGTTGGAATCGAACATCCAGCCGCGCAGAAAACGCAGGTAACTGTTCTTGAGGCTTTTGCGCCCCTTGGCGGAGGTTTCCTGCTGCCACTGGTGCAACTGGAAGGTCACATCCATGTAGTCGTGAAACTGCATGCCCCGCGCCTGGGGGTCTTCCAGGGCGTCGAGGCGCGCGAAGAGCAGGCGGTTGGCGTGGCGCACGCCCTGGATGTCCAGGGGCTGGGGATGGGCGTTGTAATGGCGCGAAGCGATGGCCCAGGGCGGCAGACCGCACAGATTCAAGGGAACCGAACGCATGGCAGCCCCCTTTCATTCCTCCATGAGCAGGATCGCCTCGGCCACCTCCTTGAGGGACTTACGCTTGTCCATGGCCAGCTTCTGCATGCGCCGGTAGGCCTCGGGCTCGCTCAGGCCCTTTTTCATCAGCAGTCCCTTGGCCTTCTCGATGGATTTGCGTGCCTCGAGGGTTTCGCGCAGGGCCGAGACCTCATCGCGCAGGGTGGTTATTTCCATGAAATAGTGGATGGCCAGATCCACGGCGGGCAACAGCTGCACGTCACGGAAGGGCTTGACCACATAACTCATGACCCCGGCTAGGCGCGCCCGTTCGATGGTGGCCGCATCGGCATTGCCGGTCAGCAGCACGATGGGAGCCGGCGCCTGCTTGCCTATTTTTTCAGCAGCGCTGATGCCATCCAGCACAGGCATGGTCACGTCCATGACGATGAGCAGCGGCCGCTTGGCCAGGGCCAGATTCAGCGCCTCCTGGCCGTTGCCGGCCTCGACGATCTCGTCAAAGCCGTAATTCATCAGGGTTTCCGCCACCTGGCGGCGGATCATGGGTTCGTCATCGACCACGAGAGCAGTCTTCATCGGGGCACCTCGCAAAAAAGGAAAATCAGGGACGGCCGACGCTGGCCCTCGCCGCTGGCCTGATGCATTGCACAAGGGATGCCGCCGAGGGTCAGCCCAGGGAGCGATCCCGGTCGGGCCCGCCCTGATGACGGAAGGCGCCGTGAAAAACCCCGCCCGCGGCCACGGTGGTCAGGGCCGAAACCAGAAAGACGCCGGAGAAGTGGATGGGTGCGGCCTCAAGGGTGCCCCGGGAAACAAAATGGATCAACACCTCGATGAGCCGCCCGGTCAGGGCCGCGCCGAAGGCCCCGGCGGTAAAAAACACCAGGTTGTACAGGCCCATGCCCACGCCGCTGTGTTCCGGCGCCAGGGTGGTGGACACGGCCTTGGCCAGCGCCGACTGGATAAAGGCGAACCCCGTATAGCAGACGATCAGCACCAGGGAAAGGAGACGAGCATCGGCTCCGGCCACCGCGGCGAGGGCGAGAAAACTCAAGAGCAGCAGGGCCAGGCCGAGCCTGACCACGAAAACGCTGCCGCGCCGATCCGCCAGGCGCCCGCCGAGAAAGCCGAAGGCCGCGGCGCTCAGGGCGCCGGGAAAAATCACCAGGCCGATGTGCAGGGTGGACAGATCGTAGAGAGCGCGCAGCATCAGGGGCACGGCGAAGAACATGCCGAACACCGGCCCCAGGGCCAGAAACACCGTGAGCAAACCATGGCGATAGAGGTGATTGGCAAACAGCCGGGGCGGCGCGAAAGGGCTCGGCGCGTGAAGAATATGCCGCCAGAACCAAGCAAGCAGCAGCAGCCCCAGGGGCAGCAGCCAGACATGGCCGTCGGTGATGAACACCAGCAACACCGCAACGCCTGCCGCCAACAGCAGGGCCCCGGCCAGATCGAAACTCTTATCGCGGCGCGGTTCGGCGGGCAGCAGGCGACGAAACAGCAGCAAGGCCACAAGGGTGGCCAGGGACAGCAGAAACAGGTAGCGCCAGTGCCAGCGCCCGGCGATCAGCCCGCCGATGATGGGTCCGATGCCCGCGGCGAAGGCCACCGTGGAGGCCATGGCGCCCAGCACCCGCCCCCGCAGTTCGGGACCGAAAAAGCGCGTCGCCACCAGCATGGAAAGTGCGGGAATCGCGCCGCCGCCGGAAGCCTGCAGCAGGCGCGCCGCGACCACCACCGGATAGCTTGACCAGGACGAGAAAAAGCCGAGGATGGCACCGGCGTTGAACAGCAGCAGGCCGATGGTTATGAGGCGCCGCAGGGCGTAGATGTCCGCCAGCTTGCCGTAGCTCACCGCCGCCAAGGCAAAGACGATGATGAAGCCGGTCACCACCCAGCTCACCTGGGTGGGCGACAGGCCATACTGCTGCTGAATATCCGGCACCGCCACGTTGAACATGGTGCCATTGAGCACCGAAAAAAAGACGGTGAACACCATCAGTGCAACGATGCGGCGCTGGAAATGCGGCTGGATTTGCGATGGATTCGACATTGTCAGGCAAACAGGGCCAGGGGGTTGGGGATCGTCATCAAACGGGCATCATCCTCCCGCGAGGCGCTTCTGTCAATCGCGGAAACGGAACCCGCCGAGGGCAAAATCGCCGGGGAAACCCGCAACGATTGCCCGGGCATCCACAGGAAGCGGGGCCGGGCGCGAAGGTTGAGCGCAGCGGCAAATGTTTGAGCCGCGGACGAGTTTTTCCGCAAGCGATGCCTCCGCGCCCGGCCCGGCATGTTGAACGGATACAAAGCCCCTTGACAAAAATGTAAAACATTCGTTTAAATCGAACGATCAAATTTATTCCTTCCGAGGTCCGATGAGCCAACCCGCCACCAAACAACGCATTCTCGACGCCGCCGAGCAGCTCTTCGCCGAAGGCGGCTTCCACCACACGTCCCTGCGCGCCATCACCACCAAGGCGGGAGTCAACCTGGCCGCGGTCAACTATCATTTCGGCAACAAGGAAGCCCTGGTGGAAGCCATTTTCGAGCGGCGCCTCTGCCCGCTGAACACGGCGCGCCGCCAACAGCTTGACGCGGTGCGCGACCGGGCGCGCGCCGAGGGTCGCGCCCCCGGCATCGAGGAGATCCTGCGCGCCTTCATCGAGCCGACCCTGGCCTTTCGCGACGCGGGGCCGGGAGCCAGGGCCTTCATCTCCCTGGTCGGTCGCGCGCTGAGCGAACCCGACGGGGTGGTGCGCGGCACATTTATCCACCACATGCAGCCGCTCTTCGCCTACCTGCTGGAACTGACCCGCGTGGCCCTGCCCCAGCTCAGCCCGCAACGAACTTTCTGGCGCCTGTTTTTTGCCCTGTCCGCCATCGGCCACACCATTTGTCTGCTCGACAAACCCCTGCCCTGGCCCCCCGGCGTCACGCCCTTGCAGGACAGCGAAGCCCTGCTGGCGGAAATTCTCCCCTTTCTCACCGCGGGCATGGAGGTCAAGGAATGAATCCGCGCCGCTGCCTTTTCGTCGTCCTGCTGATCTTGACCGGCGGCTGCGCCCTGCGCCAACCGCAGCCCATCACACTGCCCATCGACGAGGTGCCGGCGACCTATGGCGGCATATCCGGCCAGGAACAGGTGGAGCCGCCCCACGCCCCCTGGTGGCGAGCCTTTGCCGATCCGGCCCTCGATGCGTTGCTCAACCAAGCCTTGGTCGCCAATCCCGACTGGCGTCAGGCCCTGGCCCGCCTGGAACAGGCCGAGGCGCTGCAACGCGCGGCGCGCGCTCCCCTGCTGCCGAGCCTCGATCTCCAGGGCCAGGGGCGGCGCGAGAAGAGCCCGGGGATCTTCGGCGAGCACACCGGCACCAGCTACAGCCTGTCCCTGGCGGCCGGCTACGAGATCGACCTCTGGCAAAAAATCGCCGGGCGGGCGCGAGCGGCCGACCTCGACCTGCAAGCGGCCACGGGCGACGCCCAGGCCCTGCTGCTGACGCTTTCGGCGCGCGTCGCCGACTTCTACTACCTGGCCGCCGAGCAGCGCAGCCAGTTGGAACTCATCGACGCCAGCATCGCCACCTTCGCCGATACCCTGGAACGGGTGGAACTGCGCTACCGCGAGGGCCTGGTGCCCGCCCTCGATGTCCACCAGGCGCGACTGGCCCTCGACGCCGCCCGCGCGCGCCGTCCCCAGTACGAATCAGGACGGGCCCAGGCCGAACATGCCCTGGCGGTGCTGCTGGGGCGCTATCCCGGCGACTTGCCGACGGGCGCCCTGATCCCGCTGCCCGAGGTGCCCCGGGCCTTTCCCGCCGGCCTGCCCTCCACCCTGCTCGCCCGGCGCCCCGATGTCCAGGCGGCGCTGCTGCGCGTGCAGGCCGCCGACGCGCGCCTCGGCGCCGCCGTGGCCGAGCGCTTTCCCGCCCTCAACCTGCTTGCCGGCTACGGCTATGCGGAAAACTCCTTTGCCCTTGGCGACATCTCCGGCACCTTCTGGAACCTGATCCTCAACGCCGCTCAGCCGCTGTTCGACGGCGGACGGCGCCGGGCCGAGGTCGAGCGCCACGAAGCCCTGGTCCGCGAGCGGCTCGCCGCCTATCACGGCACGGTGCTCGGCGCCTTTCAGGAGGTGGAGGATGCCCTCGCCGCCAATCGTGCAAACGAGGAGCGCATCGCGCGCCTCGAAACCCAGACCGCCACCACCGCCGCCACCCTGCGCCTGTCCCTGGAGCAATACCTCGCCGGGCTCTCCGATTATCTGCCGGTGCTCTCCGCCCAAAGCAACCATTTCAACAGCCAGAGCCAACTGGTCAGCGCCCGGCGCCAGCTCATCAGCGACCGCATCACCCTGGCGCGCGCCCTGGGCGGCCGGTGGATGGCCGCCGAACTCGACCTTCAGCTCAGCGCAACCGACCAGCGAGGGGACCAGCTGCCATGAGTCGTACCGCCCTTTTCCTGAAGATCCTTCTGCCCCTGCTGATCCTTGCCCTCGGCGCCGCGGGCATGGCCGCGCTCATCAAGTCCCGCCAGCCGCCGGCGCGGGAAGCTCCCGAAACCCTCGGCGCCCTGGTCGACATCCTGGAAGTCCGCCGCGGCGACCATCAGGTGCGCATTCATGCCACGGGCACCGTGCGGCCGCGCCACGAGGTGAGCATCACCCCCCAGGTCAGCGGCCTGGTGGTGGACATCGCCCCCGGGATGCTGGCGGGCGGCCGCCTTGCCAAGGGCGAGGAGCTCTTCGCCGTGGAGGACGTCGACTATCGCCTCGCCGTGGAACGCGCCCAGGCGGCCCTAGCCCGCGCCGAACTGGACCTGCGCACCGTGGAGGGACAGGCCCGCGTGGCCCGCGCCGAATGGCAGCGTCTCGACCTCGATGGCCAGGAGGAACCCAATCCCCTGGTACTCTTCGAGCCCCAGTTGGCCAACGCCAAGGCCGGACTCGCCGCGGCCCGCGCCCAACTCGAGCAGGCGCGTCTCGACCTGGCCCGCACCCGCCTCAGGGCGCCCTTCAATGCCCTGGTGCGCAACGCCCAGGTGGAGATGGGCCAATACCTGCGCGCCGGCAATCCGGTGGCGACACTCATCGGCACCGATCGCGCCGAGGTCATCGTTCCTCTGCCCCTGGAGGATCTTGCCCTGGTGCGCGTGCCGCGTCCCGGCGCCAATCAGCAGGGCTCGCCCGCCGCGATTCACCTGACCTTCGGTGAACGCGGCTTCGCCTGGCAGGGGCAGGTGGTCCGCTCCCTGGGCGAGGTCGACGAACGCGGCCGCATGGCGCGCATCGTCGTCGCCGTCGAGGATCCCTACAATCTGCGCGGCACCTGGCCGGCCAACCACCCCGCCCTGGAAATGGGCAGCTTCGTGCAGGTCGAAATCCTCGGCGACACCCTGCCGCAAGTGGTGAGCATTCCGCGCACCGCTTTGCGCGAAGGTGACGAGGTATGGATCGCGGCTGAGGACGACAGCCTGCGCATCCGCGCCGTGGACGTCCTGCGCCGCGAACAGCATTCCCTGCTTATCGGTGCGGGTCTGGAGGAAGGCGAGCGGCTGGTGCTCACCCATCTCATGGGCGCCGCCGAGGGCATGAAACTGCGCCCCCGCGCTCCGGAGGACACCCGGCCATGAACGGTCCGATTCGCTGGATGGCTCGCAACCACGTGGCCGCCAACCTGCTGATGCTGGTGTTCGTGGTCGGCGGCCTGATCATGGCCAAGTCCATCAAGCAGGAAATCTTTCCCGAGGTGTCCCTCGACACCATCCAGGTTTCCGTCGCCTACCCCGGCGCGGGCCCCGAGGAAATCGAGGACGGCATTCTGCTGCAAATCGAGGATGTGCTCACCGAGGTCGACGGCATCCGCGAGTTGCGCGCCACGGCCGTGGAGGGCCTGGGCATGGTCAACGCGGTGCTGCGCGCCGGCGAGAATGCCGATGTCATCCTCCAGGACGTCAAGAGCGCGGTGGATCGCATCATCACTTTTCCCGAGGACGCCGAGCGACCCGTCATCGCCAAGCTGCTCAACCGCCGCGAGGTGGTGTCGGTGGTGGTTTACGGCGAGCTCTCCAGTCACGCCCTGCGTGAACGCGCCGAACTGATCCGCGACGAGTTGCTCGAATTCGCGCAGATCACCCAGGTGGACCTGGGCGGGGTGCGGCCCTACGAAATCTCCATCGAGATCGGCGAGGAGAACCTGCGCCGCTACGGTCTGTCCCTCGATCAGGTGGCGCAGCGCATCCGCCGCGCGTCCCTCGATCTGCCCGCCGGCGCGGTCAAGACCCAGGGTGGTGAGATTCTGTTGCGCACCAAGGAACGGCGCTATTTCGGGCCGGGCTATGCCGACATCAGCCTGATTACCCTCGCCGACGGCACGCGGGTGCGCCTCGGGGATATCGCCACAATCAAGGACGACTTCCGCGAGACCGATGAGTTCGCGCGCTTCGACGACCAGCCGGCGGCCATGGTCAAGGTCTACCGGGTCGGCGATCAGAAACCGACGGAAATTTCCCGCATCGTCAAGCGCTACGTCGCGGAGAAAAGCCGCGACCTGCCGCCCTCGGTGCGCCTGGGCATCTGGAACGACACCTCGGAACTGCTGCAAAGCCGCATGGACCTGCTGATCAAGAACGCCATGATCGGTCTGGTGCTGGTGTTTCTCATCCTCGGCCTGTTCCTCGAAATCCGTCTGGCCCTGTGGGTCATGCTCGGCATTCCCATTTCCTTTCTCGGCGCCATGTTCCTCATGCCGGGCATGGACGTCTCCATCAACATGATCTCCCTGTTCGCCTTCATCATGGCCCTGGGCATCGTGGTGGACGACGCCATCGTCATCGGCGAAAACATCTTCGACCACCGGCAGATGGGCAAGCCCTATCCGCAGGCGGCCATGGACGGCGCGGTGGAGGTGGGCCGGCCGGTGATCTTTTCGGTGCTGACCACCATCGTCGCCTTTTTGCCCCTGGTGTACGTCAGCGGCATGATGGGCAAATTCATCGGCGTCATCCCCCTGGTGGTCATCTCGATCCTCGCCGTCTCCCTCATCGAGGTGCTGTTCGTGCTGCCCGCGCATCTGTCCCTGGGTGGCCCGCGCCAGGCCCCCGGCGGCCTGCTCGGCGGCATCGACCGGGTGCGGCGGCGCTTCGGCCGGGCGCTGGACGCCTTCATCGCCGGACCCTACCGCCGCACCCTCGATCTGTGCCTGCGGTTTCGCTACGCTACCCTGGCCGCCGCCGTCGCGGTGCTGCTGCTTAGCGTCGGCCTGGTGGGCGGAGGGTTCATCCGCTTTCTGTTCATGCCCGCGGTGGACGGCGATGTGGTGCTGGTCAGCCTGGAGATGCCGCCGGGCACGCCGGTGGAGCTCACCCGCGAGGCGCAGGAGCACATCGTCGCGCAGGCCTACGCGACGGTCGCCGAATTCGACGAACAGCGTCCCGAAGGGTTCTCCATCCTGCGCAACATCTACGCCCTGGTGGGCGCCACCCTTGACCAGGGCGGCCCCAATCCCGGCGACACCAGCAGCGGCGCCCATCTCGCCAACATCGCCCTGTTCCTTCAACCCAGCGAGGAGCGCGGCCTGCCCGCCACGCACATCGCCCAGCGCTGGCGGCAACTGGTGGGCGAAATTCCCGGGGCGCGCAACCTCAGCTTCAAATCCAATCTGGTGATGCTCGGCGCCAACATCGACGTGCAGCTCGCCCATCAGGATTTCACCGTGCTGCAAGCCGCCGCCACCCGGCTCAAGGAGGCCCTGGCCGCCTACCCCGGGGTGGGCGACATCGCCGACAATTACGCCCCGGGCAAGCGCGAGCTCAAGCTGCGTCTCACCCCCGAAGCCTTGAGCCTGGGCCTCACCGAGGAGGACCTGGGGCGCCAGGTGCGCGCCGCCTTCCATGGCGCCGAGGCCCTGCGCCTGCAACGCGGCCGCAACGAGGTGCGCGTCATGGTGCGCTATCCCGAGGAGGACCGCCGCAGCCTCTGGGACTTCGAGCAGATGCGCATCCGCACGCCCCAGGGCGGCGAACTGCCCCTGGCGCGCGCCGCCTTCATCAGCGAAGGGCGCGGCTACAGCCAGATCAACCGCAGCGACCGCAAGCGGGTGATCAACGTCACCGCCGATGTCGATGAGAAGCGCGCCAACGCCAATCAGATCCTCGCGGACCTGCAGGCCGGCATGCTGCCGCAACTGCGCGCCGACTTTCCCGGCCTGTCCTTCGACCTGGAAGGCGAGGAAAAGGAGCGCCGCGACTCGGTGGGCAGCATGCGCCAGGGTTTCCTCCTCGCCCTGTTCGGCATCTACGCCCTGCTCGCCATTCCCTTCCGCAGCTACAGCCAGCCCCTGCTGATCATGACCGCCATTCCCTTCGGCGTGGTCGGGGCGATTCTCGGCCATCTGCTCATGGGCTTTGACCTGACCATTCTGAGTCTGTTCGGCATCGTCGCCCTCTCCGGCGTGGTGGTCAACGCCTCGCTGCTGCTCGTCGATCGCATCAACAGCGGACGGCGCGAGGGCAGCGATCTCGTGACCGCGGTCATCGAGGGCAGCATGCGGCGCTTCCGCCCGATTTTGCTCACCTCCCTGACCACCTTTTTCGGCCTGGCGCCCATGATCCTGGAAACCAGCGTCCAGGCCCAATTCCTCATCCCCATGGCCCTGTCCCTGGGCTTCGGGGTGCTCTTTTCCACCGGTATCACCCTGGTGCTGCTGCCCTGCCTGTACCTGGCCCTTGAGGATCTGCGCGGCCTGGTCGGCCTGCGTCCCGCCCACGGCGACCACCGCACCGAGTTGGAACCGCCGCCCGCCTGATCGAACCCGGCCCTGCCCCGCACGGCAGGGCCGCGGATTAATGAAATTCTCACGCGATCCCCCCTTGCTTTCCAACCCGACTCAGGCTAGCGTTTTTCGAGTCGGGCCGTTCCTCGTGCCACAAGCGCATCCGCGCCGCGGCAGGGCGAGAAAGGAGGTTGTCACGCCCCTGGCGGGGCCGCAACGGGCGATGACCGGCCGCCACTCACACCAGTTCGTCGGATTGTTTTATTTCAGGGAGGACTCTTTCGCCTTATGCGCGCCAAATCGCTGACCTTCGTCAAGGTCTTGATTTTTCTGGCCGTAATCACCAGCAACCTCTGGGCGGCGGTGCCTCCGCCTCCCGTCAACCAGTATCTGGGCGTCCCCGACAGCACCTTCGCCAACCTCGTCGAGGACGACTGTCGCTTCTGCCACAATCAAACCCCGCCCATCGAAGCGGTCGACCCGACCTACCTGCCCGACCGTCATCACAACCTGCTCGGCCAGAGCGTGCCGTTCAACAGCGCCGCGCCCTACGCCCAGCCCGGCCAGCCCTACGCCTGTCTGAGCTGCCACAGCCTGGGGCCCGATCCCGTTACCGGGCAGTTTGTTTTCCAGATGTTTCGCGACTGCGCCCTATGCCATCGCCAGTTGCAGGGGCGCCCCACGGTGCATCACGCCAAGCCCGAGGCCCAGGCCGGGCAATGCGTCATCTGCCACGGCAGTCTGGTCAACGACATGGCCGATGGCCATTACATTCCCAGTTATCGACCGAGCCTGGTCACCCCCTGGCCGAGCAACAAGCCCAACGGCGGCCCCCAAGGCCAAGGCAACTGCAACTTCTGCCACAACACCGTCGCGCTGCCCTTCTTCAACCCGGCGCCGGTCGTCGACCCCGCGAGCGGCGTGCTGGTCTTCCGCAACGCCGACACCCACCACGCCACGGGCTTCGTCCTTGATGCGGCCAAATGCGTCTGGTGTCACAACATCACCCCCGGCATCAACAACGCCCTGTCCATCCGCACCTGCCAGAACTGCCACGGCGTCGCCTCCCTGCACAACATCCAGCACGACGACGCCGGCGACGGAATCATCCCCGGCCAGGAGAAGCCCGGCTTCGGCCACATCGGCGCCAACAGCGACTGCGTGGGCTGCCACGGCTTCAGCACCCAGTCCCTGTCCGCCCCCGGCGCGGGGCCGGTGACCCCCTTCCTCAGCGGCATCAGCCAGGCGACCGCGATCGCCGGGCAAAGTCCTTCGCTGACCCTGTACGGCAACGCCTTCGTCAGCCGGACCTCGGCAGCGGAAACTCCCATCCCCTGCCAGGTGCGCCTCACGGACAGCACCGGGCGCGACGTCCTGATCGACCCCGCGCAGGTCACGCCGGACAGGCTGCACGTCCAGCTGCCGGGCGATTTGGCGCCGGGCAACTATCATCTGCGCGTGCTCAAGCAAGACCGCCTCAGCAATCCCCTGGTACTGGCCGTGCGGCCCGCCGTCGTCATCGACGCGGCGCGCTGCCGGGACGGCCTGGTGGACGTCACCGGCAGCGGCTTCGGCGGCCATGACCCTTCGCCCCTCGCCGGCACCGGCATCCGCCTCAGGGTCCAGGCGCAAAAGGACAAGGACAAGAAAACTAGGCCCGGCGATGTGCTCATGAGCGGCGAGGTTCTGTCCTGGAGCGACGCGCGGATTCTCGCCCGCTTTGCGTCCTGCGGGGAGAGCCTCAGCATCGAGTCCGTGTTCGGCAGCGCCTCCGCGCCGCTGGCGCGGACGACCAGCATTGCCGTCCAACCGGCAAAGAAAACAAAATAAACCTCTCCAACACCACGCAAAAAGGGCGACATCCCCTCAAGGATGCCGCCCTTTTTGCGTGGCCTCACTATTGACGAATCAGCCGATGGTCGTGCGCCGCGCGCCCATCAGCCAGCGCAGCCGCAGCAGCCCCAGGCTGCCGCGCCGTGCCAGGGTCAGCCAGCGTGCCGCCCGCAGGTGCGCGGTCGGCATGCAGTTGGCCATGGAGGTCAGCAGCGCCGCTCCGTAGGGCAGCGACTGCACCAGCAGCAGCACGCCCCAGAGCAGTGCCTCGGGGGACCCCAGGCCGAAGCGCCACCAGGTGGCGCCGGCACTCAGCCACAGCAGGGCGCAGATCTGCCACTCTTCCCAGGCCATGAGAAAACCCTTGAACAGCGCCGGCTGATTCTCGCCCTTGGGGGTGCGCAGGAAGGGTTCGTTCTTGTAGAACAGCCCCTTGAACACCGCGCGCGCGATAACATGAGTCAGGCCCATGCCGGCGATGGCCGCGCCGACGCTCTGCCAGAAGGTGCAGTTGACCCGCGCCCGATAGAGAACCAGGGCGTGGCTGACCTTGAACAGGAACAGGCCCAGGGTCGGCACGATGAAGGGCGCCAGGGGAAATTCGAAATACTTGGGCGCGGCCAGCAGGCCGATGGTCCAGAAGATCCCGGCGAAGGTGAAGAGCAGGTGAAAGGCATCGGCGAACCAGGGGAACCAGCCCGTGGCGAAGTGAAACTTCTGCCCGGCGCTCAGCCCCGAGGGATTTCCGGGCAGCAGCCAGCGCCAATGCCGGCGCAGGATCTGAATGGCGCCGTAGGTCCAGCGGAACCGCTGGCCCTTGTAGCCGGCGAAGGTGAAAGGCGTAATGCCGTCACCGAAGTTGAAATTGACGTAGACCGCCTTGTACCCTCGGGCAAAGAGGCGCATGCCCAGCTCGGCGTCCTCGCAGATGCACCATTCGCTCCAGCCGCCCTGGACTTCCAAGGCCTCGCGCCGCACCAGGGTCATGGTGCCGTGCTGGATGATGGCGTTGCGCTCGTTGCGATGCACCATGCCGATCTCGAAAAAGCCGTTGTATTCCCAGTTGATCATGGTCTTGAACAGGTCGCCCTGCCATTCACGATTGTCCTGGGGCGCCTGCACGAACCCGACCTCGGGATCCTCGAAATACGGCACCAGGGACCGCAGCCAGCTCGAATGCACCACGTAGTCGGCATCGATGACGCCGACCACCTGGGCCTCGGGATCGGTCTGGGTCAGGCCGAAATTGAGCGCCCCGGCCTTGAAACCCGGCCAGTTGGCAAGGTGAAAGAAGCGGAAGCGCGGCCCGAGCAGCCGGCAGTACTCCTCCACGGGCTTCCATACTTCGTCCTTGACCGTGTTGTTGTCGAGCACCAGCACTTCGAAGTCGGGGTAATCCAGCCGCGCCAGCCCGTCGAGGGTCTGCTTGACCAGTTCGGGCGGCTCGTTGTGGATGGCCAGATGGATGGACACCTTGGGCAGCTTCTGGTAGCGGCTCGGCGGCAGCGGCCGGAAGTGACGCTTCCATTTGTCCACCCACAGCACCTCGGCCATCTCCAGGCCGCTGGTCAGCACCACCAGCAGCAGGGCGGCCTGGGCGGGCAGCAGCAGACCCCAGACGATGAGCCCGGCAAGGGTCATGTCGGAGACCAGAGGCAGCGCCGCGCTCCAGATCAGCAGGGACGCGGCCCCTTGCAGCAGCGCCGCGTAAAAGAGCCGGCCGCGCCGGCGCAGATTGTTCCACTGACGCAAAAAGATGGCCATGGGCCCCAGGGCCAGCAGAGTGGCCAGCAGCGGCTGCAGCACCCAGAAGCGCACTTCGAGAACTTCGCCGGTCATGGAAAATTTGGGGCGGCGATCCACGTCGAACAGCCCCCAGTGGATACCGGCCAGACCTTCCGCTTGTCTCTTCCACGACTGGTCGAAGGCTTCCATGATGAAATAATCGAGGCCCTGCGCCGCCGCGACATTGAGAAATTCACGAATGAAGCGCGCCTGGCCGGTCAACGACGGATTGGCCTTTTCCTGGCGGATGCCGCCGCTCGGCCAGCCGATCTCGCCGATGAGGATCGGCTTGTGGGGAAAGGCGAGTTGCACGCGTCGGTAGGACTCCATCGCCCACTTGAGGGCGTCCTTTTCCGCGATGCCTTCCCAGTAGGGCAGCAGGTGAATGGTGATGAAGTCGACGTCCTCGGCCAGTTCCGGGTACTTGAGCCAGACATGCCAGGGCTCGGCGGTGCTGACCGGCACGCCGACCGAGGCGCGCACCTCGCGCAGGTATTCGCGCATCTGCCGCGTGCTCAGATCGCCGCGCAGCACCGCCTCGTTGCCGACGATGACCCGCCCCACGTTGTCGTAGGTGTTGGCGTTGGCGATGAGATTGGCAATTTCGCGCTGGTTGTTCTCCGGCCGCCGGTCGAGCCAGGCGCCGGCCGTGACCTTGAGGCCGCGGGCGCGCGCCAGGGCGGGAACCGCCTCCAGCCCGTCGGCGGAGGAATAGGTACGCACCGCGCCCGCCCAGCCTTCGAGCAGGGCCAGATCCTGGTCGATCTGCTCCGCGGTGGGGTAAATCTTTTTATAGGGATCTTGCCCCTTCTGATAGGGGCTGAAGGAGACGCCGTTGATCAGGCCGGCATAGGTGACGGGGCGCACCGGCCGATTGAAGGCGGCCCAGACCAGCAGGTTGGCGAGAATGACGAGGAGTACGATGGCGAGGGTGGATTTGCGCATAGGCTGTCTTCTGACTTCCTCCAGAAAGGAGCGTGGACGTCGTCCGGAAAAATTTCCCCCTACACAACAAAAGCCCTTCACCGGACGCGAAGGGCATTGCCAAGATCGTTTCAAATTTTCAAGGACGGTCCCGACTCGGGCCGACCGACAACTTCGAGAGCGGATTCTACGGCCGAAGCCCAACTCCTGTCAATCGGGAAAATTGCCGAGCTAAAAGCCGGGCAGTTCCGCCTTGACCTTTTCCACGCCGAGCAGTTCGATGTCGAAGGTCAGCTCGCGGCCGGCCAGGGGATGGTTGGCATCCAGGGTGACGCTGTCCTCGGCGACCGCCGTGACCAGAACCACGAAGCGATGGCCCTCGGCCGAGGTGACTTCCAGTTGGCGGCCAACCTCAAGGGGCAGATTCTCCGGCAGCACGCTGCGCTGGACATCCTCCACCAGCTCGGCGCGGTGGGCGCCATAGGCCTGCTCGGGAGCGAGGGTCAGGGTCTTGCGGCCGCCCTGGTACATGCCGATGATCGCCTGATCGAAGCCGGGGATCACCTCGCCGCGACCGATGATGAATTGCAAGGGCCGCTCCGGCGGGGAGGCATCGAAGACCGTGCCGTCGCTGAGGCGACCGGTGTATTGCACCTTGACGATGTCTCCCTGGTCTGCTCTGATCATCCTGAAACTCCTCGTGGAAAAAGTCGACCGCCTGTTGATACCCCGTTCAGCCCTGCCCTGTCAACCCCGGGCGGCCCACGCGCCTTTCCGCATCCGCCCGTCCGGCGAAAATGCTTGCCATCCGTGCCGCTTTCCCTTAAAAAACCACGGCATCAACCACTTTGGAGAAAAATCACGTGCCAGATTCCGACACCAGCCTGTTTCGCCGCATCCGCAAACTCACCGGCCGCGCCATCGGCGACTTCAACCTCATCGAGGACGGCGATCGCATCGCCGTGGGTGTTTCCGGCGGCAAGGACTCCTACACCCTGCTGCATGTGCTGGAATCCCTGCGGCGCAAGGCGCCGGTGCGCTATGAACTGGTGGCGGTCAATGTCGACGCCGGTTATCCCGGCTACCGCAAGGAGGTGGTGGAGGAGCACCTGCGCAGCCACGGCTTTGCCTACCGCATGCAGAGCACCAACAGCTATGAGGTCATCGAGGAAAAGCGCCGTCCCGGCTCCTCCTATTGTTCCTTCTGCGCGCGCCTGCGGCGCGGCGTGCTCTACAGCCTGGCCGACGAACTGGGCTGCAACAAGATCGCCCTCGGCCATCACCTCGACGACTTCATCGAGACCCTGCTGCTCAACCAGTTCTACGTCGGCACCCTGGCCGCCATGAGCCCCAAGCTGCTCGCCGACAACGGCCGCCACACCGTCATCCGCCCCCTGGTCTATGTCGAGGAACAAGACATCATCGCCTTCAGCCGCCGGCAACAACTGCCCGTCATCTGCTGCGCCTGTCCGGTGTGCGGAGTGGTCGACCAGAAACGCAAGCGCATGAAGCGGCTGATTCGCGACCTCCAGGCGGAAATTCCCCAAATCCGCCAAAGCCTGCTCGGCGCCCTGGGCAACGTCCATCCGCGCCATCTGCTGGATCGGCAGCTAGGCGAGTTCTGAATCGGCCGAGGAACATTTCTTGCTTAATTTTCATGCGCGGAGCCACCCCTTGAGTCCGGCAACTGGCAGCCGAGGAGATTTCCGCTACACTTTGCACATTGCCACCCCGGGAGATCGCGCATGAAATGCCAATGCGGGGGCGAATTCGAACTGGCCCTGGCGCGCAACGTCCAACAACTGCTGCTGCCGAAAAGCTCGCCGAGCTGCCACTGGTGCTGTTTCGGCGTGAAAAATCTCATGGCTCAGGGGCTGGGCGGCGACTTTTTCGATTTCATCACCCTGCCCGACGGCCGCCAGGTGGTGTTCCTCGGTGACGTCACCGGCCACGGCCTGCACGCCTCGGTGGTCATGAGCCTGCTCTACGGCTTCATTCACCGCGCCTGCCTGAAGAGCTGCTCACCCCTCGAAACCGTGCTGGAAACCAACCAGTTCCTGCAATCCTTCGCCGAACGCTCGCAGAAATACGATCACTTTTTCTCCTCGACCCTGTTCTTCGGCATCATCGAACCCCAAACCCTGGAGATGCAGTTCATCAACTGCGGGCACCTGCCGCCCATGGTGCGACGCGACAAGCACCTCTACACCCTCAATTCCACCGGCCCGCCCATCGGTTTTTTCGAGAATCCGGACATCGAAATGCGCAGCTTCCGCTTCGAGAAGAACGACCGGCTGCTGCTCTACACCGACGGCATCTCCGAGGCGACCAACGCCGACAATCACATGTTCGGCCTGCGCCGCCTCAGTCAGCTGCTCATGCACAACGAGGACAACTACCTGGAATTTCTCGACCGGATCTTCGCCGAGCTGAAAAACTTCGGCGCCCCCAATCCGCCCCAGGACGACTGCACCGCCATCATCATGGATTTCCACCCTTTCCTCGCCCCCGTGCCCCGCGGCCAGACCCTGCCCGAATAAGCGACAAGCCGGGTGGACCGCCACCCGGCTTGCGCGAATTCCACCTATTTGCCAACCATCCAGCTGCCACGGACGGAGGCACCGTTGGGCGTGCCGGTTGAGTCCCGCGGCAAAGGTTTGAGTCACAGACGAGTTTTTGCCGCATGCGAAGCCGCCGCGTCCGGAAGTGCGAGTTACACAGTTACCCTATTTTTTCGTCAACTTCATTAAGCAGAGTGCCGGCTGAACACGTCCTGAAGCTGCGCCGGTGCAGTCACCACGTCCCAGCGCCAACGGCCAAATCCCCCCTTGCCGTTGACCGCCTTCACCCAGGCGTCGAGCGCCGCCCGCTTGGCCCGGTTCTGCTCGGAATCCTCTCCCTTGATTTCGAGCACCAGGGTTTCGCCGCTGCCCAGCCGGATCAGGAAATCGGGCACGTAGCGCCGACGCGAGCCGTTCCACAAATAATAGATCTGGAAACCAAGATGGTCATTCTTGGCGTAGGCAGATACGTCCTCGCTGGTTTCCAGCAGGTTGGCCGTGTACTGCTCCCAGCTGCTGTCGGCCACCATGTGGCTGATCTGCGATTTGCCGGTCGGGTGACAGGGCTTGGTCGTGTACCAGGTGCGCATGGCGGCGGTGCTGCCGATGGGCGACTCCTCGTCGTAAACCGGTTCCAGCCATTCGTGGTTCTGCTCGCTGACGAAGCGCAGCAGATGCTGCACGATCAGGTCGATGTTGAGGCCGAACAGGATGCGTTTGCGCAACGGCTCCTGATGGAACAGCGAGGGGATATGCAGGCGGTCGGAGCCGAAAAATTCCTCGACCAGTCTGATCAGCTGCACCACCAGATACTCCTGGCCGCCGTGGAAATTCTCGCGCAGGGCGGCGAAGGTCTTGCGCGCCGCCTGAAAAGTCAGCCGCTGCAGCCGGAAGCCCTCGGGCAGCTTTTCCAGGTCGATCACCTTGACCTTGCTCAAATCGGCAGCGCCACCGAGGGCCGGGGCCAGCTCGGCGGTGACCGGCGTGCGGGCCGGATCGAGGCTCAGCGGTTCGACCTGCTCCCAGTCCACCGTGAGCACCGGCTTCACCACCGTGTCGATACGCAGCACATTGGGCCAGCGGATTTCCATCGCGGCCCGCTCCGGCAGCGCCTCGATCTGAGTGCTCGGCTTCGGCGGGGGCGGCGCTTCGCCCCCCTCGCCGACCTCCTGGAAGATCGACAGGGGCACGCCAAAGACGTTGACGTATTCAGGCAGAAACAGGCCGTTTTCATCGGTTTCGTAAGCCACCCGCCGCAACCCCCGGCCGATGACCTGCTCGCACAGCAGCTGGCTGGTGAAGGCGCGCAGCCCCATGATGTGGGTCACGTTCTTCGCGTCCCAGCCCTCGGAGAGCATCGCCACCGAAATGACTTTCTGCAGGTCCTGGCCGGCGGCGCCGCGCTTGCCGACATTGTCGACGATTTCCCGCAGCAGCTCCTCCTTCTTCAGTTCCCGCAGCCGCTGCTTGCGGGTTTCCGGGATGCCGGACGCCTCCACGATGGCCCGCAGAGCCTGCTCGTAATCCTTGTCGCTGCCGGCGGTTTCGCCGATTTCCGCCTTGTCGAGCACCTTCGAATCGACCCGCAGGGTGCGCTCGGGCGCATGCAGTTCGGGCCAGAGGCCGTCGCCGTGCCGAAAATAATGCTCGATGCGCGCTGCCGTCTCGGTGCGGTTGCAGACGGTCAGCATCACCGGCGGCGAGGTGTGCCCCGCCTCACGCCACTGCAGCAACGCCTCGCGCCAGTCGGCCCCGAGCAACGTGTAGGCATCCTGCACCAGCTTGGGCAACGGATCGTGGGCCTGGGCCTTGCGGTTGAGGTCGTCGGCGACTTCCGGCTCGCGATAGATATGATAGAGCCTGGAGCGGTAGTCCCGGGTGTTGGGCAGGGCGTTGTCGCGGATGACCACCCGCGGTGTTTTCACCAGCCCGGCCTCGATGGCGTCGTTCAGACCGAAGTCGGAGACGATCCAGCCGAACAGGCCGGCCTCGGTGCTCGCCTTGCCGGTCGGCGCGAAGGGGGTGGCCGAGAGGTCGAAGCAGCGCTGGATGCGCCGGGTCTTGTGGATGCGGTCGAGCCCCTCGATCCAGCGGGTCGCCTCGTCCAGGTCGAGCCCCTGCTCCGCCGCCTGCTTCTTGCTGATCTTGACCTCGGCCGGCACCCGGTAGGCGTGATGGGCCTCGTCGTTGATCACGACCAGATCCTTGCAGGCGGCCAGCTTGCCCAGCACCCGGCGGGTGAAAGCCTCGTCGCTCTCCGCTCCCTTCTTGACCACCGAGCGCTCGGTCTGCTTGAGGGGCATCAGGGAGTGCCAGTTCTCGATCAGCAATTCCAGCCGGTTGAGTTTCTGACGCAGGGTCTCAGAGGGGCACAGGCCGAAAACATCGTAAAAGTTATCCGGCTCGCCGGGGTAGAGCACCCGCAGCCGTTCCTTGACCGTGATCCCCGGCGCCACGATGAAGACCGCGCGCGAGAAATCCTTGTTGCGCTTGGGATAGGTCAGGGCGTTGAGCACCTGCCAGGTGATAACCATCGCCATCACGGTGGTCTTGCCGGTGCCAGTGGCCATCTTGCTGCACAGCCGCTGCCAGGCGCCGCCGTCGCCGGGGATATGGATGCCCTGCTTGTGCTCGGGCGCCGCCTCCACCCACCAGATCAGGGTTTCGATCGCTTCGAGCTGGCAGAAGTAGAAGGGATACTGGCGGGCGCTCTTGTCGTGCCAATGCTCCAGCAGCCGCCGGGTGACGCTGGTGATGCCGGGATAGCCGGCGGCGCGCCACGCGTCGACCCGTTCGCGGATGCGGTTGACCAGCGCCAGCGGCTCGGTGCGCCGGGTGTTGTTGCGCACGTCGAAAATCTCGTAGCCCGCCGGCCGGCGCTGCGCAGCCAGCGACAGCGAACCATCGCGGGCCTGCTGCCAGTGCTGGGCCGGGACTTCGTAGGGGGAGTTGATAATGAGGGATGTAGAGGGTTTCATGCTTCGCCTCCGGCAGCCAAGCGGCGGAGACCCTCAACGAACACCCTGAAGCTGCAGGACGCATTGCGTTCAAGATCCAGCTGCCGTCCAATACGGCGCGCCCCATCCCGTTTTTGATAAGCAGGGATGTATTTTCTCAACTCTGCGGCGGGACTCCCTAAAAAGTCTGGCTGCCGATACGTAGCCTTTTGGGACAGCCCTTTAAGTTTAGCATTGCCAAAAGCCACGCTGACTGCTTCCCAATCACCAATAAACCAGGACTCCAATTCGCGGCAGGCAATGCGAACCAGGGCATCGGGCCTGCCGGCTTCACGGCACCGGGCGATCAAACCCTGCTTGATCTCTTTACAGTCACCGCTGTCCTGATCCCGCAAGACCACAAAAACGCAATCCGGCCGCAGCCAGGCCCTCATCCGCCGCACCATTCGCTTTTCCAGATCCTGCTTTCCTTCGAAGACCAGATATTCGACAGCTATTTCCTCCGGCAGAATCCGGGGCAACAATCCTTCGAGAGCGTCCTGGGCGGAAGGTTCCTCCAAAAAGAAAACGATGGTCTTCACTTGGGATGGGCCCCCTTGAACAAACCCTCCTTCCAGAGGTAACCCATCTGGTCTCCCTCTGCCATGAAAGCCGCCAACTGTTCATCGTCTTTGGCGCGGTGGACCTGGGTGAACCCGTTGTTTTTCTCCAGCCAGAACACCTCGCCCAGTTCCACCGCGTTGAGAAAATCGGGCGAGTGCGTCGATACAAAGACCTGCCCCCCCCGCACCGCATAACTGCGAAATTCCTCCGCCAGCTCCCACAGCAGCGAGGGATAAAGTTGATTCTCCGGCTCTTCGACGCACAGCAGCGGATGTGGTTTGGGGTCATAGAGCAGGGTCAGGTAAGCCAGCATCTTGATCGTACCGTCCGAAACGAAACGGGCCAAAATCGGATCCTCGAAGGCGCCGTCCTGAAACTTGAGCAGCACCCGCCCTTCCTCGGTTGTCTTGGCCTCGACGTTGGTGATGCCGGGCACCCGATCTTTTAGCTTTTCTTTAATCGTCTCGAAAACCTGCGGATGATGCTTGTAAAGGTATTCGATAACAAGAGAGAGGTTCTCACCCTCACGGGACAGATGCTCGGCATAACCCGCCTCCTGCTCCGGCCGGGCCTTGCTGATGTGAAAATCGGACAGATGCCAGTTTTCGATCAGGTTGCCCAGCGCCACCACGGCGGGGAATCGTTCGAATTGCGCCAGCCCCTTGATGGCGAGAATATCGGGGCTTTTCAGGGTCTGACTTTCGCGGACCAGCTCTTTGACGTCCTTGACCTTTTCCAGCTCATTGGTGACGGCCTCGCCCTTGCCCATGCTGAAATCGAGAAAGTGCCAGGGCTGCCCGCCACTGCCCCGGCGATATTTGAGAATTTCACGGGCCACAACTGGGCGGCCGTCGCGCTCGTCAATGGAAAGGCTGTAGGTAATAAGGTTTGACGCCTTGCGCCCGAGATCGGCCCGAATTTTCAGTTCGATCTCAATCGGGCCGTCACAGCCACGGGTACGAACCTCCTGAAAACCACGGCTTCCCCCCAATCGACCAAGGGCCGCGGTGATATTGGTCGTCATCGCATCGCGCAGAAAACCGAACACTGAGAACAAAGTGCTTTTCCCCGTGCCGTTGGCACCGACGAGGACGCAAAACGGGGGTATGTCCTTCAAGGTGACATCCCTGAAGGCCCGAAAATTTTTCAACCTGATCGATTCGATGCGCATCGGTCAATCCTCCAACGAAATAACCTTCAAACTCTCGATTCCCCGGTCGTCGACGATCTTCACCGCGATCTTGCGATGATCGCCGGCTTCGAAGGGAAGCGAGACGGTGCCGTGGTACTGATCGAGCAGTTCCTCGTTCAGTTCGGCGCGGATGTTCTTCTTCAGCTTGTACCACCCCTCCTTGCCCCCGGCCAGCGGGAAGAAGACCTGGCGGGGAAAAAGGGAGCGCTCGTCGTAGTCGGTGTCGAGCAGCCACAGGGCGATCTTCTTCTTGCCGCCGGAGACCAGCGCCCCCTTGGCGGTGTCGAAGTAGTCGAAGCCGTGCACCTCGACCTCGTACCAAATCCCCCCGCTCGCTTCGCTCGCACCCCCCTTTTTCAAAGTGGGGTTGGAAATCTTGCGCACTTCGACGTCGGGCTGGCCCATCAGCCAGAAACTCTGGTTGCTGGAGCGGGCTTTTTTCAAATCTTCGGTGAGCAGATCGGTGTTCATCTGCGCCTTGAGCGCCGTGATGCCCTTGAGCTGGTCGATGTCCTTGGCCGCTTCGGGGTCGAAGGTGAAGGCGCAGAAGACAATCATCTTCGGCAGCGGAAAGAGCTCGCCCGCCTCGCGCAGGGCCAGCTCCACCTGCCGCTGCTCCAGGGCCGCGTGCTCGGGCCCGAAGGAGACGACGACCCGTTCACCGCTGTCCAAATGACCCGAGGCGTGCAGGTAGCGGGTGCCGGGCAGGGTTTCCAGCTCGGCGAAGCGGAGCATCTGCCCTCCCTTGCCGCGGATGCCGGTTTTGAGCAGCTCGTCGCGCCACTGGTGCTGGCGGGACGACTCCCCCGAGCGGGCAATGGCGACATCGGCCTCCTCCGCCGGTTTGGCCTCGTCGAGGGAGAGAACGGTCGGGAAGGGGACCGCCTCCACGGTGAACGGCCCGGTGATGCGCAGTTTGTTCCTGTCGGGCTGAGGCTGATCGTAGAGGATTTCCTGGTCGGCGTGGGCGGCGATGGAGCGATCCATCTGCGCCTGCATCGTCTGCCGGGCCTTGTGGAAGGCGTCGAAGGGCTTGCGGGCGGCTTCGGGCCAGTCGGCGGGGAAGTCGAAGGGGACGTCCCATTCCTTCAATCCCCCCTCTCCCCGACCCTCTCCCACGAGGGGAGAGGGAGCAACCTTCGCCGCATTTGCCCCCCCTCCCTTCATGGGAGGGGGTTGGGGGGAGGGTGAAAGGGCGGCGCTCAAATCCCCCAACGCCGCCTCAACCGCCGGGTGCATCCGCGAGTAAATCTCGTCGATCTCCGGATTGTTGGCGATCGACTTGAGGGTGACGTGGGGGACGGTCTTATAGATGAAGCCCCCCTTGAGTCCTTCGTGGGGATACTTCAGTTCAAAATAGTCGAAGCTGGCGGTCATCAGCCGCTGCTTGGCCAGGGTCACCGCCACCCGCGAGGTGTCGCAGGTGATCCAGCGTCGGCCCCATTTCTCGGCGACAAAGGCGGTGGTCCCGGAACCGCAGGTCGGGTCGAGGACCAGGTCGCCGGGGTCGGTGGTCATGAGGAGGCAGCGTTCGATTATAGTTGTTGCCGTTTGAACAGCGTAGATTTTCGGATCGGTTCGACTTTGAATCCCACCACCTGTATCAGCCCAAAAATTTGTATAGGCAATTGCACCAAAATCATCAAAGAACTTCTTGAACCGGAGCTTACCTTTGCCAGTTGTAAGAATTCGATTCGCCCGCCCAACCCTCCGCATGCCGTCTTGGCCAGTCCTCCAACCACCCGCTGTAGGTGCCGAATTCACTCCTTGATGTTCAACTTGAAAACTCGTGCCCTCGCTACCGGTGCGGCTAGTAAGTCCCTGGTCAGTAAAGAATCTTATTCCCTCGCTGGCACCTTCCTCTATTCCGCTTGAGGGAAGAACTCTTCCATCAGGTAGCTGGGCGTATGAATACCTTGTCGCCCCTTCCTCGCCAAGCTCCAGAGGAATGTAAAGTTGTCGATATTTCAGCCTGCTCGTGTTTTTCCCAAACCACACCACATAGTCGTTGACACGGTCAAGAAAGGAAGAGCCCAGGCCAACTGATGTCTTGTAGGCTATTTGCGCTACAAAATTGTCCTCGCCAAATATTTCACCCAGCAGATTCCGGACAAGATGAACATTCTCATCCGAAATCTGCACAAACACACTCCCCGACTCGCTCAGCAACTCCTTTGCCAGCAACAGCCGGTCGCGCAGGTAGGTCAGATACGAGTGTATCCCCAACTCCCAGGTATCGCGGAAGGCCTTGATCATCTCCGGTTCCTGGGTCAGGTCCTCATCCTTGCGGTCCTTGACGTCGCGCTTGCCGACGAAAGGCTGGAAGTTGGAGCCGTACTTGATGCCGTAGGGCGGGTCGATGTAGATCATCTGCACCTGCCCGGCCATGCTCTCCTTCTGCAGCAGCGAGTTCATCACCAGCAGCGAATCGCCGGCCACCAGCCGGTTCGACCACCCCTTGTCGTGCCGGTAGAAGTCGATGGCGTCGCGCAGGGGCAGGCTCTCGAAAGGCGCGTCGAACAGCCCGGCCTGCACCATCGGTCGGGCCTTGCCGGCGCGGCCTTCCTTCATCTTCTTGCGCACGGCGGAGAGGATGCTCATCGGATCGATGCGCTCGTGAACGTGCAGCGAGACGGTATCGACCGCGAAGCTGGTGCGTTCGGCCTTGCCGGTCCAGGCGAGGTAGGGCGACTGCAGCCGCTTCAGCTCTTCGAGGGCGGCGCGCATGGTGGCGTCGTCGCCCGAGGCGAGGGCGTCGTCGATGAGCTTTTCGATGGCCACTCGGCCGACGTCAAACTGCAACACCGGGTCGAGGTGGGGGTCGTAGCGCCAGACGGTGGGCTTCTGCGCCGGGTCGGTGGCTTCGTTGACCATGCCGACCTCGGGATTGTTCTTGCGGCTGTCGAGATGACGGTAGGAGAGAACCTGTGTCTCTTCGGTGGTTTTTCGAGAAACTGGAGTCGGTTTCGCCGTGTTGGGCTTGGGCGATGACAAGGAAAGGGGTTTCTCGGGGGGCGCCTCTTGTACCCGGAGGGAAAATTCCTCGGTAGGTTCGGCCAGGCGGACGGAACCGCCACGGCCCTTACCCTTGAGCAACAATCCTTCGGCAACAAGCAATTCGCGCAGTTCGTCAAAACGGGGGGCATCGACAGGTTGGCCGATGTCCTTGGCCCGCGCAAGAAATCGTTCCTTGAGAGCCTGGTTGCCGATGCTCGAACCATCGTCTGGAACCAGACACAGTATCAACTCTTTCAAAGCACTTAGTTCGCGCATGCTCATCAGCCCTCCGCTCGATTTTTCAATTCAACCAAGCCCCAAACACTTCCCCAAAAAGCGGACGATCGCCTGCTTTCGGGGCAATCTCAATCCTTCGCCCCGGCCTGCGCCCCCGGCCCCAGGTGGCGCTCGAAGATGGCGCGGATGCTGTCCGTGACCCGGCGGTAGTCGGCGAGGAAGGCCTGGTCGGGACGCACGGGGCGTTCGGGGTAGCCGAGGCGCCGGGCGAGCTTGACCAGGTAGCCGCGCTCGCCGGAGAGATCGTTGATGGACTGGTCGTGCACCAGGCGCAGCTTGTTCTCCAGGCGGCGCAGAAACACATAACCGCTGCCCAGAGCCTGCAATTCGGAGGGGTCGAGGATTTTCGCGCGGCTCAGGGCGCCGAGCAGTTGGGTGGTGCCGGCGGTGCGCAGTTCGGGATTGGCGCCGCCGTGGAGCAGTTGCAGGTACTGGGCGAGAAATTCCACATCGACCATGCCGCCGCGCCCGGTCTTGATGTTGAAGTGCTCGGCGCTCTCGCGGGCGATCTCGGCTTCCATGCGCCCGCGCAGGCGATAGATTTCGTCCTTGAGCTGGGCGGGCACCGGGCGCCCGTACACCTGCTGCCGGCAGATCTCCTCGACGCGCTGGGCAAACTCGGGCGGTCCGGTGATCGCCCGCGCCTTGGTCAGGGCCTGACGCTCCCAGAGGGCGGCGCTGGCCTGGTGATAGCGCTCGAAGGCGGGCAGGCTGGTGACCAGCGGCCCCTGGTTGCCCGAAGGCCGCAGGCGCGTATCGATCTTGTACACATGACCCTCGCGGGTCTGCAGGGTGAGCACCGAAATCACGCGCTGCGCCAGGCGCGAGAAATATTCCTGGTTGGTCAGCTCGCGAAACCGCTCCGGATCGCCGTCCGTCGCCGGAGCATTGTGGCCGTCGGCTTCGTAGATGAAAATGATGTCGAGGTCGGAATGATAGGTAAGCTCATGGCCGCCGAGCTTGCCCATGCCGACGATGGCAAAGGCCGCCTCGCGCGCGCCCCCCGCCTCATCGGTGAGCAGGGGAACCCCGTAGCGCGGCAGGAGCTCGGCGCGGGCGATCTCCACCGCCTGCTCCAGGCACACGTCGGCGAGCAGGGACAGCTGCTGGGTGCCCTCGGCGAGGCTCAGCTCGCCGCTCAGATCATGCAAGGCGATGCGCAGGAACTCCTCGTTGCGAAACCGCCGCAGGGCATCGAGCTTGGCCTCGTAATCCTCGCCGCGCGCCAGTTGCTCGCCCAGATCGGCGCGCAGGCGCTCCTTGCTCTTGCGGATCACCACGTTCTGCCGCGACACTAGGGCATCGAGAATTTCCGGATGCTGGATGAAGATGCGCGAGAGAAACTGGCTGGTGCCGAACAGATTGACCAGCAGACGGATGATCTCACGATTTTCCGCGAGCAGCGCATAGAAGGTCGAACGGGCGCGCAGGGCCCCGAGAAAGCGCACCAGACTGTTGAGGGCCATGTCCGGCTCGGGGGTGTCGATCACTTCCTGCAGGAGCAGGGGCGCGATGCGTTCGAGGATCCGCCGGCTGCGCTCGGTGAGATGCGTATGGGAGCCGCCGTCGCGCAGCAGCAGCAGGTTGTCGTAGGCGCCCTCGACATTCTTGAAGCCGCGTTCCTCGAGCATGTCCTTGACCAGATCGGGCTCGGCGCCGGCATCGAAGAGAAAGGCGATTTCCGGGCGCACCTCCTCGCGGATCTTTTCCTCGCCGGAAAAAAACAGGTCGCGATAGATGGCCTGCACGCCCAGGCGATGACCCTCCAGCGCCTGCTGAAAAGACGGCAGATCGGCAAAGCCGCTGCGCCGGGCAAGAAGCAGCAGCTCGCTGTCCTTTTTCGGCAGGTTGTGGGTCTGGCGCTCCTGCACCACCTGAATGCGGTGCTCCACCGTGCGCAGAAACACATAGGCATTGCGCAGGTGACGCTGATCCTCCTCGCGGATCAGCCCCTCGCGACACAGCAGATCCAGGGCCTGGAGGGTGTTGCGCTCGCGCAGGCGGGGATTCTTCCCGGCGTAGATGAGTTGCAGGGCCTGGATGAAAAATTCGATTTCGCGGATGCCGCCGCGCCCGAGCTTGAGATTGAGATCGCCCTCGCGTTGGCGGGCGAGGTTGTGGTCGATCTTCATCTTCATGGTCTTGATGTCCTCGACCATGCCGTAATCGAGGTAGCGCCGGTAGATGAAGGGATCGAGTTCCTTGAGCAGCCGCTCGCCAAGGGCGAGGGAGCCGGCCACGGGACGTGCCTTGAGCATGGCGGCGCGCTCCCAGCTCTGCCCCCAGCTTTCGTAATAGACTTCGGCGCCGCGCCGGGAAATGGCCATCTCGCCCCGGCTGCCGTCGGGCCGCAGATTAAGATCGACGCGGAAGACAAAGCCGTCGACCGTCGCCTGACCGATGGCGCGGGTGAGCAGCTCGGCCAACTTGACGAAATACTGGTGCAGGCCGATGCGGTTGCGCACCCCGCCGCGCCCGTCGGAAATCCCGGCGGTTTCGCCGCGCTCGGAGGAGTAGACGTAAATCAGGTCGATGTCGGAAGAGAAATTGAGTTCGCGCCCGCCGAACTTGCCCATGCCGAGCACGGTGAATTCGGGCTCCGCGCCCTCATCGCCCTCCAGCCGGGGCGCGCCGAACTCCTGGCGCAGCAGAAGATCGCAGACCTCGTAGGCGCGATGCAGGCAGGCACCCGCCAGGTCGGCGAGGGCCGCGGTGGTCTCCACCAGATCGGCTAGCCCGCACAGGTCGCGCCCGCCGATGCGCAGGATTTCGCGGCGCTTGTAGCTGCGCAGGCCCGCCTGCAAGCCGGCGAAATCCACCTCGTCGCCGATGAGCGCGCGCAACTCGGCGGCCATTTCCGCACCCTGCTTGACGCGCAGCAGATCCTCCTCCACCAGCAGACGCCGCAGATAATGGCCGTCGCGGCAGAGAATGCCGGCCAGAAAGGGCGAGGCGCCGAGAATCCGCAGCAGCCGGCGGCGGCTCGCGGCGTGTTGCAGAACCTTGGCCAGATCCTCGTGCTCCGCGGAATTGCCGAGTCGTTCGAGAAAGTTGAGGGCGTCGTCGGGACAGGCGGTCGCCAGGGCGTCCTTGAGCAGATCGCCCAAGAGGTTTTCGGCATTCAGTTGCCGATGAATGAGCACCAGGTTGGTCGCGCCGCGCCGGCCGTCGTCGTAACCCAACTCCCCGAGCAACCCGGCAAGACGAGCTTCATCGCCTTGCCGACAAGCCGCCAGCGCCCCGGCGATGAGAGAATCCGTCATTCAGCCCCCTTCTCCACCAGATCCTTGAGCCCCTGGAGATAGTTGCCCGTCACCACCCCGCGCTCGGTGATGATGCCGCTCACCAGCCGCGCCGGGGTGACATCGAAGGCGGGATTGCGCACGCCGATGGATTCCGGTGCCAGGCGCTGCTCGCCGACATGGGTGATTTCGCGGGCGCTGCGCTCCTCGATGGGGATGCCGCCGCCGTCGGCGATGCGCAGATCGATGGTGGACACCGGCGCCGCCACGTAAAAGGGGATGCCGTGCTCGCGCGCCAGCACCGCCACCGTGTAAGTGCCGATCTTGTTGGCGACGTCGCCGTTGGCGGCGATGCGGTCGGCGCCGACGATGACGCAGTCGATCTCGCCCTTGCTCATCAGGTAGCCCGCCATGTTGTCGCAGATCAGGGTCACGGGAATCCCGTCCCGCATCAGTTCCCAGGCGGTCAGCCGCGAACCCTGCAAAAAGGGTCGGGTTTCATCGGCATAGACCATCAGGGTCTTGCCCTGGGCCACCGCCGCGCGGATCACCCCCAGGGCCGTGCCGTAGCCGCCGGTGGCCAGGGCGCCCGCGTTGCAGTGAGTCAGCACCCGCGCGCCGTCGCCGATGAGCGGCGCGCCGTTGGCGCCCAGGGCGCGGTTGAGCCGCTCGTCCTCGGCGGCCATCTCGCACGCCTCGGCAAGCAGCCGCGCCTTGAGTTGCGGCACGGCCAGGTCGCGATGCGCGCGGGCACAGGCCTGCATGCGATCCAGCGCCCAGAACAGGTTGACCGCGGTGGGGCGGGTAGCGGCCAGCACGGCGCAGACCTTGTCCAATTCGGCGGCAAATGCCGTGAAATTGTCCGCCTGGATGTCCCGCGCGCCCAGCGCCGCCCCCAAGGCCGCCGCCACGCCGATGGCCGGGGCGCCGCGCACCACCATGGTGGTGATGGCCTCGGCGACGCCCTGGAAATCGCGGTAGTCGTTCCACACCTCGCGGGTGGGCAGCAGGCGCTGATCGAGCATCCTCACGACGCCGTTTTCAAACAAAATGGGCTTGATGGACATGGTCTAGCCTCCCGCGAGTTTTTTCTTCAGCAGGTCGTTGACCGCCGCCGGATTGGCCTTGCCCTTGCTGGCCTTCATCACCTGGCCGACGAAGAAACCGAACACCTTCTCCTTGCCGGCGCGGTATTCCTCGACCTGGCCGGGGTTGGCGGCGAGGATTTCATCGATGATGGCCTCGATGGCGCCCGTGTCGGTGACCTGCTTGAGGCCCTTTTCGGCGATGATGGTGTCGGCGTCGCGCCCGCTGCGCCACATCTCGTCGAAGACGGTCTTGGCGATCTTGCCCGAGATGGTGCCGTCGTCGATGCGCTGGAGCATGCCGGCCAGCATCTGCGGGCGCACCGGGCATTCGGCGATGCCGATGCCCTGCTCGTTGAGGCCGCGAATCACCTCGCCCATCACCCAGTTGGCGCACACCTTGCCGCCGCCGTGCAGCTTGACGCAGGCATCGTAGTAATCGGCGAGGGCGCGCTCGGCGGTAAGCACCTCGGCGTCGTATTCCGGAATGCCGTAGTCCCGGACGAAGCGCGCGCGCCGCGCCTCGGGCAGCTCGGGCATTTGTTCGCGCATGCGCGCGATCCAGGCCTCGTCCACCACCAACGGCACCAGGTCGGGATCGGGGAAGTAGCGGTAGTCGTGGGCATCCTCCTTGCCGCGCATGGAGCGCGTCACGCCCGTCGCGGGATCGAAGAGGCGGGTTTCCTGCACCACCTTCTCGCCGTTCTCGACCAACTCGATTTGACGTTCGACCTCGTACTCGATGGCCTGCTTGATGAAGCGAAAGGAGTTGATGTTCTTGATCTCGGCGCGAGTGCCGAAGGCCTCCTGGCCGCGCGGCCGCACCGACACGTTGGCGTCGCAGCGAAAGGAGCCCTGCTCCAGGTTGCCGTCGCACACGCCGAGGTAGACCACGATCTGATGAAGTTTCTTGAGATAGGCGATGGCCTCCTCGGGCGAGCGCATGTCGGGCTCGGAAACGATTTCCAGCAGCGGCGTGCCGGCGCGATTGAGATCGACGAAAGACGACGCCGAGGTCTCCGGCGTTTCACCGTGCATGGACTTGCCGGCATCCTCCTCCATGTGGATGCGGGTGATGCCGATGCGCTTGGTGGCGCCGCCCTCCAGGCTGATGTCCAGGTGGCCGTGCTCGCAGATGGGCAGCTCGTACTGGCTGATTTGATAGCCCTTGGGCAGATCGGGGTAGAAGTAGTTCTTGCGCGCGAAGATGGAGCGCGGCGCGATGCGGCAGTGGGTCGCCAGGCCGGCGAGGATGGCGAAATCCACCGCCTTGCCGTTGAGCACCGGCAGCGCCCCCGGCAGGGCCAGGCACACCGGGCAGGTCTGGCTGTTGGGCGGCGCGCCGAAGCGCGTTGAACAGCCGCAGAAGATCTTGGTGGCGGTGGTGAGCTGGACGTGAACTTCGAGGCCGATGACGGTTTCGTATTTGGAGAGCATAAAAGGTATTCCTCGCGAATGAATCCTGGCGGTGTAGGGGCGAGGCGGTGCCTCGCCCAGGGCGACCCACCGGGTCGCCCCTTGGCGCATTACAACGGTGCCGTTTTTCTGTGCCAGTCCGTCGCCTGTTCGAAGGCATGGGCCACACGCAGCAGGGTCGCCTCGTCGAAGGGCTTTCCCACCAGTTGCAGGCCGATGGGCAACCCCGCCCCGGACATCCCGCAGGGCAGCGCCAGGCCGCAGGTGCCGGCGAGATTCACGGGAATGGTGAAAATGTCCGAGAGATACATCTGCAACGGATCGGCGGTCTTCTCGCCGAGGCGAAAGGCCGGCGTCGGCGCCACCGGCGTGAGCAGCACGTCACACTGGTCAAAGGCCCGGAGAAAGTCCCGGCGGATCAGGGTGCGCACCTTCTGCGCCTTGAGGTAGTAGGCATCATAGTAGCCCGAGGACAGGGCGTAGGTGCCGAGCATGATGCGGCGCTTGACCTCGGCGCCGAAGCCCTGGCCGCGGCTTTGCATGTACATATCGAGCAGCCCCTGGGCCGCTTCGGCGCGCAGGCCGTAACGCACTCCGTCGTAGCGCGCCAGATTGCTGGAGGCTTCGGCGGTGGCGATCAGATAGTAGCAGGCCACGGCATATTCCGTGTGAGGCAGGCTCACCTCGACGACCTCGGCCCCCAGGCCGCGATAGACATCGATGGCCGCCGCCACCGCCTTCTGCACATCGGCATCGAGGCCGGCGATGAAATACTCGCGCGGCAAACCGATGCGCAGCCCGGCCAGCCCCTCGCCCAGGGCGGCGAGATAATCGGGCACCGCCAGGTCGACGGAAGTTGAGTCGAGAGGATCGTGGCCCGCCACCGCCTGCAGCAGCAGGGCGCAATCCGCGACGTTGCGCGCCAGGGGGCCGACCTGATCCAGAGAGGAGGCATAGGCGATCACCCCGTAGCGCGACACCCGGCCGTAGGTGGGTTTCAAGCCCACCACCCCGCAGTGGCTCGCCGGCTGGCGGATGGAGCCGCCCGTGTCGGTACCCAGGGACGCGGGCACCTGGCATGCGGCCACCGCGGCCGCCGAGCCGCCCGAGGAGCCACCCGCCACGCATGCCGGATTCCAGGGGTTTTTCACCGCGCCGAAGGCCGAGGTTTCATTGGAACTGCCCATGGCGAACTCATCCATATTGAGCTTGCCGAGCAGCACCGCGCCCTGGTCCTTGAGCCGCGCCACGGCGGTGGCGTCGTAGGGCGCGACATAGTCGGCAAGAATCTTCGAGGCGCAGGTGGTGCGCACCCCCGCCGTGTTGAAGATGTCCTTCACCGCCAGGGGAAGGCCGGTCAGCGGCGCCGCATCCCCCGCGGCCAGACGCCGGTCGGCCGCTTCGGCGGCGGCCAGGGCCTGGTCCTCGCACAGGGTGATGAAGGCATTGACCTGCCCCTGGGTGGCGGCGATGCGGGACAGAAAAGCACGCGTCAGCTCCACCGAGGAAACCGCGCGCGTTTGAAGTTGCTGCTGCAGATCGTGCAGGGACAGCTCGGTCAGGCTCATGGCCGTATCTCCCATTGCATGCGTCATTCGATGACCCGCGGAACGCGGAAGCAGCCGTTGACCGCCGTCGGGGCGTTGGCCAAGGCCTTGTCCAGGCCGATGGAGGGACACTCCTCGTCCGCGCGCAGGGCGTTTTCCACCGGCACGGCATGGGCGGTGGGGACGATGTCGGCCACGTCGAGTTCGTCGAGCTTATCGACATAGGACAAGATGGCGTCCATTTGCCCGGTGAGGGTGTGGAGTTCTTCCTCAGGCAACGCCAGTCGCGCCAAGGTCGCGACTTTCCTTACCTGCTCAAGACTGATTTTCATGGACATCTCCCGAATCTGGAAAGCGTGTGAAGGGGGCAAAATTACCATGGCGGGCGCCGCCTTATCAAGAATTAAGACCCCGGCGCCACGACCGACGCGCCCCCGGACAGGAGGCGACATCGGGCGGCATGAGGACACTTCGGGCTTTGCGCTTCGCACCCTGGGGCGGTATAATAGCTCCAAGCTGTCCAAACAACTCGGAATTTTTACAGGAGGAGCAAGAACCATGAAGAAAACCCTGACTGTGCTGATGATCGCCATGCTCGCCGCGGCGGGCTGCGCCCAGCCCCCCACCAAGACCCAGCAGGGTGCCGCCATCGGCACCGGCGTCGGCGCTGCTGCCGGGGCGGGTCTCGGCCAGGCCATCGGCGGCGACACCAAGGGCACCCTCATCGGCGCCGGCATCGGCGCGGTGGTCGGCGGCATGGCCGGCGGCGCCATCGGCCGCTACATGGAGCAGCAGGAAGCCGCCCTGCAGCAGGCTGTCGCCGGGGTGGAAGGGGCCAGCGTGCAGCGCAACGTCAACACCATCGCGCTGACCTTCAAGTCCGACGTGCTCTTCGACGTCAATTCGGCGACTCTCAAGCCCGGCGCCTACGACGAGATCAACCGGGTGTCCAACGTGCTCAACCAGTATCCCCAGACCAACATCATGATTGCCGGGCATACCGACAGCACCGGCAGCGAAAGTCACAACCAGCAGCTCTCCGAACGCCGCGCCGAGGCGGTCAAGAACGCCCTGATGGGCAACGGCGTGAGCCCCATGCGCATGCGTACCATCGGCTACGGCGAAAGCCGCCCCATCGCCGACAACAGCACCGAATTCGGCCGCCAGCTCAACCGCCGGGTGGAAATCACCATCACCCCGCAGGGCTGATTCCGGTACGGCATCACGCAAAAAGCCCGCGCGAACAGCAAGTCGCGCGGGCTTTTTGCGTTAACCAGGCTCGGAAAGCCGGATCACACCTGGCCCAGATAGGCCTCCATCGCCGCAGCGGCACGCTTGCCGTCTCCCATGGCCAGAATCACCGTGGCGCCGCCGCGCACGATGTCGCCGCCGGCAAAGACCCCGGGCAGACTGGTGGCGCCCTGCGCGTCGCTTTCGATATTCCCCCAGCGGTTGAGCTTGAGATCGGGCTCCGTCGCCGTCAGCAGAGGATTGGCGCGAGTGCCCAGGGCATTGATCACCACATCGGCGGGCAACTCGAACGCGCTGCCGGACACCGGCACCGGCCGGCGCCGCCCCGAGGCGTCGGGCTCGCCCAGTTCCATGGCCTGACACGCCAGAGCGCGCACCCAGCCTTGCGTATCGCCGAGCACCGCGAGAGGCGCGGTGAGCATGACGAACTCCACCCCCTCCTCCTTGGCGTGGTGAATTTCCTCGACCCGCGCCGGCATTTCGCTTTCGCCACGCCGGTAGACGATCATCGCCCGCTCGGCTCCCAGGCGCCGCGCCGTGCGTACACAGTCCATGGCCGTGTTGCCGCCGCCGATGACCGCCACGTTGCGGCCGCGCAGGATGGGCGTGGCGCTCTCCGCAAACTGCCCCGCCCCCATGAGATTAACGCGGGTCAGGTATTCATTGGCGGAATAGACACCCTTGAGATTTTCCCCGGGGATGCCGAGCATCACCGGCAGCCCCGCGCCGTTACCGATGAACACCGCATCGAATTGTTCGCGCAACTGGCCGAGGGTCAGGGTCTTGCCGATGATCACGTTGCACTCGATGTCAACCCCGAGTCGACTCAGACGCGCCACCTCGGCATCGATGATCGCCTTGGGCAAGCGAAATTCAGGAATGCCGTAGCGCAGCACCCCGCCTGTGTCATGCAGCGCCTCGAAAATCCTTACCTCGTGGCCGCGCCGCGCCAGTTCGCCGGCGGCGGTCAGCCCCGCCGGTCCGCAACCTACAACCGCGATCTGCTTGCCCGTGGGCACCGGCCGCGACTCAACGGCCAGATCCTCGGCATTGGCCATGGCCCAGTCGGCGACAAACCGTTCCAGATAACCGATGGCGACCGGCAGGCCGCGCGCACCGCGCACGCATTTGGCCTCGCATTGCACCTCCTGCGGACAGACCCGGCCACACACCGCCGGCAGGGCATTATCGCCCATGAGGATGCGTGCCGCCACGGTCAGTTCGCCCGCCGCCAGCGCCGTGACGAACTCGGGGATCGCCACCTCCACCGGGCAGCCGGCGACGCAGGGGCGGCTCTTGCAGGCGAGACAGCGCTGCGCTTCGCGCATCGCCTGCTCCAGGGTCAAGCCGAGATTGACCTCGGCAAAATTGCGGCTGCGCGCGATTGCATCCTGCTCGGGCATTTTTACCCGCTCGATGCCCAGGCGCTCCTTGGCTGAAAGATTGTTCAACATGGGACAACCCTCGTTCACGGCTGAAGACCGACCCGGCATTGGGCCTCGTGGTCGCGATACATGGTCAGACGGTCGGCGAGGCTCTGGAAATCCACCTGATGGCCGTCGAACTCGGGACCATCAACGCAGGCGAAACGAGCTTCGCTTCCAATCATCACCCGGCAGCCGCCGCACATGCCGGTGCCGTCGATCATGATCGGATTTAGGCTGACCAGGGTGGGAATCGCCGTGGGCCGCGTCAGCTCAGCCACGGCGCGCATCATAGGCACCGGGCCGATGGCGAAAACCGCCCGCGGACAGGTGGCGGAATCGGCCATCAGCTCGGTGAGTTCATGAGTGACAAACCCCTGCCGCCCTCGGCTGCCGTCCTCGGTGGTGACGCGCACCTCGGCGGAAAAATCCGCCAGTTCCTTTTCCAGAATGACCAGGGGCGCGCTGCGCCCGCCGATAATCGTCGTCACCCGGTTGCCCGCCGCGGCCAAGGCCTTGGCCAGAGGATAGAGCACCGCCGTGCCCACCCCGCCGCCAACGCAGGTCACCCGCCCCCAGTTTTCGATGTGGGTCGGTTGTCCCAGGGGACCGGCGACATCGCGCAGGCAGCCGCCCGGCGGGACGGCGACGATGTCGCGCGTGCCCGCGCCGATCGCCTGCACGAACAGGGTCAGGGTACCCGCCGCCTCATCGGCATCACCGATCGTTAGCGGGATACGCTCGGCGCCCTCGGCGCGGCGCACGATGACGAACTGGCCCGGGCGGCGCGCCGCGGCAATGCGCGGCGCGCGCAGCACCATGCGATGCAGGGCGGGCGCCAGAGTTTCGTTTTCCAGAACTTCGAACATGGTCACTCCATCCGAAACTGTAGTATCAGCCCAGAATCCGCCGGCCCTCGCAAAAACGGCTAATCCAGGCGGTTACCAGCAGGCCGGCATACAAGGTCAGGGCCAAGGAAAAACTCTCGAACATTTCTTCGCTCCTTTCAGCGTGCGGACACCATGAGAAAACCCACCCCATGATTCAGCATAAATAGCTGTTTTTCAACGACTTTTCAGGTAACAGGGTTTGATAAACAAGGTTTTGCCTTGAATCATGATCCCGCGACGGAGACCGAGAAAGCCTATTTATCATGGGGTTACATCAAGCGGGCTATTCTGTTCCGGACAGAAAAAATTTAAATTCGCTCATTGTTTACGTCAAACAAAAATACCGTTTGAACCGGTTCATGCGCTCAACGGCCAGGGTCGCCAAGGGCCTTTTTCATCAGTGGTCTTCCCGATAACAACCGCGTGCGACAATCCCGGTTTTTCTTGACACCCGGAAGCGAGGCCCCATAATAAATAGGTGCCGCCGTGCAGTTTCCCCGGGATGATTCACAGGCGGTTTCGCCTTTTCCGGCGCCGGAGAAAGGGGGCTGAGGTCCTTCCGGCCCGCAATGCAACGTTCATTCGTGGAGGAAGAAAAAACAATGTTGAAAAGAGTTGTTCTGTTTATCATCACCAACCTGGCGATCGTCTTCGTCCTCAGCATTGTGCTGAGCCTGCTCGGCGTCGGCCGCATTCTCGATGAACAGGGCGTCGGCCTCGACCTGTACAACCTCACCGTGTTCGCCGCGGTGTTCGGTTTCGGCGGCTCGCTCATCTCACTGGCCATCTCCAAGTGGACGGCCAAACGCTTGACCGGTGCCCAGGTCATCACCACGCCGCGCAACGAGGTGGAAGCCTGGCTGGTGCAGACCGTGCGCAAGCAAGCCGAAATCGCCGGCATCGGCATGCCGGAAGTGGCCATCTACAACGCCCCCGACGTCAACGCCTTCGCCACCGGCGCGCGACGCAACAACGCCCTGGTGGCGGTGAGCACCGGTCTGCTCAACTCCATGAACCGCGAGGAGGCCGAAGCCGTGCTTGCCCACGAGGTAAGCCACGTTGCCAACGGCGACATGATCACCCTGGCTCTCATCCAGGGGGTGGTCAACACCTTCGTCATCGTCGCCTCGCGCGTCGTCGGCCACTTCGTCGACCGCGCCGTATTTAAAACCGAGGAAGGCCACGGCCCGGCCTTCTACATCACCTCCATCGTCACCCAGATCATCTTCGGCATTCTCGCCAGCATCATCGTCATGTGGTTCAGCCGCCAGCGCGAATTCCGCGCCGATGCCGGCGGCGCTCGCCTGGCCGGCCGCGAGAAGATGATCGCCGCCCTGGAAAAACTCAAGCGCAGCGTCAACCAACCGCACCTGCCCGACCAGATGGCCGCCTTCGGCATCTCCGGCGGCAAGAGTTCGAGCTTCATGCGCCTGTTCATGACCCATCCGCCCCTTGACGAGCGCATCGAGGCGCTCAAGCGGATGATGTAAACAAGGACGAAACCCTGCGAACGACAAAGGCCGGATCCCGCGAGGGGTCCGGCCTTTGTCGTTTGCGTAAGGCTTGGGCCGATTATTTACCGCGCCATCCTGCGGTACTTGATGCGGTGCGGCTGATCGGCGGCGGCGCCTACGCGCCGTTTGTAGTCGGCTTCGTATTCCGAGTAGTTGCCGTCGAAGTACACCACCTGGCTGTCACCCTCGAAGGCGAGGATGTGGGTGGCGATGCGGTCGAGAAACCAGCGGTCGTGGCTGATGACCACCGCGCAGCCGGCGAAATTCTCCAGGCCCTCTTCGAGAGCGCGCAGGGTGTTGACGTCGAGGTCGTTGGTCGGCTCGTCGAGCAGGATGACGTTGGCGCCCTCTTTCAGCATCTTGGCCAGGTGCACGCGGTTGCGCTCGCCGCCCGAGAGCATGCCGATCTTTTTTTGCTGATCGGCGCCGGAGAAGTTGAAGCGCGCCACATAGCCGCGGCTGTTGACCTGCTGCTTGCCGAGGGTCAGGGTTTCCTGGCCGCCGGTGACCTCTTCCCAGATGGATTTGTTGGGATCGAGTTCACGGCTCTGGTCGACGTAGGCCAGCTTCACCGTCTCGCCGGTGCGGAAGGTGCCCGCGTCGGGCTGTTCCTGGCCGGTGATAAGACGAAAGAGGGTGGTCTTGCCGGCGCCGTTGGGGCCGATGACGCCGACGATGCCGCCGGGCGGCAGACTGAAGGAGAGATTGTCGAAGAGCAGCCGCTCGCCGTAACCCTTGCTCACCCCCTTGGCCTCGATGACCACATCGCCCAGACGCGGTCCCGGCGGAATGTAGAGTTCGAGGTCGCGGCCGCGCTTTTCCGCCTCCTGGCTCAAGAGTTTCTCGTAAGCAGCGATGCGCGCCTTGCTCTTGGCGTGGCGCGCCTTGGGCGCCATGCGCACCCATTCGAGTTCGCGCTCCAGGGTCTTCTGCCGCTCGCTCTCGGCTTTTTCCTCGCGGCGCAGGCGCTCCTGCTTCTGTTCCAGCCAAGAGGAATAGTTGCCCTTCCAGGGGATGCCCTCGCCGCGATCGAGTTCCAGAATCCAGCCCGCCACATTGTCGAGGAAATAGCGATCATGAGTCACGGCGATGACCGTGCCCTCGTAGCGTTGCAGATGGTGTTCGAGCCAGGCCACAGTTTCGGCGTCGAGGTGGTTGGTCGGTTCATCCAGCAGCAGGATGTCGGGTTTCTGCAGCAGCAGACGGCACAGGGCCACGCGGCGTTTTTCGCCGCCGGAGAGCACCTTGACCGAGGTATCGCCGGGCGGGCAGCGCAGGGCGTCCATGGCCATCTCCAGGCGGCTGTCGAGATCCCAGGCATCCAGGGCATCGAGCTTTTCCTGCACCTCGCCCTGGCGCTCGATGAGCTTGTTCATCTCATCATCGGACAGGGGCTCGGCGAACTTGAGATTGATCTCCTCGAATTCCTTGACCAGATCGACGGTTTCCTGCACCCCCTCCTCGACCACCTCGCGCACCGTTTTGTTTTCGTCCAGGCGCGGCTCCTGCTCAAGGAAGCCGACGCTGTAGCCGGGCGAGAGCACCGCCTGGCCGACGAATTCCTTGTCGACGCCGGCCATGATGCGCAAGAGCGAACTCTTGCCCGAGCCGTTGAGGCCGAGCACGCCGATCTTGGCGCCATAAAAATACGAGAGGGAAATGTCCTTGAGGACCGGCTTTTTGTTGTAGAATTTACCGACCCTCATCATGGAATAGATGACTTTGTTGGCTTCGTTGCTCATACTGCTCTCTGACCTCCGGAAATGGCGGCGGCCCCGGCCCAAAAAAGTGCTTGCCAGCGGCCCCGTCTTTTGTTAGCATACTCTTAGAAAAGGCGATTGATCTTTGATTCTCTGGGATGCGCGACCGACGCCGACGAAACCCTCGCCGACATCAAGAGTCCCTAAACCTCGCGTAACGTCGTGGTGAGCAGGACCGCCATGCAGCGGGAAGCCTGAAGCGCCGTTCAGAGGCCAGTCCTTCTACTGAAGGGCGAGAATTTCCAACGCGCCGTCGCCATCCTGGAGCTCAGTCCGCCGAAAACCCCGTTCCCCGGAACGGGGTTTTTGCGTTTCAGCGGCTTATCAGGGCCAGCAGCGGCAGCAGCACGAAACCCAGCAGGATGAGCCCCGCGCAGATCAGGTTGATCCAGATCAGCAGGTGATTGCGCTTGCGCAGGGCGTATTCACGGTGGGGCCAGAGCAGCAGATTGTTGGTCCGCCCCCAAAACCCATGCGCCTCGGGCTCCTCGGGGTTTTTCGCCCGCGCCCGCTGTCCGGCGATAATGATCCAGATGATGGTGAGGGCGAACAGGTGCAGAGCGACCTGGGTCACCGCGTCGACGGTCATGATCAGATGTTTCATGGCAGGGCGCCCTCGCCTTCTTGCGGAATTCCAGGCAGGGTAGCAAATCCCCCGCCTGAGTCAATCCCCATTCGCAGCCGCCCCCGTCCAGCGAAGCCGCAGGCTGGTCCCAATGTGTTTGACATGGCGGGGCGGCTGTCTATCCTTTTAGAAGTTAAGGAGGAATCATGGGCAAACATCTGGCGCTGATCGGCGGCGGGCACGCGCACCTGACCACCCTGCTCAAGCTGGCGGATTTCGTCAAACGCGGTCACCGCGTCACCCTGATCAGCCCCTCGCCCTATCATTACTATTCGGGCATGGGACCGGGACTGCTGGCCGGCACCTACGAGCCGCGCGACACGCGTTTTCACATCCGCCGCATGGCCGAGGCGCGCGGCGCAAGGTTTGTTCAGGACCGGGTCACGGCCATCGAGGCCGCGCGACGCACCCTGAGACTCCAGTCGGGGGAGCAGATCAGCTATGATGTCGCCTCCTTCAACGTCGGCAGCGCCATCGACGGGCCTTCGGGGTCCGAGGAAGGCCCCTGGCTGGTGCCGGCCAAGCCCATTGAAAATCTCTATCATGCCCGCGAGGCAATTCGCGCGCGCCGTGACCGTCCCTTGCGCCTGGTGGTGGTCGGCGGCGGCGCGGCCGGCGTGGAAATCGCCGGCAATCTCTGGCGGCTGGCGCAAAGCTGCGGCGCCCGGGCGGAGATTTTTCTCATCGCGGGTGGCGGCTTGCTCGCCCAATTGCCGATCCGGGCGCGGGAACTGGCCCGCCGCTCCCTGACGCATCGGGGTATCAGTGTCCTTGAGGACGAGCGGGCCAGTGCCTTGAGCACCGGGGCGGTGCAACTGGCAAGCGGCTCTCACCTGAGCTGCGACCTGTGTTTTCTCGCCAGCGGCGTGAAGCCCCCGCCCCTGTTTCGCCAGGCCGGCCTGGCAGGCCCCGAGGACGATGGCCTGCTGGTTGGCGACTGCCTGCAGAGCATCGCCGATCCAAGGATTTTCGGCGGCGGCGACTGCATCAGCCTGATCGGAGAGCAGCTGCCGCGCGTGGGCGTGCATGCGGTGCGGCAGAACCCGGTACTGCGCCGCAACCTGCTCGCGGCCCTGGAGGAGCGCTCCCTGCACAGTTTTCGGCCACAGAAGAAATTCTTGTTGATTCTCAATCTCGGCGACGACACGGGCATCGCGTGTCGCGGCATGTTCACCGGCAGCGGCAGCGGCGTCCTCCATCTCAAGCACTGGATCGACCGCCGCTTCATGCAGCGTTTTCAGGTCAGCGGGGAAGCACGGGAGACCAGGGCTGTCGCCTAAGGCCGCCGACGGGAGTAGATACCATGGGATTGCTTGATTTTTTCCGTCCCGTACCTCAGCTCAGCGCCGAGGAGGTACGCCGTTTTCTGCTGGAACACGATCCCGAACAGTTCCATCTGCTCGACGTGCGCCAACCCAAGGAATATCAACAGGGGCACCTGCCCGGCGCCCTGCTGATGCCCGTCGACCAGTTGCGGGAGCGCCTCGACGAACTTGATCCGGAGCGCACCACCATCACCTACTGCGCGGCCGGTCCCCGGTCGCGCGCCGCCGTGGGCATTTTGAACAACGCCGGCTTCCGCAAGGTCTACAACATGGCCGGCGGGATCCGCGCCTGGGAAGGCGGCACCGCAACGGGCGATCCGGCCTCGCAGGCGGCCTGGTTTTCGCCGCGGCGCTCGCCCCTGGAGCACCTGGCCCTGGCCTGGATGCTCGAGGAAGGCAGCCGGGCCTTCTACGCCGCAGCCGCCGAGCAGTTCGAGGACTTGGGCGAGATCAATTTCATGCGCCAGATGGCGGCCACCGAAGAGCACCACAAGGCCACCCTGGCCGCGGTCTATCGTGATCTCACCGGCGAATTGCCCGACCCCGCCTTTCCCGGCGCGCTGCTGGAATCCGCCGGCGCGGCGGGCTTTGTCGAAGGCGGCCTGCCCCTGGATGAGCTCTTGAGCTGGATGAGCGGCAAACCGGCGCGGGTGATCATCGAATTCGCCATGGGCATGGAAGCCTGCGCCTTCGATCATTACCTGCTGCTGCGTCGTCACCTGACGGAGGAAAAAAGCCGGGAGATCTTTGCCCTGCTCGCCGAGGAGGAGCAGGCGCATCTGCGCACCCTCAGCCAGCATCTGGAGCGGTTCCTCGAAGGCAACTAATGGAGGGGGCGGTCAGGGGGCGGAGGCCAGACCGGGATACTCCAGGGGAAGGGTAAAATAGACGGTGGTGCCCTGGCCCGGGGAACTCTTCACCCAGATCCGGCCGCCGTGGGCTTCCACCAGGGTGCGGGCCATGCTCATGCCCAGGCCGATTCCAGCCACGGCGGTGTTCGAGCCGTCGGCGCGGTAGAATTTGTCGAAGACCCGCTCCACCTCCTCGGCGGTCATGCCGATGCCCTCGTCGCTGACGCTCAGCAGATAATCACGGTCCCGCTTGCGGCCCGCCACCCGGATCATCCCGCCCCCCGGCGAATACTTGCAGGCGTTGGAGAGCAGATTGTCGAGCACCTGCGCGATGCGCTGCCGATCGACGATCAGTTCCAGATCCTCCTCCTCCAACTCGATGTGGTACGCATGCAGCGGCGCGGCCTGTTTGAGCAGGGGCTCGGCCTGGCGCACCAGATCCCCCACCCGGCAGGGAAACGGGTTGAGAGCGGGTTTTTTCCCCGATTCGGCGCGGCTGATTTCGAGCAGATTTTCCACGATGCGCGTCAGTGCCCAGGATTTGTCGTGGATGTAGCTGAGGAACTCGCGCTGCTCGGCGGGCGAGAGATCGCCGCGCGCCAGCAGCAATTCGGAAAAGCCGGTCACCGCCGCCAGGGGGGTGCGCAGTTCGTGGGCGGCCGTGGAGATGAATTCGGATTTGAGGCGGTCGATCTGGCGTTGGCGACTTACGTCGCGCAGATGCTCGATGAGGTAGCGAATGCGCTTGCGCCGATCGAACACCGGATAGACGCGCACATCGAACCAGGCCTTGCGCACCGGGTCGTAAACCTCCTTGCGCCCCGGTCGCCGGGTGCGCAGGACTTCGCCGACGGGGCAAAACTCGCAGGGCTCCTCGCGTTCGTTGAGACCGTAGCAATGCCGACCGATCAGTTCCCGGGGCTCCTTGCCGAAAAATTCGTAGCCCGCGCGGTTGAACCGTACCACGCGCAGCTCCGGGGTAACCACGCCGATAACATCGGGGATGGCGTCAAGAATCGCTTCGAGTTGCAGGGACGTCTGCGCCAACTCCTTCTCGGCGCGGCGCCGTTCGGCGACCTCGCGGCGCAAGTCGCGATTGGCGGCGCGCAGTTCGGCGGTACGCGCCGCGACCTGCGCTTCCAGGCGCGCTTGATGCTCGTTGAGGACCCGCTCACAGGCCAGGCGCTCGCTGACGTCGCAGCCGATACTGAGCAGGCCTACCAGCCGCCCGGTTTCATCAAAGAACTTGTCGTCGTGCCATTCCACGGGCAGGCTGCGTCCGTCACGGGTCAGAACGCCGTTGACGTTGCCGCGCTGCGGCTCTCCCGCCACCACGTCCCGCAGCAGCCGACCGATGCGCTCGCGTTCCGCGACGGGCACGAAAGTCTCCACCCAGCTGCGTCCGGCGGCCTCCGCCAGGCTCCAGCCGAGGAGCCGTTCGGTATAGGGGTTGAAATAGACCACGCGCCCCTCGGCATCGAGCACCAGGATGATGATTTGCGCCGTTTCCACCAAACTGCGGGCGAAACGGTTGTCCAGGCCGAGAAGCCCAAGGGGATCTTGTTTGCGCGCCCTGTTCATGCCGTCCTCAAAAAGCTGCGAAGAAAAGCCGCGGTACCCAGAAATTAGACCTGAAAAACCAAAAAAGTAAACCCTCGCCCGGCCGTTTCCCATGGCGGGCGCCCAGGGCTCAGGAATCTCGCAGCCAGGTCTCGCGGATCAGGGTCGCGATTTTTTCTCCCTGGAAAACTGGATTAAACCAGTCACCGGGGCTGCCTTCACACCCGAACGCCTCGACCCGCTGCCGGTCATAATGCGCACTGAGCAGTTCCATGCGCTTGGCGCAGCAGGTCACGCCGTCGGGCGCGTGAAAAATCAGGTCAAACCCCGCGCGGCGGCAAAAGCTGTTGAGCATCGGACGATCAATGTCGAGGGGTTGCAGATCAAAGTGTTCGGTGGTGACGGCGCTGCCGGGATAATGGGCGCCGCCCCAGGAGATCAACCGTGCCAGCAAGTAGCTGCCCAGGCCGAAGGAGCGCCAGGCGCGATCCAGGGCCAGGGTTCCATGGGGCGGGCCGAAGCGGCACTTGCCGCGCCGGCGATCCGCCACCAGGAAGAAGCGATTGACACGGCTGAAACCCAAGCCGGCGGTCAGTTGGTCGTCCACCTGCCGGCGCTCCCGGTCGAAGAACAGCAGGGGCCAGAGTTCCGCCACCCGGCATTCGAGATGGGGCAACAGGGGCAGCCGCAGGGTTCTCTCCGCGACCACGCCCCACAGCTCGCGGCGCGGCGCGCCCCACTGCCGCCCGCGCACCACCCGCGCCTCATCGGGCAGGCG
>NZ_JAUVWH010000036.1 GCF_030604225.1 Geoalkalibacter sp.
AAAAAAACCAAGGCCGTTGCTACAAAAGCAGCAGCAAGCTCAGGGCCATGACCGCCATGCCCGAGATGAGCCCGGCGATGGAATGGTGGTGCTCGCCGAATTCCTGGGCCGCGGGCAGCAGCTGATCCAGGGAAATATAAACCATGATGCCTGCCACCCCGGCGAAGATGACGCCGAACATCACCGGCGAGAAAAACGGCACCAGCAGGAAAAATCCCACCAGCGCCCCCAAGGGTTCGGCCAGGCCGGAGAGAAAGGAATACTTGAAGGCCTTGCGCCGACTGCCCGTGGCGTAATACAGAGGGACGGAAATGGCGATGCCTTCGGGAATGTTGTGGATGGCCACGGCGATGGCGATGGCGATGCCGAGGTTGGGATCGTTGAGGGTCGCCATGAAGGTGGCCAGCCCCTCAGGAAAATTGTGGATGGCAATGGCCATGGCGGTAAACACGCCCATGCGCCCCAACCTGCCGAAATCGTGGGATTCGTCCTGCGGCAGATTTTCCAGCTTCTGCCCGATCTCTTCCACCGTATGCAATTCGTGGGGGTTTTCGTAATTGGGCACCACGCGGTCGATGATGCCGATGAAGGCAATCCCGCCGAAAAACGCCAGCACCGTCGCCCAGGCCCCAAGCGGCGTTCCCAGCCCCAGCAGCAACTCCTCCTGTGCCTTGAAAAAGATCTCGACGAAGGACACATAGATCATCACCCCGGCGGAAAACCCCAGGGCGACCGACAGAAAGCGGGTATTGGTGGTGCGGGTGAAAAACGCCAGGGCACTGCCGACGCCCGTCGCCAGCCCGGCGAAGAGCGTCAAACCGAAAGCCAGAAAAATGGTCGAGGTTTCCACGGGCATGGTGGGCGACATTCCCCCTGTGCTGTAAGTAGGTGCCCAATTTTATCCAGCACCGCGCCAAAGTCAAAAAGCGCCGGAAGGGATCGACTCCCCACGGCGCTTTTTTTGTCGCGACCAGCAAGCAAGGAAATCAGGGCGTCCAGATCTTGAGCAGGGCTTCGGCCATTTCCGCCGGGCTGTCGGCCACGGAGATGCCGCAGGCGCGCAGGTACTCCTTTTTCTCGGCGGCGCCGCCCTTGCCGCCGGAGATGATGGCGCCGGCATGGCCCATGCGCTTGCCCGAGGGCGCGGTGGCGCCGGCGATGAAGGCGGCCACGGGCTTTTTCATGTGCTCCTTGACGAAGGTCGCGGCCTGCTCCTCGGCGTCGCCGCCGATCTCGCCGATCATGATCACCGCCTCGGTCTCGGGATCCTCCTCGAACATGCGCAGCACGTCGAGATGGCTGGTGCCGTTGACCGGGTCGCCGCCGATGCCGACGCAGGTCGACTGGCCGAGGTTGCGGCTGGAAAGCTGCCAGACCGCCTCGTAGGTGAGGGTGCCGGAGCGCGAGACGATGCCGACCTTGCCCTTTTTATGGATGTAGCCGGGCATGATGCCGATCTTGCATTCCTCGGGGGTGATGACGCCGGGGCAGTTGGGGCCGACCAGGCGCGTGCGGCTGCCCTTGAGGTACTGCTTGACCTTGACCATGTCGAGGACCGGCACTCCCTCGGTGATGCAGATGACCAGCTCGATGCCGGCATCCACCGCTTCCATGATGGCGTCGGCGGCGCCGATGGGCGGCACGTAGATGACCGAGGCGTTGGCGCCGGTCTTGGCGACGGCTTCCTCCACCGTGTCGAACACGGGAAAGCCGTCGATCTGGGTGCCGCCCTTGCCCGGCGTGGTGCCGCCCACCATCTGGGTGCCGTAGTCGCGGCACTGCTGGGCGTGGAACAGGCCGGTGGCGCCGGTGATGCCTTGGGTGATGACCTTGGTGTTTTTATTGACGAGAATGCTCATCGGACGGATCTCCTCCTCAGGCCGCGGCCCGCACGGCTTTGACGATCTTTTCAGCGGCATCGGCCATGCCGTCGGCGCTCAGGATATTCAGGCCCGATTCGGCCAGCAGCTGCTTGCCCTTGGCCACGTTGGTGCCTTCCAGGCGCACCACCAGCGGCACCTTGACCCCCACCTGCTTGGCCGCCTCGATGACCCCGGTGGCGATGACGTCGCACTTCATGATGCCGCCGAAGATGTTGACCAGGATGCCCTTGACCTTGGCGTCGGAGAGGATGATCTTGAAGGCCTCGGTGACGCGCTCGATGGTCGCGCCGCCGCCCACGTCGAGAAAGTTGGCCGGCTCGCCGCCGTAGTGCTTGATGATGTCCATGGTCGCCATGGCCAGGCCCGCGCCGTTGACCAGGCAGCCGATGTTGCCGTCCAGGGCGATGTAGGACAGGTCGTACTGAGAGGCCTCGATCTCGTTGTGATCCTCCTCGTCGTAATCGCGCATGTCGCGGATGACGCGGTGGCGGAACAAGGCGTTGTCGTCAAAATTGAGCTTGGCGTCGATGCACAGCAGGTTGCCTTCCTTGGTCAGCACCAGGGGATTGATCTCCAGCAGGGAACAATCCTCCTCGACGAACACCCGATAGAGGTTCATCAGCAGGGGCACCGCCTGCTTGACCTGGGCCATGCCCAGCCCCAGCTTGAAGGCCACCTTGCGCGCCTGGAAAGGCGCCATGCCGATGAGCGGGTCGATGGATTCGAAGAAAATCTGCTCCGGGGTTTCCTCGGCGACCTTCTCGATGTCCATGCCGCCCGCCGCCGAGGCCATGAGCGTCACCCGCGAGGTGCCGCGGTCGACGAGAAAGGACAGGTAGTATTCCTTGTCGATGTTGCAGCCCTTCTCCACCAGCACGCGCTTGACGTGCTTGCCCTCGGGGCCGGTCTGATGGGTGACGAGGGTCATGCCGATCATGTCCACGGCCAGTTTCTTCACTTCATCGGGAGTACGCGCCAGCTTGACGCCGCCGCCCTTGCCGCGCCCGCCGGCGTGGATCTGCGCCTTGACCACCCAGGGACCCTCGCCGAGGCGCTTGGCCCAGTCACGGGCGGAATTGCTGTTGTAAACCACATGCCCGTCGGGCACGGGCACCCCGTACCTGCGCAGAATCTCCTTGGCCTGGTACTCATGAATGTTCATTCGCTCATCCTCGCCTGGGTTGAAGAAAAGCCGCCGCCACCAATCCGCGACAACCGAACCATCCGCTGATCAAACCCGCGCATCAGCCGCCTGCGCCGGGTCGTGTCTACACCGAGCAATATGAGTGCCAACTCAGTATACGGGAAAAAGCCAGGCACCATGCCGCCTTGCGACGCGCGCGGCACCTTCGCGCGAGGGTTTCCGCCGGTCAGTCCCCGCCGCGGGTGGCGAAAAATCGCACGTTCACGACTGCGGGCGGACATCCTTGATCCGGTCCATGGGGATCTCGTGCCAGCCGGTGGCCCCGCGCAGCATCACCGCATCCTCGGTGACCTCTTTAAGGATGCCGCGATAGCTGGCCAAGGCCGTATACACAATTACCGGTTTTTCAATCAGACTGTCAAGAGGCCTGACCATTTTTAGTCTCCCGAAAATTTTTATGGGAGGCGCAACGTCCCCGGATAAAAAAAGCCCGGACGTTCCACACGGGAAGGTCCGGGCTTGCGCAAGCGGCCGCAATTGGGCGGGCCAAGCCCATCAGATGCCGGACTTGCCCCAGTCGGCGAGAAACTTGGTCAGGCCGACGTCGGTGAGAGGATGCTTGCTCAGCTGGACGATGACGCCGTAGGGGATGGTGCAAATGTCGGCGCCGATGAGCGCGGCGCGCAGCACGTGCAGGGGCGAGCGCACCGAGGCGACGATGATCTCGGTGGTGTAGCCGTAATTGTCGAAGATGCCGCGGATATCGTCGATACCTTCCATGCCGTCGTGGCCGACGTCGTCGAGACGCCCGACGAAGGGCGAAACATAGGTGGCGCCGGCCTTGGCGGCGAGCAGCGCCTGCACCGGGCTGAACACCAGGGTGACGTTGGTCTTGATGCCCTCGGAGGCGAAGATGCGCGTGGCCTTGAGACCGTCCTCGGTCATGGGCACCTTGATGACGATGTTGCGCGGGTTGATTTTCGCCAGCTCCTGGCCCTCGCGCACCATGCCCGGGGCATCGGTGGCGATGACCTCGGCGGAAATCGGCCCGTCGACGATGGCGGTGATTTCATTGATGACGTCGCGAAAATCGCGGCCGCTCTTGGCGATGAGCGAGGGATTGGTGGTGACGCCGTCCACCAGGCCAAGCTCGACGGCCTTGCGGATTTCGTTCACGTCTGCGGTATCGATGAAAAATTTCACGGGCTCACTCCTTGGGCTGCGGGGCTGGGTTCAAAGGCCGCCGGGGGGATGGCAGCGGATGCAGGTGTTGGTGGTCAGACCGGGGCGAAAGACTTCCTTGAGCAGATTGCGGTCATGCCAGCGAAAATCGGCGACCCGCGCGTCGGGGCCGAGCAGCCGGCGATCGCCGCGTCCCGCGAGGGGCAGCACGGCTTCGAGCATGCCGGCATGGGCGCGGTCCTTGTCGAAGTCACGGGGATTGCCGAGATGGCAGTCACTACAGCTGGGCACCCCGGCCATGCCGACCTGCTCGTCGACCTGGCGCGGATCGAGATACATGGATTCGGCGCCCAGGGCGCGCATGCGCTCGCGATCGCCGTGACAGATCACGCAGCTCGAATGCGGATCGTAAGCCGGCAGGCGCGGCGCCGCGCCGAGCAGAATCACGAGCAGAAAAGGGAGAAAGAAAAGTATCTTCATTGTCCCGGCGGGCTCCCGATCATCCCCGTTGCGCGCGCCAGGCGTCGCGACATTCCGGTGAACAGAAATAATGGCGCGCGCCGTCGTCGCGAACTTCCAGGGCGTCGCCGCGCGGCACGTAGGTGCCGCACTGGGGATCCTGCACCATGTCCTCGCCGCGCGGGCCGCGCGCCGCGGGACGTGGCGCCTTGCGCTCCGGCGGGCCGCCCAGGGCGCGACGCAAGGCGTTCCACAGGGTGTAGCCGAGAAACACCAGCAAGGCCAGAATCAGCAGGCGGGTCATGGCTCACCAGTTTTCCAGGTAGGCAGCCACCCGCGGGGACGCGTCGAGATCGGCCAGCAAGCGCCGCATGCTCTTTTTAAGCACGGGATGCACCAGATCGGGCGCCAGATCGCACAGGGGCACCAGCACGAAGCGCCGTTCGTGGAGGCGCGGGTGAGGCAGGACCAGCTCGGCGGTTTCGAGCACCTGATCGCCGTAGCAGAGGATGTCGATATCCAGGGCGCGCGGCCCCCAGTGTTCACCGGGCGCGCGGCCGCAATCGCGCTCGATGGCGTGGCAGAGGCGCAACAGGTCCGTGGGGGAGAGCTCGGTGGTGCCGACGAGCACCGCGTTGAGATAGGGCCCCTGGCCTTCGGGCCCGCCCACCGGTTCGGTGTCGTAGAGCGCCGACCAGGCCAGGATATTGACCCCCTCGGCGCGTTGCAGCAGGGTCCGGGCCTGGCGCAGCGTCTCTTCGCGCTCGCCGAGGTTGGAGCCCAGGGCCAGAAATATACTTTCCATAAATTTGAAATCCCGGAAGAAAAACGAGAAAATTAAAGCACAATTGACAAAAACGAGTCAATCTTTCCGCCGGTGGGGCGACCAATCCCCTGGCCCCGATTTTGCTTGAGCGGAGAAAACCCCAAGGCAAAGGTCAAAACCATGGCACCGGCTCCGCGCGAACACCTCCTCGACGTCATCGACACCCTTGCCAACCGCCACCTGCAAGGCAAGGTGCGCGCGGTGCGCCTGGCGATCATCGCCCTGCTGTCGGGCGGCCACATCCTGCTCGAAGACATCCCCGGCCTGGGCAAGACCACCCTGGCCCTGGCCCTGGCGCGCGTGCTCGGCCTGTCCTTCGGCCGCGTCCAGTGCACCAGCGATCTGCTGCCCAGCGACATCACCGGACTGTCCATCTACCGGCGCGAGGACCACCGCTTCGAGTTTCTGCCCGGCCCCATCTTCCACAACCTGGTGCTGGTCGACGAGATCAACCGCGCCATGCCCAAGACCCAGAGCGCGCTCCTCGAAGCCATGGAGGAACGCCGGGTGACCGTCGAGGGCGTGACCCACCCGCTGCCCGAGCCCTTTCTGGTCATCGCCACGCAGAATCCGGTGGAACAGATCGGCACCTTTTCCCTGCCCGAATCCCAGCTCGACCGCTTCAGCCTGTGCACCGGCATCGGCTATCCGCCGCCGGCGGTGGAAAAGGCCATCATTCGCGGCGGCAGCGTGCGCGAGCAGATCGGACAAATCCCGCCCCTGCTCAGCCAGGCCCAGATCCTCGCCGCTCGCGCCGCCTTGCGCGAGGTGCACCTGGGCGAAAAAGTCACCGATTACATCCATGCCCTGGCCGAAGCCAGCCGCGCCCACCCGGCGATCCTGACCGGCGTCTCCACCCGCGGCGCCATAACCCTGGCCGAGACCGCCCGCGCCGCCGCCTACCTCGCGGGACGCGGCTTCGTCGCCCCCGAGGACGTCCGGCAGGTGGCCGTGGCGGCCCTCGCCCACCGCCTGATCCTGCGCCCCGAACACGACGGCCGGCGAAAGGAGGATGTGCTACGTCTGCTGCTCAAGGACCTGCCCGTACCACGGGACTGAAACTCACCCGCGCCGGCGGCCTCTACATCGCCCTGACCCTGGTGCTGGGCCTGGCCGCGGTCAACACCGGCAACAACCTGATCTACCTGATGGTGGCGGGATTGCTCGCCCTGTTGATCGTCTCGGGATTTCTCGGTCACGCCAACCTGCGCCGCCTCGAAGTGCGCCTGAGCCTGCCCGAGGAAATCCATGCCGGGATGCCGACCACGGCCGGCCTGCGCCTGACCAACCGGCGGCGGCGCCTGCCTCTGGTGCTTTTGTCCCTGGCCGACGGCCCGGAACGCGCCGAGTTCACCTTCATCGCCCCCGGCGCCACGGACGAGCAGCCCCTGACCCTGAGTTTCGCCCGGCGCGGCCGGCAGCGCCTCGCCGGCCTGACCCTGAGTTCCCCCTTTCCCGTGGGCTTTTTCGAGCGGCGCGCCTGGCTGCCCCTGGCGCGGGAGGTCATCGTGCTGCCCCGCCCGTTGCCCTGCCCTGTGCCCGCCACGGCCGACGGCGGACGCGAGGCGGGGGAGGATCGCAGCCGCCGCCGCGGGCAGGAAGGCGACCTGCTGGCGCTGAGCGATTATCGCGGCGGCGAGCCCCTCAAGCTGATCCACTGGAAACAAAGCGCCCGTCAGGACCGCATGAAGGTCAAGCACCTGGCCGCCAACCGCGCCCGCCCCCTGTGGATTCGCCTGGAGGATTGCCCCGGCGCCGACCTGGAGGAGCGCCTCACCCAGGCGACCTACCTGGTCCACCATTTCTGGCGCAGCGGCCGGCCCCTGGGCCTGCGTCTCGGCGAGCGCAGCCTGCCTCCGGGGCGCGGCCGGCGGCATCGCCTGCGCCTGCTCCATGAACTGGCCCTGTACGATGCGCCTTGACGTCCTGGTTCAAAGACTGAGCGCCGCCATCGCCCTGTGCGGCTATCTCGCCCTGGCGCCCCACCTGGATGGGCCGCCGCTTCTGCTGTTCCCGGCGCTGCTGGGCCTGGCCCTGGCCGCCGGCAAACGGCCGCGTCTGCTGCCGCCGCCCTGGGCCATCAATCTCGCGGCGCTGGCGGTGTTCCTGGTCTACGTGCCGCAACTCGGCCGCACCCAGCTGCAACCGGCGGCCGCCATTCTCGTGCTGCTCCTCGGCCTGCGCCTGCTCGCGAACCGCGCCCCGCGCCATCTGCTGCAAACCTACGCCCTGGCGCTGCTCGCCCTGGCGGCCTCGACCCTCTTTGATCTCGCGCCGCGTTTTGCCCTGTACCTCGCCCTGCTGTTTTTCGCCATCGCCCTGTCCCTGGTGTTGCTCACCGTCCTGCGCGCCGCGCCGGAGCTGCGCCTGAGCCGCACGCAACTGCGCGGCCTGCTCGGCACCGGCCTGCTCATGCCCGCCCTCGCCCTGCCGCTCGCCGCCCTGCTGTTTCTGATTCTGCCGCGCACCCAGGTGCCCCTGTGGGATGCCCTCAACCAGCAGAACCAGGCCCTGGTCGGCTACACCGAGCGGGTGCAACCGGGCGCCGCGGCAGCCATCCACGGCGGCAATGCCGTGGCCCTGCGCGTCGAATCGCGGGAATTGGCTCCGGAGGATCTCTACTGGCGAGGCACGGTGCTCAACCAGTTCGACGGCCAGGCTTGGTATCGCCAGGCGCCGCCGCAAGCCCCGGCGGAACGTCCCGTCGCCGACAGGGAGCGGCGCCTGACCCAGCGCGTCTTTCCCGAGCCCGGCGCCGCGCAGGTCATCTTCGCCCTGGATGCCCCGCTGCTAATTGAGGGCGTGATCAATCAGGTCAGCGCCGATCGGGTCTTCAGCGGCCGCCGGCGGCCCAACCAGCGGGTCAGCTACGAAGCGACCTCCCTGCCGGGCGCGCGGCTGCTCTCCGGCGCGGGACCGGATCGCGCCTTCTACCTGCGCCTGCCGCCCCAGTTGCCCGAGGAACTGCCGCGTCTGGCGGCGCGGATCTATGCCGAGGCCGGCGACGCCGAGGAGCGCCTGGCACGGCTGCGCGCCTTTTTCGCCGAGGGCGGCTTTCGTTACGCCACCAGCGGCCTGCCCACCGGTGAACAGTCCCTGAGCCGCTTTCTGCTGGACGAGCGGGCCGGGCACTGCGAATTCTTCGCCTCGGGCTTTGCCGTGCTGGCGCGCTTGGGCGGCATTCCGGCCCGCCTGGTGGGGGGCTATTACGGCGGTGACTACAATCCCCTGGTGGGCTATTACCTGGTGGGCGAACGCCAGGCCCATGCCTGGGTCGAGGTGTGGCGGGATGAGCGGGGCTGGGAGCGCGTCGATCCGTCCGTCTACGCGATCAATCACGCCGCGGTCCTGCGGCCGGGCCAGGGCGGCTGGCGTCACAACCTGCGGCTGGCGGGCGATGCCCTGGAGCATTTCTGGGCGGTGAGTTTGCTCAATTTCGACCTGGAGCGCCAGAGCCGCGCCCTGCGCGAAACCCGCCGGGCCCTGCGGGATTTCAGCTTTGAAGCCCCGGGACGCGAAGCATGGATGACGATTCTGCTTCTGCTGGGCGGTGCCGGCCTGCTCTGGCATCGGCGCACCCGGCGAGCCGGCGCCGGCCCCCTGCTGCGCGCCTTTCTGCGCCTGGCGCGGCGGCGCCTCAAACTGCGTCGCCTTCCCTCCGATCTGGGTCTCTTCGATCTGGCGGCGCGCCTCGACGACCCGGCGGCGCGGGACTTCGCGCATCTCTACGGCGAACACCTCTACGGCGAACTGCCCCTTGACCGCGCGCGCAAACGTCGCCTGCGCGCCCTGCTGCGACGCATGCGGGCCAATCAGCGAAATTCCAGGCGATAAAAGAGGTCGGCGCCGCTCACCTCGCCGAGCTGCGATTCCACCTGCCAGCTCTCCGTCAGGCTATAGCGCATGCGCGCCACGTTGCCCTCGCCGAACAGGGACTGGCCGAAACTGATGTAGAGATCGGGGGTCAGATACTTGCCGATGGTGACCATGGAGCCGGCCACGTCGCCGTCGCCCGCCTGCACCTCGAAGACGTCGATGCCCAGGCGTCGCTGCAGCTTGTCCTGCATGGCCGCCGATTCGCCCTGGGAGAGCAGCGCCCCGGCCGCGAGCATCAGGGCGTCGACCTGCCCCTGCCCGGCGCCCAAGGGGCGCCCGAGGACGATGTAGGCCAGAATATCCGTATCCGGCATGCCCGGTTCGGAATAGAGCTTGACCACCGGAACCTGGGGCGTGCCGCTGACCTGCACCCCGGCCTTGACCTCGCCGATGGTGCGCATGGCCAGAATGTCCAGGGTCGGCCGCTCCACCGGCCCACCGGGGAAGAACAGCCGCCCGCGGGTGATGGGTAGGCGGATGCCGTAGGAGGAGTAATGGCCCTGCTCGACGCGGATCTCGCCGCGGCCGATGACCGCGTTGCGCTCGTTGGTGAGCAGGGTGAGATCGCCGCCGAGGCGCGCATCGAGGCCGTGCAGCTTGATGACGACGCTCTCGCCGAGGAGCAGCCGCAGGTTGAGCGCCAGGGCGAAGGGCAGCTCGCGCTCGGGCTCGGGCCCCTCGCCGTCGACGATGATCACGTCGGGGCTGCGCTGCACGGGGGTGCGCGCCTGCCAGCCGGTGACCACGAAGAGCGGCACCCGGACCTCGCCGCCGACGTTCAGGCGGCCCGGCGCGCCGTCGAGGCGCAGGGCCGGACTGACGCGGATTTCCACCTCGGGCAGGTCCGCCACCTGAAAATTGCTGCCGTCGAGCTGAAACTGAAAGGAAGCGAATTGCCAGTTGCGGAAATCCACCTGGCCGCGCCCTTCGAGCCGGCCGGGCCCGGAGGTCACGCCAAAAGAGGTGATGCGCAGCTGCTGGGCGGCGAGTTCGCCGCGCAGCTCCAGATCGCGCAGGCTGGTGCCCGTCGCGGGCAGCAGGGCCCCGGCGCCGGTCAGGGCGAAATCCCCGCCGAACTCGGGGGCCCGCGCACTGCCGCCGATGCTCAGATTGGCCTGGAGGTCGCCGGCGGTTTCATCGGCCAGGCCCGGCAGGAAGGTGGCGAGCAGGCCCCGTTCGCGCACCTGCGCGGTGAGATGGGCGCTCAGGGGCGCCTCGTCGTCGAAGGCGGTGGGCAAGCGCGCGGGCAGGGGCAAGCGAAAATCGCCGCGCGCCTCGCCGTAGTCGGCCAGCCGCAGATCCACCTGCCCGGCGAAGGCATCACCCCGCCAGCTCCAGTCCAGGGCCGCGGAACGCAACTCGGCGCCGATTTCGCCATCCTCGCCGTGCCAGCGCAGGTGCCCCTCGTTCACGCGCAGGCCGCCGGCCAGATCCAGGGTCAAATCCGGTCCCCAGGTGCCGGACAGTTCACCCTCAAGCCGCCCCCGTAATTCCACCGGCACGGGCAGATACTCGGCGAGGACCGCGAGTTCCATGCCGTCCCAGGCGGCCTCCAGGCGGCCCGTTTCCGGAAGCAGCGGCGCACCGGGCTGGGGCGAGGCGAGCTGCCAGCGCAGGGCGCCGAAATCCGCGAGACGTGCGTTACCGGACAGCTCCAGCCCGGAACCGTCCCAGGCAAAGCTTACCCCCCCCTGCTCCAGATCGAGGATGCCCCCCTCGGTGGCGAGCATGCCCGACACGGACAGATCCCCGAACAGATCGAGGCGTTCGCTGGAATGCAGGCGCAGCTCCACGTCCCCGGCGGTCTCGCCGCCCAACTGCATGCCGCTCAGCCAGTAGTTGAAATGCTCGAGATTGAAGCGCCGCCAGGAGACTTCGGCAAAACCGCTCAGGGGCTCGGGAATCAGGGCCGCATCAAGGCGCAAGTCGCCGCCGCCGTCCGCGGCGATGAGCAGATCGGCGATCTTTAGCTCCGCGGGCCCGGCCGTCAAGGTCGCCGGTTGGAGCGTGCGCCAGCCGCCCAAATCGCGATCCTCGCCGCTGAGGCTCTCGACCACCCCGCGCCAGGCGCCCTCGCGCCAGCCGCCGCGCGCCTGGGTGCGCACGCTTCCGGCGCTCCACGCCAGGGCCAGCTGCAGCTGGTGTTCGTCGATAAGTCCCGCCACCTCGGCATCCACCTGGCGCAGACGCAGTTCGCCCTGGCGCAGGTCGTCGAGCCGGGCGCTGATCCGGCCCGGCGCCTGGGGATTGGGAAGGTCGGCGCGCACCTGCCAGCGTTCCAGGCGCAGATCCGCGACGCGCAGACCCGCGCCCTCGGCCTGGAGTTCGCCGCCGGGTCGGCCGTCGCGCAGGGCCAGCCAGCCCTCGGCGCGGGCGCTACCCTCCAGCTCGGGCACCAGCACGGCCAGGCTCTCGACGGTCAGGGCGACATCGAGCTTTTGCGCGAGGCGCCCCGCCGCTTCGAGATGCAGCCCCTCGCCCGTGAGTTGCAGGGCGTGAACAATCAGGTCGTCCTGCTCCCAGTCGGCGGCAAATTCGCCCGCGAAGGGCCGCTCGAACAGAAGACTGTCCAGAAAGCGGCCGCTGGCGCCGGCGCTCAGGCCGGCCTCCGGCGACACCCGCAACCCGCCTTGCACGTCCAGATTGAGGCGCCCCGCCGGGGCGCCGTCAATCACGGAGGGGTCGAGACGCCTCCCGGCCAGCTTGGCATCCAGGGCAAAACCCGTCTGCCAGTCCATGTCCACCTGCCCGGCCAGGGTTCCTCCCAGCCACTGCGCCTGGATGTCCTTGAGTCCCAGCCCACGGGTATCGCCCTTCACTTCGGCCTGCAAGCGCGCTTTTTCCCAGCCGCTCAGGGCATTGGCCAGATCGAGGCGCCCCGCGTAGTCGACAAAATCCCCCTGGGCCTCCAGGGTGCCGGAGAGGGCGGTCACCCAGCCGATTTCCGGACCCAGATCCACCTGACGCAGTTCCAGCTGCGCCTGGTAACGCGGACCATCCCGCCAGTCGAGACTGGCATGGCCGCGCACTTCGTCCGGGGCGTTGGCCCGGCGCAGGGTCAGATCGGCAAGACTCAACGCGGTCGCGGCCAGCTCCAGGCGCCCCTGCGCGGCAAAACGCGGCGCATCCGCCTCGGTCAGGGCGATGGCCAGGGGCCCCCGCGCGACCAGGGCGCCGTCCGGCACCAGATCCAGGTCGAGGCGGCAGCCGTCGACACCCGCCACGGGCGTGGAACCCCGCCACTGCAAAGCACCCTGGAAGCGCGGCACCACCAGCCCCAGACCCAGATCGCCGCTCAGCCGCCCGAAGTCGCCGGTCACGCCGAGGTCGCGCGCCTCCAGCACACCGTCTTGCCAACCCAGACCGACGTGAATCTCGGAGAGCACCAGGGGTTCGGCGTCCCGGGAGCCAAGGGCCAGGCGCTCGGCCCGCAGTGCACCGATCACCGCCGTGATGCCCGGCAGCCCGTCATCGAGCTGCGGCCAGGCCAACTCAAAGACCTCCCGCTCCTCCACGACAAGCGGCGCGGGTTCCGGCGCCTGCCAGCGCACCTCCACCCGCCCCAGATCGAGTTCGTCGACGGAGAGCCGCCGCCGCACCAATGCGGCGGGCTGCCAACGCAGCAGCAGGGCATCGCTCAGGGCCTCGCCCCCCGGCCAGGACACCTGCAGCTCTTTGAGGCGCAGCTCGCCCCAGAGAGCGCCCTCGATCTGCTCGGCGCTGACCGTCACCGGCGTCCAGCGCGACACGGACGCCAGCAGCCAGCGCAGCCCCTCGGGCGTGCGCAGCAGCCAGTGGCCGCCCCCCAGCAACACTGCCAGCAGCAGCGCCGTGACCAGCAGGGCACTTATGAGCAACAGACGCTTCACCATCCCAGACCGATTCCGATATGCAGGCGAAAGGCGGGGTCGGGCTCTCCCAACTGACGCGCCACATCGACCTTGATGGGACCGACGGGCGTGTAGTAGCGCACCCCGCCGCCCGCGGCGCGTGCCAGACTGAAATCCGAAAAGCTGTCGAAGGCATTGCCCGTATCATAAAAAGCCGCCACCGCCCAGTTGCCGGTGAAGCGCTTCTCCAGCTCGACGCTGCCCACCAGCAGATGCTTGCCGCCGATCACCCGCCCCTCGGCATCCTTGGGTCCCAGGGTCTGGTAGGCATAGCCGCGCACCGACCGGTCGCCGCCGGTGAAAAAACGCAAGGAGGCGGGAATCTCTTCCAGGGCATCGCTCTGGCGGGTGGTGGCGCCCTGGCCGCGCAGGTGGATGAAAGTATTCAGCGGCAGGGGAATGAGAAAATTCACGTTGCCCAGCAATTGCAGCAAGCTGATCTCCGAACCCAGCACCGGATCGGTGCCGCGCAACTCGGCCTGAAAGTGGTAACCGCGGGTGGGGCGCACCGGATCGTTGAAGCGCATCTGGGAAAAGCGCGCGCCGGGCATCACCAGGCGCGTCGAGAGATCGGCGCCGCCGATGGTGGACTCCTCCTGCTGCAGGCGCAGATAGGCGGCGGCGATGCGGTTTTTGCCCAGGCCCAGGATGTACTCGACCTCGGCGAAATAATAACGGGTCTCGTAGGTGCGCAGATCCTCTTGCTGATAGCCGCCGCGCAAAGCGGTCAGGGTCTCGACGTTGCGATAGCCGGGCAGGATGTAATGCACCCGCGCCTGCTGCTGGCGCTCGGCCAGCAGGGCGCTGAGGCCGAGTTCATGGCCCATGTCGGCGACGTTGACGTCCTGGTAGTTGAGGGAGAAGCGCGCCCCCATGTCGGTGCCGTAGCCGACGCCCGGCCGCAGCCGGCGCGGCGCCGAGGGTTCGAGGCGGATGTGGATGGGAACCTGATGTTCCTCGGCCTCTTCCAGCAGGGGCGTCACCGTCACCCCGGAAAAACGGTCGGAATCGAAGAAATTCTGCTGGGTCAGGCCGAGCCGTTCAAAGGAAAACACCTCCCCCTGACGAAAAGCCAGATGGCGGCGCAGGAAGCGCTCGGGATAGCGGCTCGCGCCCTCCAGGCGCACCTCGCCGAAGGCGTAGCGCGGCCCGGGATCAAGCACCAGTTCCACATCGGCGCTGTGCTCGGCGCGTTTGACGCGAATCACCGCGACGGAAAAATCCGCGTCCAGATAGCCAAGATCGACGGCGAGGCTTTTGAGTTCGGCCTTGCCCCTCTCGTGGAAGTCGTGGCGCAGGATGTCGCCCGGAGCCAGGGGATACTGGGCCAGGCGCTCGTGCAGGCGGCGGTGGGCCTCGCCCTCGATACGCAGGCGCCGTCCCCTGATGCGCACCGGCTCGCCGGGCTGGATATCCACCCGCAGTTGCAGGCGCTGACGATCCTGGGCAATCCGTTCAATCTCGATGCGCGGCTCATAATAACCAAAAGGTTCGAGGGCGACCCTCACCCGCTCGGGAATGCCCCGCTCGAAGCGGCGCAGCCAGAGCTCGTTGACCCGGCCGTCGCGCACCAGACCCGGCGGCAGCTCCAACACCGCCTCGACATTCTCCAGGGCGGCACCCTCCACCCCGCGCACCTGCACGCTGACCGAGGAAAAAGGCTGGGCCTGCGCCCCGCCCGGTCCCAGCAGCCAGAGCAGCGCCAGCAACGCGGCCACCCACCAGGGCCTCGCCCACGCCCAACGTTCCATTGTCGCCGCCCGGTCGCTCATCGACCTCTCAGGAATTCTGCACAAGGGCAAAAAACACGGAGAGCAGCAGAATCAGCAGGGTGCCGGCGGCGGCGAGCATTTTGGCGAAAAGCAGGCGCATGAAAACCCCCCAGGGTTCAAATCAGACCAGATCAAAAATTTCCGAATGGATGTGCGTCGGCGGCACGCCTTGGCGCGCCAAAGCCTTTTCCGCCACCTCGATCATGGGCGTGGGTCCGCAGATGAAACACTCGCGGACGGCCTTGTCCGGCGGCAGATGACGGGCGAAGATCTCCTCCGTCAGATAGCCGCGCTCCCCCGTCCAGTCCGCCGGCGGCTCGCTGAGCACCAGGACGATCTCCAGATTGAGGCGTTCGCGCAGCTCCTCCAGCTCCTCGCGAAAGGTCAGCCGCTCCCAGGTGTGATAGGCGTAGAATAGCAGCAGGGGGCGCCCGTCGCCGCGATCGGCAAGGGTGCGCAGCATGCTCATCACCGGCGCGATGCCCACCCCGCCCGCCACAAAAACATAGCCGGGGGCCTGGCTGAGGTCAATGCTGAAGGTGCCGTAGGGGCCGTCCAGATAAGCCCGGGTGCCGCGCTTGACCCGGCCGATGGTGCGGGTGAAATCACCGAGTTCCTTGATGGTGAAACGGATTTCCCGCACCTGGTTGGCACTGGAGGAGATGGAGAAGGGGTGCTCCTTCATGACCAAGGGCGAACGGTCCAGGGACAGCCAGGCGAACTGGCCGGGCAGAAAACGAAAACCGGCGTGCCGCTCGGGGCGCAGCACCAGGGTCCAGCTGCTGCCGCGCTCCTCGATGACGTCCACCACCCGCCAGGGGCGGCGCAACAGCTGAGCCGGCTTGAGCAAGCGCGCATAGACCACCGTGAGCAGGCAACTCAGGGCAATGAGCAGCCACAACCACTTTTTCCAGGGCGTGGCGCTGTAATGGGCGACGCCGGCGATGTGCGCCACCGCCGTCACCAGGGCCAGCACCGCGAGCAGCACATGCCCCACCCGCCAGGCATCGTAGTGAATGCGCAGCGGCTTGCGCCACAGGGAGCTCACCATGAGCGCCGTCAGGGCGAAAAAGGAGACCAATCCCGCCCACAGATGCCAGGGCATGACCGCGGGACGCATGGCCCCGAGCAGACGCGGATCGAGGATCACCAGCAGCAGAGGATGGAGCAGCGCCAGGCCGAAGGCGCCGATGGAGGCCTGTCGGTGAAAATAATAGATGAGGTCGATGCCGAAGGGCGCCGTGGCCCGCTGAAAGCGCGCGGTGAGCAGAAACATGATGGCCATCATGGCGGTGGCGGCAAAGCCCAGGGCCAGGGACAGATCGACCCAAAAGCCGCCACCCGCCGGCACCGGGCCGAGCAGTAGGGCGAAGAGGGGCACCGTCACGAGCAGCAGGTAGAGGGCGATCCACAAAAGGGCGCGCAGGGATTGGGGCATGGCGGGTAACCGTCCTTTGTTTTTTGTCCGTTGTCCGTTGTTTGTTGCCTACGGTGCCGGAGGACGCTAATTGCCGCGATGGATGCGGCGGAACAGGATTTTTTCCAGCTCGACCAGAATGAACACCGTCGCGGCGACCAGGATCACCCGCAGCCAGGCGGCGGCATCCAGGGCGGTGGTGGCGAACAGCAGCTGCATGGGCGGCGCGTAGGTGAACAGCAGCTGAAAGACCATGACCACGGCAATGGCGATGAGCACGTAGGGGTTGCCGAGCAGGCCCTCGCGCGAGAGCACCGTGCGGTGCAGGTAGCGGCAGTTGAGCAGGTAGAACACCTCGAACATGACCAGGGTATTGACCGCCACGGTGCGCGCCGGCTCGATCGCGGCGCCCTGGGCGCGCTCATAAATAAACAGGCCGAAGATGCCCGCCAGCAGGATCAGCGACACGTAGACCAGGCGCCAGCCGAGAAACAGGGAGAGAATGGGCTCGGCCGGAGGACGTGGCGGGCGCCGCATGAGGTCCTGCTCGGGCGGCTCGAAGGCCAGGGAAAGCGCCAGGGTCACGGCGGTGATCATGTTGACCCACAGGATCTGCACCGGCGTGATGGGCAGGGTGCGCCCCAGGGCGATGGCGGCCAGCAGCACGAAGGCCTCGCCGACGTTGGTCGGCAGGATGAAGATGATCGCCTTGCGGATGTTGTCGTAGACCGTGCGCCCTTCCTCCACCGCATGGGCGATGGAGGCGAAATTGTCGTCGGCGAGCACCATTTCGGCGGCTTCCTTGGACACCTCGGTGCCCTTGATGCCCATGGCCACCCCCACGTCGGCGCGCTTGAGGGCCGGCGCGTCGTTGACGCCATCGCCGGTCATGGCCGCCACCTCGCCCTCGGCCTGCAGGGCCTTCACCAGGCGCAGCTTGTGCTCGGGACTGGAGCGGGCGAAGATATCCACCTCGCGCACCCAGCGGCGCAACTGCTCGTCGGACGCCTCCTCCAGTTGCGGGCCGGTCACCGCCCGGTCGCCGTCGCCGATGCCCATCCGCGCCCCGATGGCCAGGGCCGTGCGGGCATGGTCACCGGTGATCATCTTGACGCGGATGCCCGCCGCGCGGCATTGGGCCACCGCATCGATGGCTTCCGGTCGCGGCGGATCGGTGATGCCCACCAGGCCGAGCAGGGTCAGCCCCTCCCGCACATCGTCGAAGGTCAGATCGCGACGGCCGTTATGGAAATCCTTCAGCGCCAGGGCCAGCACCCGCTGGCCTTGATCGGCGAGCTCCTCGGCGGCCCTCTGCCAAAAGACCCGATCCAGCGCTTCCTCGTCCGCGCCGCGCCGCTGACGACCGCACATCTCCAGCACCCGCTCCGGCGCGCCCTTGACAAAAATCCGCGCCCGGCCTGCATGGTCATGGTGCAGGCTGGCCATGAAACGGTGCTCCGACTCAAAGGGGATGACATCTGTGCGTGGCCAGGCCTCCTGCTGCGCCTTGATTTCCAGGCCGAGCTTGAGCCCCAGGGTGAGCAGCGCCCCCTCGGTGGGATCGCCCTGCACCCGCCAGTGACCGTCGCGCTCCTCCAGCAGGGCGTCGTTGCACAGCAGGGCGACCCGCGCCATTTCCAGCAGGGGTGGATGCTCCTCGGCCTCCACCGCCTGGCCCTCTCGCAGCAGGCTGCCGTGGGGATCGTAGCCGCTGCCGTCGAGCTCGTAGCCGCCCTGGGCGCAGACCAGCGTCTGCACCATCATCTCGTTGCGCGTCAGGGTGCCGGTCTTGTCCGAGCAGATGGTGGTCACCGCGCCCAGGGTTTCCACCGCCGGCAGGCGGCGGATGATGGCGTTGCGCCTGGCCATGCGCTGCACGCCGATGGCCAGGGTGATGGTGATGATGGCGGGCAGCCCCTCGGGAATGGCGGCCACCACCAGGCCCACGGCGGCGAGGAACATGTCGACCAGGGCGTAGTCGCGGGCCAGGGTGCCGAAGGCCAGGGTTCCCCCCGCCATAAGGATGATCGCCACCGTCAGCACCCGGGCGAAGCTGTCCATCTTGCGCAGCAGCGGCGTGCTGAGCTTTTCAACGGTCGCCAGCATCTCGCTGATGCGGCCGATTTCCGTCTCCCGGCCCGTGGCGACGACCAGGCCGGTGCCGCGCCCGTAGGTTACCACCGTGCCCGAAAAGGCCAGGCAGAAGCGATCGCCCAGGGGCGCCACCGCCGCGACCGCCGCGACGCCCTTGCGCACCGGCGCGGACTCGCCGGTGAGAAGCGCCTCGTCGATGCGCAGTTCCTTGACCCTGAGCAGACGCAGGTCGGCGGGCACTTTGTCGCCGGCCTGGAGCAACACCAGATCCCCCGGCACCAGCTCCTCGGCGGGGATTTCCCGGCGCTTGCCGTCGCGCTCGACCAAGGCTTGCAGGGACAGCAGGCCGCGGATGGAATCCAGGGCTTTCTCGGCCTTGCCTTCCTGGACAAAGCCGATCAGGGCGTTGATCACCACCACGCCGAGAATCACCCCGAAATCCAGCCAATGACCCAGCAGGGCGGTCACCAGCGCGGCGCCGAGCAGCACGTAGATCAGCAGGTTGTGAAACTGGGCGAGAAAACGCAGCAGCGGCCCGCGCTTTTTTGGCGGCGGCAGGCGGTTGGGCCCGAAGCGCTCCAGACGCGCCCGGGCCTCCTCGGCGGACAGGCCGCCGTCGGCCGTCGCCAGGCGGCGCCGCGCCTCGGCCTCGTCCAGGGCATGCCAGTCACTTTTCTCGCCGGGGCTTGGACCCGCCATGGTCTCCCTCGCACAGCAAAACGCCCCGAGCGGCGCAGCTCAGCCGCGCGAAACGTCGAGAAAATCCACACAACGGCTAAAAGTATAGACACTGGGGGGGAGGGTTCAAGGCAGAGGGAGGCGAAACCTGCGTCGGAGGCGGGCAAGGAGCGCAACAACCGGGCATTCAGCCCTACAAAATCAGCAGCAGAAGCAGAATCACCACGAACGCCAGACCGGCCACGGGCAGACGGCGCAGGGCGGCTTCGGCCTCGTGCAGGGACAGCAGCAGCGCCAGGTTGTGCCACCAGAAGCCGGGCGGCGGCCGCAACCGAGGACTGTAGGGCGTCACGCGCGACCAGAGACGCGCCAGGAGCCGCGCCGCCGGGGTGGCCGCCGCCTCCAGGGGCACGAGCAGATCGCCGGGCGGCACCAGGGGCGCGGGCCGTCCCCGCGAGGGAAAACGCCAGAGAGCCAGGGCGGCGAGCAGGATTCCGGCGCCCACCGGCCAGAGCAGCCCCCAAAGCTTGGGTTCACCGGGCGCGCTAACCGGACCCATCACCGGCAGCAGGCCGCCGCCGCACAGGATCAGCGCGCCCAGCGCCAGCGCCCAGCCCCCCCACATGGAGGGCCGGGGCGGATGGGCCGCGCCGCCCCGCGGCCAGAGGACGTAAAGAAAGCGCGCCATGAGCAGGGTCGTGCCCAGCGCCGCCAGGGACAGCAGCCCAGGCAGCCAGTCCGGCCAGAAACCCGGCGCGCCCGCCGCGAAGGGCTTGAGGGCGCTCTTGGCCAGGGCGCCACTGGTCAGGGGCGCCCCAGCCAGGGCCAGGGCCGGCAGCAGCAGCCCGGCCAGGGTCAGGGCCCGGCGCATGCCGCGCTCGCGAAGGCCGTCGGCCATGCCCACGCCGAGAAACAGGGCGCCCTTGGCCAGACCATGGTGCAGGGCGTAGAGAGCCACCGCCGCCCCGAGCAGCGGCCAGGCGCCGGGTTGCGCCAGTCCCAGCCCCAGACCGAGCATGGGAAAACCCATCTGGCTGATGCTCGAATAGGCCAGCACCGTCTTGGCCTGGGTCTGCGTCAGCCCGACCAGGACGCCGAAAAAGACCATGGCCAGGCCCGCCAGGATGAGCACCTGCGCCCAGGCGGGCCAGACGACCAGCCCCAGGGGCAGCAGGCGCAGCAGCCCAAGCAGCCCGGCCTTGATCATGGCGCCGCTCAGCACCGCGCTGGCCGGCACCGGCGCCGCCGGATGCGCCAGGGGCAGCCAGACGTGCAGGGGCACCAGGCCCGCCTTGATGCCGAAACCCGCCAACAGCAGCAACAGGATCAGGTCGCGCTGCGGCGCGCGGGCCATCGCCGCGCCCGCATCGGCCAGAAGCAGGGAGTCCGACTCCCAGGCGACGAGCACCAGGGCAACGAACAATAGCACCTCGCCAAGCATCACCAGATACAGGTAGACGCGCCCGGCGCGCAGGGCGAAGGGGCTGCCCTCGTGCACCACCAAGCCATAGGCGCTAAAGCTCATCAGGGCGAAGAAAAAATAGAAATCGAGCAGATCCAGGGCCAGGGGCAGCCCGAGATTGCCGCTCATGGCCAGCAGGAAAAACGCGAAAAAGCGCCGCCGCCGCTCATCGTCCGCCAGATAACCCTGGGCATGGATGCCGGCGGCCAGCCACAGCAGGGCGATGAGCAACAAAAAGACCCGGCCCGTGGCATCCAGGCCCAGGTGCCCTCCCAACAGCAACCAAGGCACGACAAAGCTCGCGGCCTGGTCCGGCAGCAGGGCCAGCAGCAGCCCCGGCAGCGGCGCCCAGGGAACCAGGCGCAGGGCCATCCCTTGCGTCCGCCGCCACCAGAGCGCCGCGAAGACCGCCAGGGGTAGCAGGGGCGTCAGGGGCAAGAGAATCAGGTGCAGCAGGGCCGGGGCGGTCATGAGCTGTACTCCAGGTCGGCGATCAGCTTGACCCATTGCAGGGGGCTGAAGGGCGCGCCGGCGAACAGGCCGAGCAGCACCACCAGGGCCGCCGTCACCAGCGGCGGCAGCAGCAGCGCCCAGGTGGTTTCCCGACGCGCGTCGCCGAGGTGCTCATGGGGCCAGGCGGGCGGCGGCGCGCCGAACCAGGCGGCATAGAGAATGGGCAGGAAATAGGCGGCGTTGAGCAGGGTGCTGGCCACCAGCACCACCAGCACCCAGGGTTGATGGGCTTCCAGGCCGCCAAGGGCGAGATACCACTTGCTGATGAAGCCCACCAGGGGCGGCACGCCGATCATGCCCAGCGCCCCCAGAGTGAAGGCCGCCAGGGTCCAGGGCATGCGCCGTCCGACCCCGGACATCTCGCTGACCTTGTGGATGCCCAGGGTTTCCGCGAGATTCCCGGCGCAGAAAAACAGGGTGATCTTCATCATCCCCTGATGCACCAGGTGCACCAGGCCGCCGATGGTTGCCAGGGGTCCGGCCACGGCAATGCCGAGGGTGATGTAGGACACCTGGCTGACCGTGGAAAAAGCCAGGCGGCGTTTGAGATCATCCTGAAAAAGCGCCCGCACCGAACCGTAGAGGATGGTGAAAGCCGCCACCACCGCCAGGGGCTTGAGCAGTCCCAGGGCCGCCGCGAACTCGATGCCGTAGACGTCGTAGACCACGCGCATGATGCCGAAGGCCCCCGCCTTGACCACCGCCACCGCGTGCAGCAGGGCGCTGACCGGCGCCGGCGCCACCATGGCGTTGGGCAACCAGGCGTGCAGGGGCACCAGGGCCGCCTTGACGCCCAGGGCCAGGATCAGCAAAACGAAGATGATTTTGAGGTTCGGCTCCAGGGCCGGGTCCAGCCCGGAGAGAATCCCCGTGGCGACGAAATCCAGGGGCCCGGCCAGGGCGCGCAGCCAGGCGGTGGCGACCACGAACAGCGCGCCCCCGGCCAGGGTGTAGGTGAGGTAGATGCGTCCGGCGCGCAAGGCCTCGGGCGTGCCGCGATGCACCACCAGGGGATAGGTGGAGATGGTCAGCATCTCGTAGAAAATCACGAAGCTGATGAGATCGCCCGCCAGGGCCAGGCCGGTGGTAGCGCTTACGCACAGGCTGAAGAAGCCGAAGAAGCGGCTGCGATGGGGCGAGCCCTCCAGATAACCCACGGCATAGACGGTGGTCACGAACCAAAGAAAGGCGGAGAGCACGATGAACAGCAGCGACAGGGCGTCGGCGTGCAGCACCAGATCCATGCCCGGCAGCAGTGGCATGCGAAACAGATAGTCCTGCCCGGCGTAAACGCCGAGAAACAGAACGCCCACCAGGCTGAGCTTGAGGAGCGCTCCGGCCAGATTGAGCAGGGTGCGCAGGCGATGACGCTCCTCGGGCAGGGCGAAAATCACCAGGCCCGGCAGCATGGAGCTCAGGACGATGGCCAGGGGCAGCAGCGCCGACCAGCTCATGGCGTCACCCCCGGCAACGGCGCGCCGGCGCCCGGCGCGGCGGTCAGCGCCAGCAGCACCGGCTCATAGGCCGCCAGCCCAAGCAGCAGCGCCACCAGGGACAGGGCCAGGGGCGGCCATTTCATCACCCAGGGCAGGTTCGGGTAGGTCTCGCGGCGCACGTCGAGAAACGCCCAGGTCAGCACGCGCGCCACGTAGGCGGCGGCCAGCAGGCTGCCCGCCGCCATGACCAGCAGGTACCACCATTGGCCGGTGAGGATGGCCGCCTTGAAGAGCATCCACTTGGCCATGAAGCCGCCGCTCGGCGGCAGCCCGATGATGGTCACCGCCGCCAGGGCGAACACCACCACCTGCACGCCCAG
>NZ_JAUVWH010000063.1 GCF_030604225.1 Geoalkalibacter sp.
CAGTTCGTTGCCGCCCCAGGTGCGCAGAATGTTCTGCGTGCGGTTGGCGCTGGTCACGGGGGTGGGCGTGTCGGGGTTGGGCAGGGCGCCGAGGATCACCGGCCGGTCGAGGTCGCCATTGACGCAGGAAATCACCACCTCGGTGCCGGCGTGCAGCGGGAAATGAAAGCCATAGTCCCGACCGGCATAGGGCTGCACCATGCGCACCGGATGGCTGGCCTCGCCGGTCGCGGCCGCGCCGAGATCGAAATCGGCGCGCAGGCGGTAGCGCCCCTGCTCGTCGAGATGGGCGTAGTCGCCGCCGGTGGTTTCGATGCGCGCGGTCAGCAGGCCGTGCATGCGACGCGGCTCGGGCAACGGCGGGCGATAGGCGACGCCGGCGCGGATTAGCAGCAGCTTGTTGCGGTAGGTCATGCCCTTGGCAGATTCGCCGAAGGCGAAGCCGGAGCGCTGATCGCCCTGGTGCTCGACCTCGATGATCAGGTAGTCGCCGTTGTGCAAGGCATCGGGATGTCCGATGATGGAAAGGATGTTTCCCGGCGCCAGGGCTCGGCAATCCGTTTCGGCAATCAGGGTGCGGCGCTGCCAGTCGAGAAGCTCGCGGCGCAGGCGCGCCAGTTTCTGGCCCTGATCGAGATCGAGGAAGTGTTCGCCGTAGCGGTAGTCACGCCCCATGCCTCCCGAGGAGGCGGCGAAGCTCAGCAGGCGCGCCTCGGGCGTCTGGTCGTTATAGTCCTTGAGTTCGACGCCTTCGCTCAGCAGTTGGGCGCGCGCGCGCAGGGCAAAGACCGTCTCGCGGGCGCGCCGGGTGCCGCTCTGCGCCTCGTAGAGCAGTTCGCCGCAGGCCGCGGCGGGCAAATTGTCGACCTGGTCGTGAAAGACCAGGCGCGCGCCTTCCTCAAGCGGCTCGAAGCGAAAGAAAATACCCGCATGGGCGCAGAGACGCGAGAGAAAATCCCAATCGCTCTCATCGAACTGCACCACGAACTCGCGCTGGGGGTAATCGCCCTTGAGTTCCAGCGCGTAATCCGCCGCGGCGAAGCCGGCGTCCCGCAGAACGTCCTCGACGATCCGGGGCACGCTGGTCTGGAGGAACACCCGGTTGTCGCGTCTGAGCTTGAGCGGATAGAGCGGTGAATGGAGCAGGGCCAGGTACTCATGACCGGCGACCGCGGCGCCGACGTAGGAGAAGGCGGCCACCACCCCGTGGACGGACAGCTCGCGCCCTTGCCAGGAAAGATCCAGGGCGCCCTTGCGCCCCACGGGCAGATCCTGGGACAGGTAAACCTCGGAAATCAGCCCGATCTCGAAGCAATAATCCTGGGAGAGCCCATGATCCCTACCGGAGAAATCCTTGACCGCCAGGGTCCCGTCGGGCACGCCCTGAACCCGGAAGAAAAACTGGCTGGCGCTTGCATTTTGCGACAGGGCGCCGCTCACGGCCGACATCAATGACATGGTAGGTCCTCCCTTTCGGACAAACTCAAATGGTATCCGCCACCGCCAACGGCTCTTCCGCAGCCTCCGCTTCTGCCACCCGGTCGGCGAACACGCAGGTCAATTCCCCCTCGTCGTCCAGTTCCAGGCCGAGAATATCGGGGGGATCGCCGCTCGCGAGAAACCCCAGCAGGCCGCGGGCGATCCCGGGCAGCAGGCGCTGTTCGAGCAGGGCATTGATGAAGCGCGCGCCGGTGGCGGGCTGCCCGCAGCGCGCGCCGAGATAATCCAGCACCTCGGGAGCGCAGCGCAGTTCGATGCCATGGGCGGCATGCAGCCGCTGGGCGATGTCGTCGAGCTTGAGGGCGACGATCCGCTGCAAGGCCTCGGCGGTCAAGGGCCGATAGGGCACCACCTGCATGCGCGCCACCAGAGCCGGCGCGAAGTGACGGGCCAAGGCCGGGCGAAGAGCCTCGACCAGCGCCGCGTGGCCCGGCTGCGACACCGCCACGCCTTCCCCCGCTTCCGCGCCGTCCGCGCCGCACAGGGCGAAGATCTCCTCGGCGCCGAGGTTGGTGGTCATGAGAATCACCGTGTTCTTGAAATCGATCTCGCGCCCCTCGCCGTCGCGCATGAAACCGCGATCGAAGACCTGGTAGAACAGATTCATCACGTCGGGATGGGCTTTTTCCACTTCGTCGAGGAGAATCACCGCATAGGGCCGTCGGCGCACGGCTTCGGTGAGAATGCCGCCCTCGCCGTAGCCGACGTAGCCGGGCGGCGCACCCTTGAGCTGGCTCACGGTGTGCGCTTCCTGATATTCGCTCAGGTTGATGGTCACGAGAAACCGCTCGCCGCCAAACAGCTGCTCGGCGAGCACCCGCGCGGTCTCGGTCTTGCCAACGCCGCTGGGTCCGGCCAGCAGAAACACGCCAAGGGGCGCCTCGGGACGGCGTAGACCGGCCTTGGACCCGCGCAGGGATTGCGCAATGGCGATCAGGGCATCGTCCTGCCCCAGCACCCCTTGCGCCAGGGATTCCTCCAGGCGCAGCAGGGCGCCGAGTTCGTCGCGCAGCATGCGGCCCAGGGGCACCCCGGTCCAGTCGGCGACCACGGCGGCGATGGCCTCTGCGTTGACTTCGGCCTGCAACATGGGGCTGTCGCCCTGAACGTCCCTGAGTTGCCGCAGGCTCTCATCGGCCGCGCGGCGCGAATCCCCGCCCTCTGGGGCAGTCCCAGGGCCACCGACCGCCAGGGCATCGCGCCGGGCGCGCACCTGGCGAATCAACGCGCCCTCGGCCAGCCATTGTTGCTCGTTGGTGCGCAGGCGCGCCTGGGTCGCGGCCAATTCCGCCTCCAAGGTTGCCAGCAGCCGTTCCTGGCGCGGCAGTCCCTGGGCGTCCTCGGCGGCCAGGGACTGCAACCGCCCGTGCAGATAAGCGAGGTGCTCGCGGTCGGCGTCGATTTCCGCGGGCACCGCGGCCTCGGCCATGCACAGGCGCGCCGCGGCGGTGTCGATGAGATCGATGGCCTTGTCGGGCAACTGGCGCCCGCTGATATAGCGCGCCGAAAGGCGCACGGCGGCGGCCACCGCGTCGTCGGTGATGAGGATGCCGTGATGCTTCTGATAGAGTTCGCGCAGGCCGCTGAGCATGGCGATGGCCGCCTCCTCGCCGGGCTCCTCGACCTTGACCAGCTGAAAGCGCCGGGCCAGAGCCGCGTCGCGCTCGAAATACTTTTTATATTCGCTCCAGGTGGTGGCGGCGATGGTGCGCAACTCGCCCCGCGCCAGGGCGGGCTTGAACAGATTGGCGGCATCGCCCAGACCCGCCTCGCCGCCCGCGCCGATGAGGGTGTGGGCCTCGTCGACAAAAAGGATGATCGGTTCGGGTGAGGCCTTGACCTCGTCGATGACGTTTTTCAGGCGCTTCTCGAACTCGCCCTTGACCCCAGCCCCGGCCTGCAGCAGACCCAGATCCAGGGCGAGCAGGCGCGCCTTGCGCAGGCTCTCGGGCACCTGACCGGCGGCGATGCGCAGGGCCAGGCCTTCCACCACCGCCGTTTTGCCCACCCCCGGCTCACCCACCACAATGGGATTGTTCTTGCGGCGGCGGGCGAGGATGTCAAGCATCAGGCGGATTTCGCGACCGCGGCCGAGTACCGGGTCGATGTCGCCGGCCGCCGCGCGGGCGGTCAGATCCAGGGTGAAACGCGCCAGGGCCGAGGAGGCTGCGGCGGCACCGGCCTGGGTCGATGTCCCGGCGAGCGCCGATGGTTCGGGCACGCCGTCCGCCTGCTGGTCCTCGGGGGACCCGGCGCTGATGCGGGCGAAGTCGCGGCGCAGCGTTTCCAGGGACAGGGCGTCGAGCAGGCCGAAGGTGTCGGCGGGCAGCGTCGGCGCCAAACTCACCAGGGCATCGAGGAGCGCCGCCGAACGGATGTGATCGCTGTGATAGTGCAGCGAGGCCGCGAGCCAGGCGCGCTCCAGCAGCTGTTGCAACCCCGCGCCGAACAACGGCCGCCCCGCCGGCCCGGCGGGGCGCCGAGCGAGGGCCGCGAGCAGCGCCTGCCAGAGGGCATCGAGATCCACGCCGAAATGATGCAGGATGCGTTCGAAATCGCCGCCGCCCTGTTCCAACAGCTTGACGGCGAGGTGTTCCACGCCGACCTCGGCGTGGCCGCGGGTGGCGGCAAAGGCCGCCGCGCCCTCCAGGGCCGTGACGCAATGGGCGTTGAGTCGCTCCAGCAGGGAGCGCAGGTGTCGATTGTCCATGCGGTAATTCTTCCTTTCAAACCTCAGGCAACCACGAATGGCACGAAGGGACATGAATCCTTTTACGGGAAACATCTCCGGATTGATGTAGATTCGTGGGTTCAGGGTTGTTGATAGACGCTGCCTGCCAGGTGGATGCGCCGCGTTTTCCCATCCGCCTCTCCCAGGCCGCTCGTCCAGCCGAGATACAGGGGATCGCAGCCCAGATGCCGGGCCGAAGCGCTTCCATCCACCAAAATAATCACGTCAAATTCCAGGGTCGGCTCCAGGTAGGCGTTGACCAGATCCTTGAAATCCCGCGCCCCTTCCCCGCCGGGCAGCAGATCCAGCGCCCGCTCTTCGTCCAGGGGGCCGAGGCTGAGGTTGATCTTGCGTCCCACGTCAAGCACCCTCTCGCCGAGCACCAGGTCGTCGCCCAGGGTCATGCCGGTCCGCCCGAGGGCGCAGACCGCTCCCACCTCCACCCAGCAAGGCACGAATTCCTCGATGCTCACCGCCACCCCCAACTGCTCGCGCAGCATGCCGGCGAGACTTGCTGCTCCCTTGACCCGACGCCCCAAGCCTTCGGCGTAAGCCAATGCCAGATCCCGCCGGGCGTCGCGCGGCGCGCCCGACAAGGCGAGCAGGTAGGACTCCAGGGGGCTGCCGCCCTGATCGTCGACCAGGTGGGCGCGGGCCTTCCTCCAAGCCAGATAGAGCAATTCATAGAGGCGCCCGCCGAACAGATCGAGAAAGGCGCGCAAGCATTGTCCCGCCTCTTCGCCGCGCGCCACGCTTTCCCAGAAATAGGCCGGCAGGGGCGCATCGACGCCGTACAGCCCCAGGAACGTGGCTTCCAGCACCAGGCTGCCGTCCTCGCCGGGATAGGCGCGCCGCAGATCGGCGGCGGGGAAGGACAATTCCGGCGCCGTGCGCAGGCGCACCGCGGCCCGCGGCCGTTCAAGGGATCCGGCGCCCCCCGGAGCGGCGGCCTCGAGCAGGCGCACCGCCTGAAAGAACTCGAAGCGCGCGGCATCCGCCGTCAGGTCGCGGATCAGAGCGGCGAGCTGTCGCCGAACAGCGGTTGCCATCGCAGCTCCCGGGCCGAGGGTTGCAGAACCAGCAGCGTTTCCACAAACAGATTGAGCGAGGCGAAGCGGCTGAAGAACACATGCAGCAGTTCTCCGAACAGATGGACATCCCCGGTGTTGATGAAATGATCCTCGCGCACCCCGACGCGCACTTCCACGCCGCGCAGCAGTCCGCCCCGGCGAATGCGGTTGACGGGGCTCAGGCGCAGTTCGGTGATGCCGGCGATGCGGCGCTGGTTATGGTCGCGGCCGCTCCAGTCATAAAGCCGCAGCAGCTGCCGCAGGGCCTCGGGTGAATCCAGGGATCCGAGGGCCAGGCTCAGGTGCGCAAGCAGGGTCAGGCGAAAATCACGCCGCGCCGGTGGTTTCAGGCGCGCGGTGGGACGCAGCAGATTGGCAAAGCGCAGATAGGAGGGCATTTCGCTGGTCGCCAAGCTCAGGCCCCGCTCCGGCAGATGGCGGTGGGGCAGATCGCCGTTGCAGGCGGTCAGTGCGCAGGACAGGGTTTCCTGGCCAAAATCCTCGATGCCGCCCACCGCGAGATAATGGGCGGGACTCGCCTCGCCCTGCTCGCGCCGCGCCACCTGATAGAAACGCCCCCCTCGCGCCTTGTGACGAAAACCATGCAGGGGCTGGTAGGAACGGCGCGCGCCGCTCGCGCCCTCGATCCCGACCACTTCGTCGAGACTATAGATTTCCACCCCCTCGCTCAGCGCCGCTTCGGCCAGCAGAGGGTATTCGCTGCGCCGGTGGGTAAGGCGAATGGGCTCGGCGGAGGTTTCGAACAGATTGATCGCCGGGGCGCAATGCAGCCGCAGATTTTCGCGGGTCAGGCGCTCCTCGGGCTCGAAGCGCCCATCGAGGGTCAGGCGAATTTCAAAACTCTGACAGCCGCTCGGCCAGTCCACCCCGTCAAGCCGTCCCAATTCCACGAACAGATATTTTTCGCGGAAACAGAAATATTCCTGGAGCAGATGATAGCCGAGAAAGCTGCGCCCCACCCCCGGCACCAGCAAGTCTTCGCCACCCAGGTGACAGGGCTGGATCGTCTCCTGACCGCCGAGGCCTTGCGCGGAGAGATCGGGCAGGTCGGGAAAACGGATTTCGGCGCGCCGCGTCGCCGCGACCAGCAGATGGTAGAGCTTGAGGGCCAGCGCGGCATCGGCATGGATGTGCAATTTCACCGCCTTGAGGTGCAGGGCCGCCGCGTCCAGGCCGGCATCGAGCTGAAAGCGCAGCCGCAGCAAGGTGGCGCCGGCGGCGGTTTCCTCGGTCTGCACGCTTTTGAGGTGCAGCGGCTGAAGGAGCAGGTCGCTGGTGGTGCGAAATCGACTGATGACGCGCTCGGACCCCAGGGGCGGACTCATCAGCAGGGCGCCGCGCGCCAGGAGCTGGGCTTGCTGCAGCTGCCCCGGACGCGGCGAAAATTGCACGATGGTGGCCGCCGGAAAGGGGCGCAGGAAATGGGGCCAGAGCTGATTGAGCAGGGCTTCGCAGAGCTCGGGGACATCGTCGTCGAGGCGCCGGCGCACATGCGCGCTCAGATAGGCCATGCCCTCCAGCAGGCGCTCCACGTAGGGATCGCGGTCGCGCAGCTCATCAATATTGAGCATGGCCGCCTGCTCGGGATAAAGGCGGGCGAACTCGCGCGCCGATTCACGCAGCAGGCGCATCTCCGCCTCGTAATAGTCACGCATGGCGCCCTCCCGTGCCACGCCCCTGGACCTGGGCGATGCCGGCGCTCTCGAAGACCGTCTGGAAGCGCACCTCGCCCAGGGAAGCCAGGCGCGCGGCGATCTCCAGATGAATGCGCCGATCCTCGCCCACCGCGCCCAACTGGCGCACCCGCACCGCGCTCAGACGCGGCTCGAAGGTTTCGATCAACTGCCGCACCTGCTGGGCCAGATCGGCCACCGAGTAGGGCAGATTCTCGTAAATGGCGCCGATATCGGGCAGACCGTAATCGGGCAGATGCACCAGCGAGCCGCGCCGGGCATTGAACAGGCGCAGCAGGTGGTCCCGCACGCTGCCCGCCAGGTCGTTGCGGGATCCGGCGGCGGACGCGGTGAGAATGTCGAAGAGAGCCGGGGGCATAATCAATTCTTGTTCTTCGGCAAAAAGGTGCCGAGGCGCCCGCAGGCGCCCCGGCGATGACAGCAAGAGTTAACGGCCCTCGGTCCAGGAATCGCTGAACTCGATGTTGCCGTCGACGTAGGTCCAGGTGATCTTGGAGTAGCGCACCGAAACCTCTTCGAGGTGGGGATAGCGCTCTTTGTCCAGGTCCTTGACATTGTGCATGGTGGGCTTGATGGAGGTGATCTTCACCCCTTCGAGCTTGTGACGGAAGTACTCTTTTTCGGTGCCGGTATCGTCGATGCGATACCAGCGCAGCAGCAATTCGTTCAGGGTCTGGCCGTTGCTGCAAGCCTTGTACATATAAGGCGAGGAGCTGTCGAAGGCCTTGAGGAACTTGAACGGCTCGTGCTTGCGGGTGCCGGTAAGGGCGCCCGTGTCGTTGTCGGTGGGGATGCGCAGTTCATGATCGAAACCGAGCACCTCGACGCTTTGCTCACGACCCTGCACGGTAATCGGTCCTTCGATCCGCATGCCCTGGTCATCCTTGATCCACATGTAAGCCGGAATTGCCATGTTCTGTTCTTCCTCCTTGGGTTGATGTCCCGAAGACCATCTCCGGGAATTGAAAAGCATCGCAGGTCAACTATTCCGCAGGTCCCCGCGGGGGCTTGCGACACCTCGGTCAAAGGTGTCCGGCGCCTGGAGGGCGCCGGTCAAGCCCCAAGGATGGGTTCATGCGGCCTTTGAAAGAGGTGTCGCAAGCACCCGCGCCGTATCCTACTTCTCCCCTCGCGGCATCTGCGCGACGAGATTCAGGCGCACGTCCACCCCCTCGATCTGGAAATGGGGGACGATGTACAGGCTCACGCTGAAAAATCCGGGGTTCTCGGGAATCTCCGCGACCTCGACGCGCCCGTCCTTGAGGGGATGGGTGGCGAGCAGATCGGGTTCGGGATCCTTCATCTTGGTCACCAGGGTCTGTAGCCAGGCGTTGAGTTCGTTTTCCAGGGTCTGGCGGCTCTTGGTGGTGCCGATGTTCTCGCGCTGCAGCACCTTGAGATAGTGGGCGATGCGCGACACCAGAAAGATATAGGGCAGCCGCGCGTTGATGCGCGCGTTGGCGGTGGCGTCGGCGCTGTGGTACTCGGCGGGCTTCTGCACCGAGTCCGCCGAGAAGAAGCAGGCGTAATCGCTGTTCTTGTAATAGCTCAGGGGAATGAAGCCAAGCTTCGCGAATTCGAGTTCGCGGGTCTCCGGGATCAGGATTTCCGTGGGAATCTTGCTCTGTAGGCCCTTGCCGGCATCGTAATTGTGGATGGCCAGGTTCTCCACCTTGCCGCCGGATTCGGGGCCGCGGATGTTCACCGCCCAGCCGTTGTCGGCAAAGGAGCGCGCGACGTTGGCGGCAAAGGCGAAGGCGGCGTTGCCCCACAGATAGTTGCCGTGATGCTCGGCGCGCACCTCCTCCTCATAGTTGAAGGTCCGCACCGGATTGCTCTCGGCGCCATAGGGCAGGCGCAGCAGAAAGCGCGGCAGCACCAGGCCCACGTAGCGCGCATCCTCGGACTCGCGGAAGGACTGCCAACGGATATACTCGGCGCGCTCCATGTAGGTGGCCAGATCGTGGATTTTCGGCAATTCGTCGATGCTTTCCTTGCCGAAGAAGCGCGCGCCCACCGAGCTGATGAACGGGCAATGGGCGCTCGCCGCCACGCGCGACACATCGGTGAGCAGGGCCAGATCCTGGGGTGTGTTCTCAAACTCGTAATTGGCGACGATCGCCGAAATGGGCTGGCCGCCGGGGGTGTCGTACTCACTGACGTAGACGTGGCGATACAGGCCGGTCTGCACCGTCTCGGGCGCCTCGTCGAAATCGTCGCGCAGATCATCCTTGCGACAATCGAGGAGTTCGAGCTTGATGTTGGCGCGGAAATCACAGCGCTCGACCAGATGCTGCAAGCCGCGCCAGGCGGCCTCGACGCGCTGAAACTCGGGGTGATGGAGCACCGTGTCGAGCTGGCGGCTGATGGCTTCGTCGATCCGTGCGATGTAGGAATCGAGCAGCGTCTTGTCGATGCGCTCGACACGGGTGCGGCCGCGCGCGGCAAGGTCGAGAAACACCTGAATGGCGGCGGTCAGACGCTTGTTGAGGGAAATATCCGCCAGCTTGCCGGCGTCGGCGAAGGTATCCAGCGCCACCGCCTCATCGAGGGGTGCGATGTCCACCAGATTACACAGCCGCTCGTAAGCTCCGAGAACCGGCGCCTCCTCGGCAACCATCCGTCTTGCCTGAACACTTTCCTGAATCGCCATGATCCCTCTCCTTTTACTCGCCGCCCGCGACGGGCACCGGGCCGAGAATTTGTTCCAACTGTCCCTTGAGTTCAGCCAACTCCGGCTGATCCTTGACGATCTTCTCCAGTTCCTTACGAAACCCGGCATTGTCGAGCAGATTGGCCTTGAGATCCTTGAGCAGATTGCGCATGGCCAGCATGCTGTGCATTTCGGGAATCTGATTGGCCACCCGGTCCGGGTGAAACGCCTTCATGGCGTCGAATTTGAGGTTGACGGCGATTTCGCTGCCGTCGCGCGCCAGTTCGTTGGGCACCTCGAAGCGCGCCTCGGGGGACAGGTCGCGCAGCACCGCCTCGAAGTTGCCCTTGTTGAGGTTGGTGCGCTCGCGCTCGGCCACCCGTCCCTTGCTCTTGCCGTTGCTGAAATCGCCCACCACCAGCATCTTGAGGGGCAGTTCCACCTTCTTGCGGTTGCCGCCCGTTTCGACGTCGAGGGCGATGTTGACGCGCGCCTTGGGAATTTCCTTCTGAAAACTGTCGGCCATGCTGCTCTCCTTTGTTGAATACTGAACGTGCGAGAAAACCAAAAAACCAATGGGCCGCGGATCAAATCCGATCAAACCGGATCAAGGCGGATAACCCTCGTTGTCGGGGCGCCCCGACGAATCAAATCACAACCATTGCAGCGCGGCGGCCGGGTCGGCGCGGCAGATGCAGGCATGCAGCCGGCGGGCGCGGCTGTCCAGGGCGGCTTTTTCTTCCGCCGACACCTTGCGCGCGCAGTCGCGCAGAACCTCCACGGCCAGCCGCCAGATGTCCAGGGCCAGGGGCTGATCCCAGAGAACCAGACGGCAGGATTCCGCCTGTTCCTCAAGAGCATCCACCAGGGGCAGAGCCACATCGGCGCGCCCGCCTTGCCGGCACAGGGCGGCGCGAGCCAGGGCCAGACGCAGGCGTCGCCCCTCGTTGTCGGCCGCAAATTGATCCAGCAGGCCCAAGGCCTCGCCGAGTTTTTTCCGGGCGGCGAGGTCGCGGGCGGCGTTGAGGGTCTCGGCCAAACGCGCGTCCCAATCGTCCCTCGGCACGGTTTCACGCGGGGAGGGTTTGGCACCCTGCAATTCCGCGAGCCAGGCGCGCGTCGTCGCATCGGCGAAGGGCCGTCCGTCCTCGAAGCTCAGGGTCGCCAGTTCGGGCAGCCGTTGGAGCAGCAGGGCGGTCTGCCCGTCGATGCATTGCTCCAGGTCGCCACGCCCCCAGGCCTTGGCCGCCTGCCGGGCGAGGTACTGCAGATCCAGCCAGAATTGGCCGCCCGGTTCCAGCAACAGGGCCTCGCACATGTCCAACAATCGGGGCGGATCCAGGGCCAGTCGCTGTTGATCGAGGGCCGCGACGGCCGAGGCGCGCGGCGCCGGCACCCGGGTGCGGCCCTGCTCGTGGGGCGGCAGGGCCACCCCCCCCCAGCGCAGGGCGCGGGTCATCGCCAGGGACTGAGGCCAATGGCCCTGCTCGCGAAAATACAAGGCTAGGGCGCGGGTCAGTTCCAGGGCCTGACGCTCCGAGCCGATGTGTGGCAGCCCCTGCGGCGCGGCCTGCGCTTCCGGCGCCGCATTCTCGCCAAGTGCGCCGGCGGTACCCTCCCGCGGCGAGGCAACCGCCCGGTGACCAGACGGCTTGACCCTGAGCCAGGCATCCAGGGACCGCCATTGGGGGGCCTCGTCTCCCAGGCGCGCGCGCAACCGGCTGTTGATGGCGTCGACGCAACGCCGCAGGCGCGCCAGTTCCTCGGGGGCCGCCGCGTTGGCCGCCGCGCGGGCAAGGGCCTCAAGACGGGGGCCGTTGAGCAGGTCGAGGGCACCAAGGCGGGCGCTGTCCTTGCGCGGATGGATTTCATCCCAGCAGCTCTCCAGCAACAAGAGATAGGCCTCGGCGGCGTCCAGCAGTCCCGCAAGGCCGTCGCGTCCCAGGGCCGCCATGAGCAAATAGCCCGCCGCGCGCAGATCCTTGGCCTGGTTCACGAGAATGGTCCGACAGAGCCGATGGACCAGGGCGTAGTCGTTGTCCTTGAGCTTGTCGATTTCCCGCTTGGCCAGGAGGAATTCATCGCCGTGGCGCGGATCCTCTCCGCCGCCGGGCAAGGGGGCGCGCACCGCCTCGCGCAGGGACAGATCCTCCAGGGCCGAAGCCGCGATACTCATGACAGCACCTCGCGGCGGCCGGCGCGATAAAGCAGATCGAGCATGGACACCTCGTCATCGCGCAGCATGCGCGCCAATTCCTCCGGGCAGCGCACATCCGAGCGCTGGTGCATGGCCAGGCGCAGATCAAAAAGGCCCGCCTCGTCGCAGCGACTCGGCAACAGACAGAGAAACTGCGAGGGCGCCAAGGGGCGAAAGAAAAGCGTCAGGCAGGCCGGAAAGCCGGCATCACCGCCCTGCCAGAAATAATGGGCCCGCCAGTGAGGCTCCTCGAGGAGCGCCTCCACCAGTTGCACCCAGAACATCACCGTCGGCAGCAGAGGCTTTCCGGCGGGCAAGGGCAGCCGCAGCCCCCAGGAGGTGCGCTGGGTTCCCCGGCGTGCGACGCTGCGCAGGGCGCTGAACAAGGCCTCGAACATTTCCTGGCGCCGGGGAATTATGCCGGGAAAGGTTCCGGCCCAGAAGCGCCCCTGGGAATAATCACCGAGCAGGCGGATTTGCCGGTCGAGCACCTGGCGCCGATCAAGGCTGGTGTCACGAGAAGCCAGGGCATCGACACGTTCCAGAAGCAAACCCAGGGGTTCCTGATTCCAGGGAGCGGCGAGAAGGGCGGAGCTTTGCTGGAAAAAACCGTCGAAGGCCAGGGGCACCGCGGCCTGCATGTGGCGAAACAGCGGTTCGTCGGCCAGGCGAAACACCAGAAAGGGGTAAGCCCGCCCGCCTCGGTCGCGCCCGGCGCACAGGGTCGCGACCAGGGTACGATCCTGCTCGCCGCCGTTCATCACCAGATGATGACGGGGATAGGTCGCCAGGCTCGCGAGCCCCTCGGCTTGGATTTTGCGGGACAAGCCCCCCACACCCTCGCGCACCCAGCTGTCAAGCTCCACCACTTCCCGCTCTCGAACCCCATGGCGGATGAAATCGGCATGGACGGGCATCTTGCCGAAGCACCCGATCTGATCACGGCTGGGCGAGACGGAAGAGTTTTTAGCGGCGCGGGTAAACAATCCAAACATGACCAACCATGGAAAATGAGAAAATTCAAGGGACGCGGATTTTCAGGATAAACGCGGATTTTAATGCACCATCCGCCTTGATCCGGCCTTTTCCGCGTTCATCTGCGTCCCAGGGTTTGAGTCCTTAAAACAGGTTCTCCGGCAACTTCAGGCGCGTGAACAGGCCGCGCTCGAAGACATTGTTCTCGCGGTCGGCGCGCAAGCGAAACTGCACGGTGAGGGGCGTGTCCTCGTTGCCGCCAAGCTCCCAGGCACTCACGTACTGGGTGCCGCTTTCGGCGGTAAGCTCGGCGCGCTTCAGCAGATGAAACAGGCCCCAGACCCCGTCGAATCCCAACTCCTCACGGTTGTTGCTCAGACCGTTGATGCCGTGGATCTTCGCGCCCAGGCGCTCCAGGTCGCCGGGCCAGCGAAACTGCCGCCATTCCTGAGGTTCATTGCGGTAGCGGTAATGCTGGCCGTTGCTTTCCAGGTACATTTCGCTCAACCCGCGGCTGGGCAGGGGATAGAGGTAAAACTGCACCTCGGGTTCGGCGCTGCCGCGGCGAAACAATCCGGCGCTGATCAACCGCGCCTGTTCGAGGGCCGCAAGCAGATCCTCGTGAAAACCGGGACCCTGATCCAGCCAGGTCTTCTGTTTCCAACCGCTGCCCTCGGCGCTGAGAAACGGCGCCAGATCCTTGCCCACGAAACTCCACAACAGACCGTCCTCGGGGCGGAAAAAATCGACGACATCCACCAGGGCGGCATCCCTGCCGGTTTCGGCGAAGGGAAAGCGTCCCTGGATCTTCTGGCCGTAGGCGGCGAGCACCTGGTTTTTCCAGGTGTCCTGCAGATCCTTGCGGGTTTCGGCGAGAATCAGCTGCCAGGCCTGCCGCAGAGGGGCCATGAGCATTTGGCCGGCCAGTCGGCGCGTGCGGCCGTCGACGCCGCCCAGCAAGCTGTTGGTGGACACCCAGGCCTTGTAGAGTTCCGAACCGGCGCCGCCGTTGAGCAGGACCGCCGCGTACCGCCCGGACTCCCGCGCGACATCGCCCGCGGCATTGAGCCCCTCGATTTCCGCCTGCAACGCGGAAACGCTCAGCAGGTACTGGTTGAGCAGCAGACTGACGCTCATGGATTCGGCCGGATCGCAGAGCTTGCGCAACTCCCGAAAGGCGCCCTCCAGTTCGGGGACCAGGGATCGCGACGCCCCCGGGAGTTCGGCGTCCGCCAGCCTCAGGGCGGCAAGCGGAGCGTCCTCCTCGAGATTGATGTTGGCTGACACCACGCGCATCAGCTCGGCCAGGGGGCCGTCGCTGCGTCCCAGGATCTGGAATTTGCGCGCCGCGTCGCCCAGGGAGGTAAAGGATGCGACCCGCACGGATTCCAGCAGCCGATACCAGGCCTCGGCATAATCGGCGAAATAGAGCGCGCGGACTTCCCGCTCCAGGCGCTCCGCCAGAACCGTATCGACGGCATCCGCCGAAGCGGCCTCGTCGGCGTCGAGCACCCAGTCGCCACGACAGGCCGCCGGCACCGCCCGCTTGATCTCGGGCCGCACCTGTTCCTGCCAACCCCGGGCGGTAAACGGACCGGGCAGGGCTTGGCGACTGCTCAAGGTGCCGAAATCGTAGCCCCGCAGCAGATCCTCCAGGGAACGGTCCTTGAGCTCGGCGCGCGCCTTGTCGAGAACCTGTGCGTAGAGCCGCGCGGCGTTGGGGGCCGAGCGCAACTGGTCGCGCGCCTGAGCGACCAGTTCCGTGCGCGGCAACCAGGGCGCCGCGCCCGCCTGGCCCGGTTGCGCGACGAGGTGCTCAAGATAAAAGGCAATGAGTTCCTCCAGAACCGGCGCCTCGATGCGCTCAAAATCGCCGGAGAGATCGTCGCGGTTCAGGGCGGCGTGCCAGAAATCGCGCAGGCGCGGCACGGCGAAGGCGGCATCCAAGCGGTTCGGGGCGCCGAGCATGAGATAGAGACGCAGATCCTGGTAGAAAGCCTCCCGCTGGACCTCGCGCCCCCCCGCGTCGCCGACCTGCCACTGGCGCGTCTGATTTTCCAGGCGCAGTTCCAGGGCGCGCGCCACCGGCTGGAAAAAGCTCAGGTCCAGGGCGCTGAGCAGCAGGTCGCGGCTGGGTTCCAACTGCTCGCCGCCCCGATCGACGCCGAGCAGCCCATGCCAGGGCTGACGACGCTGACCTTCGGCAAGATCGCGGTAGTGGGCATGGAGTTCTCCCAGCGCGGCATGGAGGCGTGCCGGGTCGGGCTCGCCGAGACTCAGGGCGGCGCGCGCCTCCTCGGTAACACCCCGGCCCTTGTGCAGAACCAGGCTGTTGCTGGTCAACGCGGTGCTCAGCAGCATGAAGGTGCCGGTGATGACCGCAAGGGACGCCGCGACCCAGCCCGACTTGAGCCAGCGCGTCAGCACCTCGCGGCGCCGGCTTTTGAAGCCGGCCTGGGCATTGGGGAAAATGACGTCCTGAAACACTTTCTTGATGAAGAAGCTGCGGGTCGCCTCGCGGGGCGGTGCCGGCGCCTCGACATAGCCGAAGGCCTGGCGCAGGTTGCCGAGGATGCGCTGCAGGGGCGTGCCCTCCTGGGTGGCACTGGTCAGATAGACCCCGCAGAAGCGCGGCGTTTCCTGATAGGGATTGGGCCTGAACAGCAACCGCGCGAACTCCATCAGGCGCAGGGCGGCCGTCTGGAATTCGGCGGGAAATTCGTGGATCTGCCCCTTGGCGGCAAAGCGGCGCTGCATGGAGAGCTTGCGCAGGCGCATGGCGCAGAGGCGCTGGTGAAGATCCCCCAGTCTTGCTTCCAGGGTGGCCGCCAAATTCTCAGATTCCGCGCTCTCGGCCAGCCAGGCGCCCCAGACCTGATTGCGGTCATGCTCGCCGAGATCCTCGAAAAAGGCGCTGAACCCGTGCAGCAGATCGCACTTGGTGAGAATCAGGTAAACCGGCACCAGACAGCCCAGGTCGGTGATCAGCTCATCGATGCGGTCGCGAATGATCTTGACGTGCTGGGCGAGGCCGCTCTGGTCGACGGTCAACAGCTCTTCCAGGCTGATGGCGACCAGCACGCCGTTGATGGGCAGGCGCCGCCGGTGCTTGCGCAGCAGGGCCAAAAACGCCTTCCATTCCCCATGGTCGGTGGGTTCGGTGGTGTAACGGCCGGCGGTATCGAGGAGCACCGCTTCGTTGGAAAACCACCAATCGCAATTGCGCGTGCCGCCGAAACCGCGAATATCCATGCCGCCCTGGTCGGCATAGGGAAAGTGCAGCCCTGAGTTGCGCAGCAGGGTGGTTTTTCCCGCCGCCGAGGGGCCGATGAGCATGAACCAGGGCAAGGCGTAGAGCGCCGCGCTGCCGCGATAGGCGACGCCGAGTTCCGAGGACTTGAGGGTCGCGATGGCTTCGTCCATCTTCTTGCGCAGTTCATCGATTTCGAGACTCTGATCCTTGTCGCCGCCGACCTGTCGGCCGCGCAGTTCGCCATGAAAACGGCCGGCACGGCGCCGCACCAGCAGACGCTGCACGACAAAGGCGAGAATCACCAACACCAGCAGGCCGACGATGAGCCCCAGGCGCAGGGTCTCACTGCCCAGTCCGATGTAGGGACCGACCCACCAGATCAGCGAAACCAGCAGCACCAGACCGATCAGGCGGCTGCCCGTGCGTCCCAGCAGATAGGCCTGCAACAGCAGCAGGATAGTCCTCATGGCGCCTCCTCCCCGCGCACCGTCGCGGACGGTCGCCCCTTGGCGGCCAGTTGCCCCACCACTTGGGCATCGCCGCGCATCTCCCGCAGGGTGCTGTTCGCCAGATTGCCGATGGTCCGGGCATAGCCGAGATAACCGAAGCAGACGAAGGCCAGGGTCATCACGCCGATCACCCAATAAGGCACCTCGCGCCGCACCTTGGTGAACAGCCCTTCGCGCGGCACCCCCTGGGGCGCGAGACGCGGATCGACCACGCCGCGATAGCCCTCGATCTGGCTGCGCAAATCGACCTGCAGAGCCATCAGCTGTTCCAGGCCGCGCACCTTGTAAATGCCCTCGAAACCCAGCTGCAGGCACACATAATAGAGTTCGATGAGGTCGAGGTTGGCTTCGCCGCCCTGGCGCAGCTGGGCCAGGCGTTCGAAAAAGCCCTCGCCGGCCAGGTGCTCGCCGAACATCTCCAGTTGCAGGGGATGACTCATCCACGCCAGGCGACCCGCCCAGGAACTGGAGAGCACCGCTTCGTCGACGAAAGCGGCCAGGGCGTACTTGGCATCCTTGAGGATCACCATGCCGATCTGGCGCTCGAAGGCCATGCGCTCCAACTCGTCGAAGCCTTTCAAGATCTGCTCGCGAAAATCCTCTCCCGGCAATCTTGAGGAATCTCCGCCCCGCAGCTGCGCGGTCAGGCGAAAAAGCGTCTGGCTGCATTCCAGCAGCACATTGATCCGATCCGTTGGTCCGTCCATGAATTGCTACTCCCGTATCCGCACCAAAGCCAGGCGGGTCTGGGCAAACTGGCGCGGCACGAACACCGCCGCCGACCCCTCCGCCATCAGCTTGGTCCAGTAATCGCCCCGCGCTTCCAACCGAAAATATTC
>NZ_JAUVWH010000163.1 GCF_030604225.1 Geoalkalibacter sp.
GCAAAATCGGCATGGCCGACGGGCGCGTGGTTGAGAAGGAGCTTGAGGCCCCGACGGCGCAGGTGCTCAGGGAGAGTCTGACCGAGCAGGGGTTCCACGTCTTCTTCATCAAGAAGATTCCCTTCCAATTCCTGAGACAAAGCGGCTCCCTCGGACCGCGCTTCTCCGGACGGCGTTTTCTGTCCTTCAACCAGGAACTTCTGGTCTTGCTGCGCTCGGGGCTGCCGATTCTGCAGGTGCTCGACACGCTCATGGAAAAGATGGAAGTCGGCGCGGTGCTGTCGGTCTTGCGCGAGGTGCGCGAGGACATCAAGGGCGGGGGGTCGCTATCCGAGGCCTTCGAGAAATTCCCCCGTTATTTTCCCTACCTCTACATCGCATCCATCCGTGCCGGCGAGCGCACTGGCGACCTCCCCGTGACGCTGGCGCGCTACATCGAATATCAGCGCCGCATGGAGGCCATCAAGGCCAAGATTCGCAGCGCCACCTTTTATCCGGCGTTTCTCTCGGTGGTCGTCACGGCGGTGGTCTTGCTGCTGATGATCTACGTGGTGCCGCGTTTTACCCAGATTTATGCCGATGCGCGCGTGGAGCTGCCCCTTTTGACGCGCATCGTCATCGCGCTGGCCGACGGCCTGGGCCGTTATCTGCCCCTGGTTGTCCTGCTCGCCTTGGGGGGCGCCATCGCCGCACGGATGTTCGTCCATTCGGAGCGCGGCGGCTATCTGCTTGACCGGCTCAAGCTGCGCCTGCCCTTTTTCGGGGCCCTGCTCAGCGATTATGCCATTTCCAGTTTCTGCCGGACCCTGAGCACCACGCTGGCCGGAGGCATTCCGGCGGTGCAGGCCATGCGCATGTCCCGCGCGACCCTCAACAACCGGGTTCTCGAGGAGCGGGTGCTGGCGGCCACGCAGCGGGTGGAAGAGGGCATGGCGATCTCCGAGAGTTTTGAAAAAGCGACTTTTTTCCCGAGCATCGCCCTGCGTATGATCGGCGTCGGCGAAACCACCGGTGCCCTGGCGGAAATGCTCAACGAGGTGGCCGATTATTACGAGCAGCAGGTCGGGGTCCGGCTCGATCGTCTCACCACCCTGGTCGAGCCGGTGATGATGCTGGTCATGGGCCTGCTCATCGGCGGCATCGTGGTGGCCATGTATTTCCCTATCTTTCAACTGGCCGGAACGGTTCAGTAACGGGTTGGCAACGTGAAGTTCGAGCGCAAGAAAATTGGTGAAATCCTGGTGGAAATGGGCGCCATTGCTCCCGCCCAGGCCGAACTCATTCTGCAGCGCATGCAGCTCTCGGGAAAAACCTTCGGCGACACGGGCATTGAAGAGGGTTTGTTCAACGACGATCTGCTCGCCCAGGCCTTGGCGCGCCAGTTTCAGATGGAATACGTCGATCTCGCCAAGGTGGTTCCCGATCCCGAATTGCAGGCATCGCTGCCCGTCGGACTGGCTTCGCGCTATCAGATCCTGCCCCTGGAGCGACGCGATGACGGCCTGGTGGTGGCGACCCATAATCCCACCGATGTCAGCACCCTTGACAGCCTCGAACTGATTCTCGACACCCGCCTGATACTCAAGGTGGCTGCCCGCTCACGCATCAAGCGCCTGCTGGAGCGCAGCGAAGGCAGCCAGCGCGTGTTGCAGGAAGCCTCGGAAGATTTCAAGTTGCAGTTGGTCAAGGAGACGGACAAGGGTGAGGAGGTGCTCTCCCTGGAGAAGCTCACCGCCGACACCAGTCCGATTATCCGTCTCATCGATTCGACCCTCTACGACGCCCTGAGCCGGCGTGCCAGCGATATCCACATTGAAACCAACCTCGACGGGGTGGCTATCAAGTTTCGCATCGACGGTGTGCTCTATCAGGCGACCGAGCCCCTGGATTCGCGGTTTCAGAGTCCCATCATCTCGCGTCTCAAGGTCATGAGCGAGCTCGACATCTCCGAGCGGCGCATTCCCCAGGACGGCCGTTTCAAGGTGCGGATCGGCGGACGCTCCATCGATTTTCGCGTCTCCATCATGCCCAGCATTTTCGGCGAGGATGCGGTCATCCGTATTCTCGACAAGGAAACCATCGCCGCTGATTTCAAGGGTTTGACCCTGGAAGTGCTGGGCATCGCCGAGCGTGAAATCCGGCGTTTCCGGCGCAAGATCCGCGAGCCCTACGGCATGGTGCTGGTCACCGGCCCGACCGGCAGCGGCAAGACCACCACCTTGTATGCGGCGCTCACCGAGATCAACACCCAGGAAGACAAGATCATCACCATCGAGGACCCCGTCGAATACCAGCTCAAGGGCGTGGTGCAGATTCCCGTCAACGAAAAAAAGGGCTTGACCTTCGCGCGCGGCCTGCGCTCCATTCTGCGCCATGACCCCGACAAGATCATGGTCGGCGAGATCCGCGATCCGGAAACCGCGCAGATCGCCGTGCAGTCGGCCTTGACCGGTCACCTGGTGTTCACCACCGTGCATGCCAACAATGTGTTCGACGTACTCGGGCGCTTCCTGCACATGGGCATCGATCCCTACAACTTCGTCAGCTGCCTCAACGTGGTGCTGGCCCAGCGGCTGGTGCGCCGGATCTGTCCCCACTGCCGCCGCCCGGCCCAGGTCGAGCGCGAGACCGTGGAAGAAGCCGGTTTGGATTGGGAACGCTATCGCGAGCACGGTTTTTTCGAGGGCGAGGGTTGCAAGGAGTGCCGCGGAATGGGTTTTCTGGGGCGCAGCGCCATCGTCGAAATGCTCGAACTCAACGACGAACTGCGCGAACTGATCCTGGCCAAGGCGCCGGTTTCCCAGCTCAAGCGAGCCGCCGCGGCCGCCGGGACGGTTTTTTTGCGCGACGCCGCCGTTGAGAAGGTGCTGGAGGGCACGACCACCTTCAAGGAGATCAATCGCGTGACCTTCGTGGAGAGGAACTAAGGCGTGCTGCGGCGAACCTATCTTGGGCTCAGTTTCGATTCTTCCCGGATCCAGGCCGTGGCCCTGCATCGCCAGGGCAAGGGCGTGCAGTTGCAGGCGGCGCGATCCTTCGCCCTCAAGCCGGGCGCGCTCAATCCCTCGCTGCGTGATGCCAACCTGGCCAACCCCCAGGAAATAGCCGAGATTATCTCTGAAGTCCTGCAGCCCCTGGCGGGACGCGAGGATCGTCTTGCCCTGTCCTTGCCCGACCAGGCGGGGCGAGTGATCCTGACGGAAATCGAAGCTCCCTTCAAAACCAAGCAGGAAGGCCTCGACATTTTGCGCTGGCAGCTCAAGAAAAGCCTGCCCAGCGAGCTCAGCGATATCTGTCTGGATTTTTTTGTACTGAACCGCGGCGACACCGGCCGCTTGCGGGTCGTCACCTCGATCATGGATTGTGGTGTTCTTGATCAGTATCAGGATGCGGTGGAGCAGGCGGGGTACCATGCGTTGCTCATTGATTTTCATTCCTTTAATCTTTTCAACTATTATCGAACGCGCTTGGACATGGGCGAGGATTTCATCTTTATCGGTCTGGAAGGGCGGGTTCTGAGCCTCGAAATCTTCCAGGGGCGCGTGCTGGTCTTTCATCGCGTCCGGGATATCGCCGAGGATCCCGACCAGGTTTTCCAGGAACTCAACCGCTCCCTGGTCGGCGTTCAGGGCGGGCAGACGGCCCTGCGCCGCTGCGCGGTCTATCTGCATTGCGACTGGGCGAATGCCGGGACGTTGCGCGAGTCCCTGGCGGGGCTTTTCGAAAAGGAGCTGCAACTGCTCGATCCTCATGTTGATCGGTTGATGAGCCCCGCGGCGCAGAGCCTCGGGCGGCCCGGCACTTCGGTAGTGGCGGCCATCGGTGTCGGCGAGCGGCTTTTGTGGGGGGCGGCATGAAGATCGCTCTCAATCTGGCCAACCGCGTTTATCTCAACCGCCGGGCCTGGACCCTTGGCTATGGCGTGGCGGGTCTGGCCTTGCTCGGCCTTTTGGTGATGAACGGCGTTTTTTTCTGGCAGGGTCGCACCCAGGTTGCCGGCCTCGAGACAACCCTTGCGGCGCTGCGGCTGGACGCCGCGGCGCGCGGCGTGGGCACCGTGGAGGTCGGCCCCGCCGCTTTTCAGCAGTTGCTTCGTGAGGTGGCCCTGGCCAACAGCATTCTGGAGAGCGACAGCTTTCGCTGGACGCAACTGCTCGATCGTTTCGAGGACGTGATTCCCGAGGGGGTGTCCCTGCGCAGCATTCTGCCCGACTACAAGACGCGCGCCCTCAATCTGACGGCGGTGGCGCGCGGCTTGGAGGAAATGACGGCCTGTCTGGATCAGCTCATGCGGTCCGAGCATTTTCGCCACACCTACCTGCTGCGCCAGGAAAAGACCACGGTCACGGATTTCGCCGGCCGCGAACGCGAAGCGGTGCTTTTTTCCCTAGTCGTGCGGGAGGCGTTCTGAGATGAAACCGGCCGTCTATCTCCGCGCCCTGTGGCAACACAATCGCGTCATGCCGATTTTGGTGGGCGTGCTGCTCGCCGCCAACCTGGCGCTTTTCCTGGCCGATGCGCGCCTGCTCGCCCCTCGTGCCCTGAATTTGCAGCAGGAGATCCTGCATCAGCAGGAGCAGCTGCGGCGATTGGACCAGGCGGGCGGGGCACAGGATTCGCCCCGCGATACCTATCAGCAGGGCCGCGAAGACCTTGCGGTCTTTTTCGATGCGATTCCGCAGCGGGAGGAACTTTCGCAACTGGTTGGGGAGGTTTTCGGCCTGGCCAAAGCCGCGGGACTGGTCATCGAACGCATCACCTACGACCCGCAGCAGCTGTCCGAGAGTCCGCTCCTCAGCTATACCCTGGTGTTTTCCGTGAACGGCAATTACGAACAGTTGAAACAGTTTATTTTTTCCCTGGAGCATTCCCCGCGCATCATCGCGCTCAATGAGATCGCTTTTTCCGGTGGGGATGCCGCACGGCGCACCACGACGCTCAACCTGCGGTTCACCACCTATTTTCGGGGTGATGCGACATGACGCGCGCCAACCAGAAAAAGCTGTTGGCCGGATGCCTGGTCGGCCTGGTTTGCGCCGCTGGTTACGCCGCTTGGCAAAGTCCGCGACAGCAGCGCGTGAGCGATTCCGTCGAAACCCCACGCGCCGTTGCGGCGCCGCGCCGAGCCGCGCCCGCCGAAGCGGCCAGGCCGGCCGCCCCGGAGAGTGTGCGCCTGGACTTGCTGGAGGAGGGTGAAACAACCTTTCCCGGGTCCGTGCGGGATCTTTTCGGTCCCTTGTTTGCCGCGCCCACGGTGCCGGTCGCGCCTCCGGCGCCGCCTTTGCCTCCGCCTCCGCCTACGCCGGTTGCCATGCCAGAACCTGGGCCGACCGTTGAACCCGTCGCGACGCTGCCTTCGACCCCTTTCAGCGTGCTCGGGTTTGTCGAGACCGAGGGGCGAAAAACCGTATTTCTTGAAGCCGGCGGCGAGGTGTTCCTGGCGCGGCAGGGTGAGACATTCGGCAGCGATTTCGAGGTAACGGAGCTCACGCCGCAACGTCTGGTGATTGCCCAGCAAGGCAAACCGCATCCAATCATTTTACCCCTGCAGGAGCGCCCGGCGGTCAGTTCCTTTGGTTCTCCGCCCGCTCCTGCCGCGTCCCCCGGAGCGGCGCGGCGCATACTGCCGCCACCGCGCCCGGCGGGGCGCTAATCTCATGCATTGTTTTCAACCC
>NZ_JAUVWH010000053.1 GCF_030604225.1 Geoalkalibacter sp.
ACCAGGTCACCCAGCAGAACACCGCCAACGCCGAGGAGTGCGCGGCGGCGGCGGAGGAACTCTCCAGCCAGTCCGAGCAACTGCGCCGGATGCTGACCCGCTTTCACCTCAAGCAGGGCGGCGCGACCCCACTGGCCCTGCGCTGAGGGTGCAAAAAAATAAAACTAAAACGCCAAAGGGCAGGTCCGCATGACCTGCCCTTTGGCGTTTATTTCATGAAATTTCGGGAGCCGGCGCCGGTGGGCGCGGATCAGCGGCGGAAACCGCTGCCGGAACCGGAAGGGGCCGCCGCGGGCACGGACGGCTGTTGCGCGGTGCCGCACGCCTGTAGGCAGGCATTGAGCGCATCCGTCGCCGCCAAAACGCGCGCGCGCTTGCCCGGGTCATACTCACGCGACGGGGCGGCCCCGGCGTCGATGGCGGGCCCATGCTGGGCGACACAGTTTTTTTGGCAATCGTTCATGTCGGGCGTGACTTCGACCGCAAGGACATTCACGGCAGGGGCGGCCAGCAGCAGGCCGGCCAGGGCGACAACCAACTTTTTCATCTGCGAATCCCTTCTTTTCTCCCGGTTGTTGATCTGTGTTCCCTCAAGGAATTCGCTCGGGGTGCGCACCCCGAGCGAATTTAGCATCAGGCGACAGCATAGGACAACCGCCGGGAAAAAAGCAAGGGGCGAAAAAAAGCGAAAAAAGAACGCTTATTCAAGGGTATCGGAGCCCATATAGCCATCCGGATGGTGACGATCTTCCTCGGCCCGGCGCACATCATAGCCCTGGGGGTGCGGCGACCCCGCCAGCAGGCGCCCTTCACGCAGATAGTCCAGATTGATCCCCTTGATATCGTCCATGGCTTCGCGAATCATTCCTTTGAGTTCTTGGGTTTTCATGATGTCCCCCCATGGTGAAGGTTAGCGGTTTGAGGATTTGCCGCTAATTATACCCCAAAAGGTCAGATTTAAAAACACAAGCAGTCTTTGGCCAAAAACAACCTGACCAGCACCCTCGTGCCCTCAGTCCCCCAGAATACTCATGATGTTGGCGAAGGCCTTGGAGGCGCGCTGGTCCTTTTCCTCCTCGGGCAACTGGGGCGGTTCCTCGCCGCGGCTGGCATTGAGCAGTTCGGCGGGGATTTCGGCGAGAAAGCGGCTGGGCACGCGCAATTGCATCTCGCCGTATTTCTTGCGGCGGCGCGCGCCGGTGAGCACCAGGCGGCGCCGGGCGCGGGTGATGCCGACGTAGCAGAGACGACGCTCCTCGTCGAGATCGAAGGTTTCGGTGAGGGTTTTCTTGTGGGGCAGAAATTCCTCCTCCATGCCCACCAGAAAGACGTGAGGAAATTCCAGGCCCTTGCTCGAATGGATGCTCATGAGCACCACGGCGTCGCGCTCAAGCTTCTTCTCCTTGGAGTCGCGGCCTGGGCGCTCCTCGTCGAGAAGCGAAACCTTTTCGAGAAAGCCGGGCAGCGAGGGGCTCTCCTCGCGCTCCAGATAGGAGGCCAGGGCGTTGGCGACCTCCTCCATGTTCTCGACGCGGCGGCGCGCCTTCGCGGGATCATCCACGGTGCGGTAGATTTCCTGCTCCAGGCGCACCTCGGCGATGAGCTCGCGCAGGGTTTCGACCATCATCCCGTGGCGGTTGAACAGCCGCCGGTAGCGCTCCATGAGGGCAACGAAGGCGGCGATGGCCTCCTGGGCCTTGTCGCCGAGGTCGTCGAGTTCGCCGGCGCTTTTCAGCACCTCCCACAGGGGGTTCTGAGTCTGGGCCGAGTGGCGGATGAGGCGGTCGGCGGTGGTTTCGCCGATGCCGCGCTTGGGATAGTTGAGGATGCGCAGCAGGTTGACCTCGTCGCGGTGGTTGACCAGCACCTTGAGATAGGCGATGAGGTCCTTGACTTCCTTGCGGTCGAAAAACTGCTGGCCGCCGATGAGCACGTAGGGGATGTTCTCGTAGCGCAGCTGCTCCTCGAAGGCGCGCGACTGCACGTTGGTGCGGTAGAGGATGGCGAAATCGGAATAATTGAGCTCCTCGCGGAAACGCTCGCCGTGGATGCGCTCCATGACCGCGCGCGCCTCGTCCTCCTCGTCCTCGCAGAGCAGGTAATCGACCCGGGGTCCGGCGCCGTCGGCGGTCCACAGAGCCTTCTCGCGACGCTTGCCGTTGTTCTTGATGACGGCGTTGGCGGCGGCGAGGATGTTGCCCGTGGAGCGGTAGTTCTGTTCGAGCTTGACCACCCGCGCGCCGGGGAAATCGCGCTCGAATTCAAGGATGTTGCCGAGATCGGCGCCGCGCCAGCCGTAGATGGACTGATCGTCGTCGCCCACCACGCACAGGTTGCGGTGGCCGCCGGCGAGCAGCTTGAGCAGCAGGTACTGGGCGGCGTTGGTGTCCTGGTATTCGTCGACGAGGATGTAGCGAAAGCGCGCGCGGTATTTCTCCAGCACCGCCGGCTGCTCCTGCAGCAGGCGCGCGACGAGCATGATCAGGTCGTCGAAATCCACCGCGTTGAAGGCCTTGAGGGCCTTCTGGTAGCGCGGATAGACGGCGGCCGCCATGTATTCGTAGTCGTCGTGGTACTTGACGGCGAACTTTTCCGGCGGCACCAGGCGGTTCTTGGCGTCGGAGATGGCGTAAAGCACGCGCTCGGCGTCGAATTTGCGCCCGCCGATATCCACCTGCTGGATGAGATCCTTGATCAGGCGCAGCTGATCGGCGGTGGAGTAAATGGAGAAATTCTTCTTGTAGCCCAGCGCCTCGATGTCCTCGCGCAGAATACGCACGCACAGGGAGTGAAAGGTGGCGATGACCATGCCCTTGCAACGCTTCTTGCCGAGCATCTCCTCGACGCGCTCGCGCATTTCGCGCGCCGCCTTGTTGGTGAAGGTCACCGCGAGGATATTCTCCGGCGCGACGCCGCGCGCGGCGCTCAAGTGGGCGATGCGGCAGGTGATGACTCGGGTCTTGCCTGAACCGGCGCCGGCCAGGATCAGCAACGGGCCCTCACCGTGACAGGCGGCCTCTTGCTGCTGGGGATTGAGCTGGGAGATATCCATGGGGAAAGCGGTTGCCGGTTGCGGGTTGTCGGATTTCGGTCGTCAGGCGTTGGGGAGTCGAGGGGAGCCGTGAGGGATGCAGGCTAGCATGAAGGGGGCGAAAGCGGCAAGCTGTTGTCGTTTGGCGACAAAATATTCAGGAAAAACAATGACATTCCCCTTGATTTTCAATCCGCCATCGTGTATTTTCCTAGCGATTTCCCGTGGAATTCTTAATTTTTTTTGAGAATCTTCAATCCCTTCACCACCAAGGATTCAGGGTGAGCGTGATGACCAAATTTCTCGTTCTTACCGTCGGCATCATCTGGGCCTGCCTGCTGTTCATCTCCTGGGGTCAGGCCGACGGCCTCGTTCCGCCGCGCAACGAGGCGCCCCAGTCCCAGCAGGGCTGATTTTCCAAGCCCCGGGATCGCAATTCTCCCCTGCCTCATCCCGCCAAGGCTCGGCAGCGTCCTCCCTGCCGGGTTCCCCGGCGCTCCAACTCCCCATCGATGGCATTGAGCACTTCCCATTTGTTCAGGGACCAAAGCGGCGCCAGCAGCAGGTCGCGCGGCCCGTCGCCCGTGAGTCGCTGAATCAGGGTGCGCGGATGTAAGCGTTCGATGAAGTCGGCGGCCAGCCGCACATACGCCTCCTGCTCCAGCACCGCGACCTCTCCTTGCTCGTACAGCGCCCCCAGGGGCGTGCCCGCCAGCACATGCAGCAGATGGATCTTGATGCCCGCCACCCCAAGCCGCGCCATTTCGTCGGCCGTCGCGAGCATCCGCGCGCGGTCCTCGCCCGGCAGGCCGAGGATCACATGGACGCACACCCGCAGGCCGCGCGCCACGGCTTGCTCGTAGGCTTCCAGAAAGCAGCGGTAGTCGTGGCCGCGGCGCAGATAATCCAGGGTTGGGTCATGCACCGACTGCAAGCCCAGCTCCAGCCAAAAATAGGTGCGCCGGTGATAGTCGGCGAGCAGATCGAGAACTTGCGGGGGGCAGCAATCGGGGCGCGTGCCCACACAGAGGCCCACCACATCCTCCACGCCCAGGGCCCCGTCATAGAGGGCGCGCAGCTGCTCGGGCGGTGCGGCGGTGTTGGAAAAGGGCTGGAAATAGGCGAGAAAGCGGCTGGCCTTGTACTTGCGCCGCATGACCTCCTTGCCCGCTTCGATTTGCGCGGCCACGGACAGGGCGCGCTCAATGCCCACCGCGCCCGACCCGCCGGGGTCGCAGAACAGGCAGCCCGCGCCGCCGCGGCCGCCGCCGCGATTGGGACAGCCGAAGCCGGCATCCACGGAGATCTTGTGCGCGCGCCCGCCGAAGTGCTGCTTGAGGTGTTCGGAAAATAGGTTGTAGCGTTTGGGTTGCATGGCGGCATGATGCCGGATTTGTCGGCGGAACGCAACCGAAGCCCCCCCCCTGAATCACCGCCGCGTGCCGAGCCAGGCGTCGCTAAATATCTCCCCTCCCCGCGTGGGAGGGGACAAAGGGGAGGGGGATTCGCAGCCAACCGGTCACCCTCACCCCGACCCTCTCCCATCAAGGGAGAGGGGGCTAATTCCACGACCTCCCATGGATTACAGGTCCGAATCGTTGCGGTTTCATGGTAGCGCGAAGCCCATCAATGGCCACACGAAGCGAGCGGTGAGCAGGAACAGCACCAGGGCCACAACCTGGATCAGCAGGCCCGGCAGCACCATTTCGCGCATGCGCAGGTGGCCCGAGGCGAACACGATGGCGTTGGCCGGAGTGCCCATGGGCAGGCAGAAGGCCAGGCCCGCGGGCAGGGCGATGACCAGGGTCATGAGGCGCGGGTCGAGCCCCATGCTGCCCTGCAGGCTGATGGCGATGGGCATGAGCATGGCGATGACCGCGGCGTTGCTGATGCATTCCGTCAGGAACAGCGAGAGCAGGGCGATCACCGCCAGCACCAGCAGGGGCGAATCGCCCAGGCCCCCCAGGCCCAGATCGGCCAGGTAGCGGGCGGCGCCGCTGCGTTCCAGGGCCGTGGCCAGGGCGATGGCGCCGCCGTACATGAGGATCACCCCCCAATTGACGTACTCCTCGATCTGCTTCCAGTTCACCACGCGAAAGGCGAAGAGCACACCCACCGCGACGATGGCGATATTGGCCAGGCCCAGGGTGCGCCCGAGAAAAATCCAGCAGAGGATGGTGGTCGTCATGACGAGGGCGACGATCAATTCACGGTGGTTCATGCGCCCCATGTCGAGGCGGCGCTGCTTGAGAAAGGCCTGTCCCTGCTCCACCGTGGCGATGTCGACGGGGAAGAGACGCCGCAGCAGCAGATAGCCGACGAGCAGCAGCGGCACGACGATGGGCAGGGCTGCCGCCGTCCATTCGACAAAAGAAAATTCCAGCCCGGTGGCCTCGCGCAGCATGCCCACCGCCAGGGGCGCTCGGGCGCCGCCGAGAAAGGTGGCGATGCCGCCGATGACGCAGCCCCAGGCGATGCTCATGAACAGCAGCTTGCCGTAGCTGCCGCGACCGGGCTCCAACCCCAGGCTGCGCACGATCTCGGCGACCATGGCAGACATCATGGCCGCCACGGCGTGCTCGCTCATGGCAAAGGACAGCAGCGCCGAGAGCAAAAACACGGTCAGCGCCAGACCGCCCGGCGTCTTGCCGAAACGCGACAGCATGGCGCGGGCCAGGCGCGCCGAAAGCCCCGAACCGCTCATGGCGGCGGCGAGAATAAAGGCGCTGAGGATGAAGAACACCGCCTCGTTGCCGAACAGGGCGTAGGTTTCGCGCCGTCCGAGTATGCCCAGCAGGGGGATGGCCGCCAGGGCCAAAAGCGAAGTCACCGCCAGGGGCAACAGGCCGCTCACCCAGAGAAAGGTGCAGGCGCCGAACAGCACCAGGGCGCGATAGCCTTCGCGGGACAATTCGGCGGGCGGCTCCAGGGCGAAGAACAGGGTGGCGAGAACCAGCAACGTGGCAATGATCTGATAGCGGCGGGTGCGCTCGGCAAGGATCACCCACATGGGGCGCCGGTCGATCTTGAGCGGTTTATCGAATTGGCGGGGATCCATCAGAGTCCCGCCGAATCGAAGGATTGCTCGACCTGGCGCACCCGCAGCAGGCGCCGCAGGTCGCTGCCGGCGCGCAGCCGCGCGTCCTCGGCGCGTCCAAGCAGGTTGCCGACCAGGCTGCGCGGGGCGCGCCGCGTCAGGGGCGTGGTTTGCTCGATCAAGGGCAGCAGGGGACGCAGGGACACCCCGGCGCGGCGCCAAGCGTCCGCAAGCCCGAGGAAGACTTCTTCGATGCGTTCTTGGTCCGCCGGGGCGCAGCTTGCGTCGAGGCCGGCGAGGGGCAGGATCTGGCGCCGCAGCAATTCCTCGGCGGCGGCCGCCATGACCTGAGGGACGGACGACCAGCGCAGGCGCGCGACCACGGCCCAGCGCGGAAAGATTGTCAGGGCCTGGGCGAGGCCGGCAAGTTGGTCCCGCCCGCCCTCCCCGTCCCAATCCGCGGCGGGATCAAGGGAAAACTCCACCAGATCGACCCCCCGCGCGTAGGCCGCCTCCAACCGCGGGCGCTCGGGCCAAAAGGCCAGACGCGCCAGAACGAAGCCGCGCAGATTTTTCTTGATCAGCGCCACCAACTCCAGGGAGCGGGCCAAAGCGTCCGGCTCCGGCAGGTCAAGGACAAAGAGTTCGACCGGGGCCTGGCAATCACTGTCGAAGATGGTTTCGAGGGCCGCCTGGGCCGCCAGGCCGAAGCCCACCCAGAACACCGACCCGTCGCGATGCAGCTCCAAAGGGCGCACCCCCGGCGCGGGGCGAGACGTGAGGGCGGCGATGCGGGCGGCATCGATGTGCATGGGCAGGCACCTCAGGCGGCGGAAGGTGTTTTTTCGTAAGAAATGGGAAAATAACCCAGAGCCAATACCTGATAGTTTTTATAAAGTTTCTGATTTTTTTTCAACACAAAAATGTTATTTTTTTGGAATTATTTTGCATTATTTTAGTAGGGTATGCCGGTCGGGGCTGGGCAAAAATTCGCCAAGACACTGAAAAGAATGGGCTATTCCGCCCAGGTGCTGAGTTTGTGCTGGATGAATTCGATGATGGCGGCCTGCTCGGCCTGACCGTTGCCATGCACCTCCAGGGGAGGGCCAAAGGCCAGATGAACGGTCTTGCGCGGGTCAATGGGACCAAAATCCTTGAGCAGTCGGCCATTGCCCCAGGCATCCGTCTTGAGGGCGAGGGGAATGATCGGCACGCCGGCGCGCTTGGCGAGCTTGACGCCGATGGTGTTGAATTCCTCGGGATCGAAGGTCGTGGTGCGGGTGGTCTGGGGAAACACCACCACCGATAGCCCCTCGGCGAGACGCGCCCCCCCCTGCTCCATCACCGCCTTGAAGTCGTCGCGGGGGTTGACCCGCTCAACGACGACCGGTTGGCGGCTGCGCATGACATGACGAAACACCGGATAATCCACCAGGCTGCGCTTGACGACAAAGGTCGCCCGGCCGAAGGGCAGCAGCAGACAGGGCAGCGCGAAGGTTTCCAGGGTGCTCATGTGGTTGCCGACCACCACGCAGGGCCCATTCAACTGGCGCAGATGGTCGCGACCCTCGATGGCAAAGCGCAAGCCGACGCCCTCCAGGGCCTCGATGATGCGCCAGCTGTCGAAGCCCCAGCGCGCGTCGTCATAAACCCCGCGCCGCGCGACGCGACTTGCCCGCCACACGATGCCGGCCATGCGCGTGTAGTAAAAAAAACTGGGAAACCGACGGCACAGAGGCGAGGCCGCCCGCTCATCGGTCTGGTAGGAATCGGCGGTCAGGGTGATTTTTTCCAAAGCGCGTCACTCCGGGGCAAAGAGAAAGTGCGCCCAATTTAGGGCGAATCGCCTCTTTAAGCAACGACAAATCCACGCGAAAAAAGCCGGGCACCTGTGCTAGACTGTGGCCCGCGAAAAAGTCCCCGCCGCCCGCCGTGGGCGGCAAGAAAGGTCATGCATGCGTCAAGCTCCCTGCCCCCTGCCGGACAAGGGCGTCGAGAAGCGTTTTCTCACGCCGGCCGAAACCACCTGCCTGATCGCCGAAAACGGCAAGCGGGTGCTCAACCAGTCCCTGTCGCGCACCCTGGTGTTGAGCCTGCTGGCCGGCTTCTACATCGCCTTCGGTTCCCAACTGGCGACCATCGTCACTCACGACAGCGCCGCCGTCATCGGCGACGGCCTCACGCGCATCGTGGCCGGCAGCGTCTTTTCCCTGGGGTTGATGCTGGTGGTGATCTGCGGCGCGGAACTCTTCACCGGCAATTCGCTGCTCACCAAGGCGGCGCTGCACGGCCACATCGGCTGGGGCAGCATCGCGCGCAACTGGACCCTCGTGCTGCTCGGCAACCTCGTCGGCTCGCTGTTCTTCGCCTGGTTGATGTTTCATTCGCAGCTCTGGGAGAACGGCCAGATTGCCGAGCGCGCCCTGGCCATCGCCCGCACCAAGGCCGAGTTGCCCTTTTTCGCCGCGCTGATCCGCGGAATTCTGTGCAATTGGCTGGTGTGCCTGGCGGTGTTCATGGCCACCGCCGCGCGCGATGTCACCGGCAAGATCCTCGCCTGCTACATGCCGATCATGGCCTTTGTCGCCAGCGGCTTCGAGCATTCCATCGCCAACATGTATTTCATTCCCACCGGCCTGCTGCTCGCCGGGGTTCCCGGCTTGGAAGCCCCCGGACTCACCTGGGGGGGATTCTGGGCCAATCTGGTGCCGGTGACCCTGGGGAACATCCTCGGCGGAGTGATCTTCGTCGGCTTCGCCTACTGGTTCATCCACCTGCGCGGCACGAAAGGCGCCTGAGCGCGCGACGTCTCGAAGGCCTCACGCCCGTGGAGGGCCTTGCTCTTGTCCGCCCTCGACCGCGCCGAACACCGCCTCCTCGGAATCCTCCGCCGGAACCTCGGCGGCAACGCCCGCGGCCGGCGGAGCCTCGGGCTTCTGCGTCGCGTCCTCATCCGAGGGGGAACCGCCGCCTTCCAGGATCATCGGCGCGCCGGGAAACTGCTTGCTGAAGGGGGTATCGGCCAGGCGCTCGCAGCCTTCGGCCAAGTGATGATAGAGATTGCGGTAGGAACCCGTCAGGGTCGCGAAAAGAGCCCCGGCCTTGTCGAAATGCCGCGTGACCTCGGAGCGGTACTCGGCCAATTCCTTCTTGCGCGCTTCGAGTTCCTCTTCCAGGGCCTTGACCCGACGGGAGCGCCCCCCCATGATGACACCGAAGAAAAACCCCAGCACGCCCACCAACAGGGCGATGGCGACAATCAAAATCCACGTCTGCATTCCGATCTCCTCCTTTAAGTCGCTAAAATGACCATCAAATCCTGAATGTACCGCCGACCGACGGCCGCCCGTGACGGATGGCGGGCGGCGCGCGTCCGCCACCAAGCATACATGCCGACGTCAGGGAAGAAAAGACCTAGTGCGCCAACTTGACTTAGCGCACGGCTAGGCCTGCGTTGGCGACGCCTTGGCAACACCCAAAATATCTCAGAATTATTTGACATGACCAGCCGCACGAGACACTGGCGTAACTCTTCTGGCATTCCGGCGCGCGATTTCATACACTCAGCCCGCGGCCAAAGCAGTGCTATTCCAGCCCATCTTCCGGGAGAAACCCCATGCGGAAATCGCCATGCCGCCAGCCTTTTCATTATGGCTGGGTCATCGTTTTCACCGGTATCCTCACCCTGTTCGCCTGCCTGGGCCTGGCGCGCTTCGCCTTCGGCATGCTGCTGCCGGCCATGGGCGCGGGACTCAAGCTGGGCTACGACCAGATGGGCTACATCAGCACCGGCAATTTTGCCGGTTATCTGCTCTCCGTTGCCCTGGCCCCCCTGCTGATTCGCCTGCTGCGCCCACGATTGCTGATCGTCTGCGGCCTGTTGCTCATCGCCCTGTGCATGCTCGCCATCAGCCGCGGCCAGGATTTTTTCACCGTGGCGGCCCTGTATTTCTTCGTCGGCATGGGCAGCGGCTTTGCCAACATTCCGGTGATGGTGCTGGTCTCCCACTGGTTTCGCCGCGAGCGCCGCGGCCGGGCAGCCGGGCTGATGGTCATGGGCAGCGCCCTCGGCATCGTTTTCTCGGGCTTTCTCATTCCCCGCCTCAACCTGGCCCTGGGCCCCGAGGGTTGGCGAACCGGCTGGCTGGTGCTGGGCCTGATCGCCCTGGGCGTCTCGCTCATCGCCGCCATCCTGGTGCGCAACGACCCAACCGAATTGGGCCTGGAACCGGTGGGACGCAAGACCGAACTGCCGCCCCAGGCGCTGGTGCCGAAAAATCCCCCCGGAGCCGGCCGCATTCTGTTGGAACTGGGCCTGCTTTACCTGCTGTTCGGCGCCACCTTCATGATCTACGGCACCTTCATCGTCACCAGCCTGGTGGTCGAGCACGGCATCGCCGAAGCCCGCGCCGGGCTGTTCTGGTCCTGGGTGGGCGGCTTCGGCCTGTTGTCCGGGGTGCTGTTCGGCACCCTCTCCGACCGCATCGGCCGCAAGGGTGGACTCATGCTGGTCTTTGCCGTGCAAACCGCCGCCTACCTGCTGGCCGGCGCGAACCTGGGAACGCCGGCCTTGATGCTCTCCGTGGTGCTCTATGGCCTGGTGGCCTTTGCCATCCCCACCATCATGGCGGCGGCCGTCGGCGACTATCTCGGCCTGTCGCGGGCGGCGGCGGCCTTCTCGACCATTACCGTCTTCTTCGCCGTCGGCCAGACTCTGGGGCCCGGCGCCGCCGGCATGCTCGCCGAGACGATGGGCACCTTTCGGGTGTCCTACCTGATCGCCGCCGTCCTCACCGGCGCGGGGGTTCTCCTCGCCGCGCGCCTGCCCAAACCGCATGACTCCCGGGATTGAGTCCCGCGCAGACCAAACAACTCCTTGACAGGGGATGCAGAGTTTCCTATTGTCTTCGTGCTACATTTTCTCATTTCGTAACATAACTCGCAACGGCCCCTCCCCTGCCACGGAGACCATCCATGCTCAAAGCAACGCTCAAGACCGCCGCCACCCTGTTCGCCCTGATGGCTCTTGCCGCTCCGGCCGCGGCGCACTTCGGCGCCATCATCCCCGACCAGGCGATTCTCTCCCAGGACGACAACCTCAGCCTCAATGTGGAGGTCAAGTTCCTCCATCCCATGGAAATGCATTACATGGAGATGGAAAAACCACGGGCCTTCGGCGTCTTTCACGATGGCGAGAAAACCGATCTGCTGGAGAGCCTGGTCGCCGCCAAGGGCAAGAGCGCCGACCAGGAGGAGGAATTCACCTTCTGGAAGATCGCCTACCCGATCAAGCGCCCCGGCGACTACACCTTCTTCGTCGAACCCTCCCCCTACTGGGAGCCCGCCGAGGATCTTTTCATCATCCATTACACCAAGGTTTGCGTGCATGCCCTGGGCCTGGAGGAGGGCTGGGACGAGCCCCTCGGCCTGGAAACGGAAATCGTGCCCCTGACCCGCCCCTATGGTCTGTGGACGGGAAACCTCTTCTCCGGCCGGGTGCTGCTCAAGGGCAGGCCGGTGCCTTTTGCCGAGGTCGAGGTGGAGTACCTCAACGAATCGCCGGGCAACCCCGCCGTGGTGATCCCGCCCGCCGATCCCTTCATCACCCAGGTGATCAAGGCCGACGCCGACGGCGTGTTTCATTACGCCATGCCCCGCGCCGGTTGGTGGGGTTTTTCCGCCCTGAGCGAGGCCGACTGGACTCTTGAGCACGAGGGCGAGGCCAAGCCGGTGGAAATCGGCGCCGTGTTCTGGGTGCAGACCCGCGACATGCGCTGAGCACCCGGCGCAAACACCAGTCAACCACGCTTTTTCACAGGATCGCGATCATGACGCAACGCTATCTGCCGGGCTTATTGCTGATGCTGTTGGTTTTTCTCGCGGCCGCGCCGGCCTGGGCACACAAAGTGAATATCTTTGCCTATGTCGAAAAACAGACGGTGCACACCGAAAGCTATTTTTCGGCGGGCAGACCGGTGCAGAAGGGCCGCATCCTGGTGTTCGACAGCAATCGCGAGCAACTTCTCGAAGGACAAACCGACGCGGAAGGCCGCTTCAGCTTCCCCCTGCCCAAGGTCGACGACCTGACCATCGTCATCGAGGCGGGCATGGGACACAAGAACAGTTTCCGCCTGAAAAAGAGCGACCTGCATGACTGAAGCACCCATTTTTCGCCGGACCTGGCCCTGCGCCCTGCTGTTGCTGAGTTTACTGTGGTGCGGGCCGGCTGCGGCGGCCAACCAGCCGCCGGTCGCCGACGGCCCGGCGCTGGACACGGCCTGCGGGGAAACGCTGGCCGGCCTCCAGACCCAGCAGGAGGAACTGGCGCGGGACATACGTCGCCTGCACCGGGAACTGGCGGCCCTGCGCGAGGATCTGACCCAGCCCGGACTCAACGAGATCCTGGGCGGCATCGGCTATATCCTGGGCTTGTTCGGCGTGGCCTTTTTCGTGATGGGGCGCAAGAATCGCGGCCCGGGCAAGGACTAAGCGCGCATGCATATTTCCGATGGAGTTCTGCCGGTCGGCGCGGCCCTGGCCAGCGGCGCGGCAAGCCTGGCGATCGCCGCCTGGAGCGCGCGCCGCATCCAGGGCGAGGAGTTGCCCAAGGTCGCAGTGGTCACCGCTTCCTTTTTCGTCGCCTCCCTGCTTCACGTGCCCCTGGGCCCGACCAGCGTGCACCTGCTCATCCCCGGCCTGGTCGGCGTGCTCCTCGGTCGCGCGGCGTTTCTCGCCATCGCCCTGGGGCTGGTTCTGCAAAGCCTGCTCTTTCAGTTCGGCGGACTCACCGCCCTGGGCGCCAACGCCCTGATGATGGGCATTCCCGCGCTGATCTGCGGCTGGCTGTTTCAGACCTTCAAGGGCCAGGCGCGCAAGCGCCAGGTGCTGGTCGGCGGGCTGGCGGGCGGCCTCGGCACCGTTTTTTCCGGGTTGATCCTGGCCCTGTTGCTCGCCACCGGCGGCGAGGATTTCTTCGGCGTGGCGCGCCTTGCGCTGCTCGCCCATGTGCCGGTGGTGGCCATCGAAGCCCTGGTCAGCGCCTTCACGGTGTCCTTTTTGTTAAAAGTCAAACCCGAACTCCTTCAGGCGCGTGACGCGCTGCACCGGGAATCCTGATGACAGGCACAGGGCCGGGCGACATCATCGTAGCGACGCCGGGCATCCTGCCTCTTGTCCTGCTGATCCTGGCCATGGCCGGCGCCCTGCTTGTCGTGGGGCGCCGGCGCGCGGCGGCCAAGCGATCCGGACACTCCCCAGAGCAGAACTGGTCGGTGCCGGTCGTTGACGGCGCCAGCCAGGGACAATCCCTGTTTCATCGCTGGGATGCGCGTTTCAAGCTGGTCAGCCTGCTAGGGCTGGCTTTTTTCATTGTCGCCACCCGTTCCCTGACGGCGGGACTGCTGGCCTTGGGCCTGGCGGCCGCGGCCCTGGCGGCGGCACGGATTCCCTGGCGGCGTGCCCTGCGGCGGCTCCTCGCCATGACCGGCTTTCTCGCCATGTTCGTCGTCATCCTGCCCCTGACCGCCGTGGTGCAGCCCGGCGACACCCTGCTGGTCTTTCCCGAAATCGCGCGCCTGCCCTTCAACCTGCGCGGCCTGGAACTCGCCCTGAGCATCTGCGCCCGGGCCCTGGCCGTGGCCCTGCTCATGGAGCCGCTGCTCGCCACCGCCCCTCTTTCCACCACCCTCGAAGGCTTGACGCGCCTGGGCGTGCCGGCCAAGGTCGGGCAGATGATTCTGCTCGCCCATCGCTACATTTTCGTCTTCCTCGAGGAAACCCGCCGCATGAGCACCGGCATGAACGTGCGCGGCTTTCGCAAGCGCACCCACCTTGAAACCCTGCGCGTCATGGGCAATTTTCTCGGCATGCTGTTCATTCGCAGCCTCGAACGCACCCACCGGGTGTTCGACGCCATGCAGGCGCGCGGCTACGAGGGCGAATTTCCCGGGCACGGCCAATTTCAGGCAGCGCCGGCCGATTGGCTGAAAGGCCTGTTCTTCATCGCCCTCGGCATCGCGCTGCTCGTCCTTGATCGCCTCTGGCTACCCTAGACCCAAAATCGCGAAAGGGACTCATGCACCAGACGCACCGCCTGCCCCCCATGCCCTTGAGCGGCGACACGCTGTTCGACATCCGCGAACTCAATTTTCGCTACCCGAACGGTCGCCAGGCCCTCCAGGACATCAGCCTGTGCATCCGCCCCGGAGATCGCATCGCGCTGGTGGGGCAGAACGGTTCCGGCAAATCCACCCTGGTGCGCCACCTCAACGGCCTGCTCGGAGTGCAGCGCGGCCGGCTCAGCTACAAGGGTCTGCCCCTGCGCGATCAGCACCTGCGGCGCGCCCGCCTGGAAATCGGCCTGCTCTTTCAGGATCCCGACGATCAACTGTTCTGCCACTCCCTCTACGAGGATGTCGCCTTCGGCCCCCTCAACCAGGGCGTTCCCACCGAGCAGGTCGCGCCCCTGGTGCGGGAAGCCCTGGGTCAAGTCGGCCTGGCGCAGCTTCTTTACAAGTCGTCCCACCACCTGAGCTACGGACAGAAAAAACGCGCCGCCCTGGCCACCCTGCTGGCCATGAACCCGGAGGTGCTGATTCTCGACGAACCCACCGCCAATCTCGATTCGGCCCAGGAAAACATCCTCATCGACCTGTTGCGCGACTATTCCGGCACCCTCATCTGCATCACCCACGATCTGCTCTTTGCCTATGAGCTGTGCCGGCGCGCCGTGGTTCTCGACCGCGGGCGCATTCACCACGACTTCAGCATGCGCGAGCTGGTCTCCCATCGCCCGTCCCTGCGCGAACACGGACTCGACTTTTCCTTCCGCCTCCATGCTCCGTTGGCGACCGCCGCCACCCTGCCCGCCGCGCCGGGTGCGGCGGAAATCCCCGCGCCGCCCGCGCCCCAGCCGCCGCCCGCGACCGCCCTCGACAGCCCGGCGCTGGTGGAACTGCGCGACTACCATTTCGCCTATCCCGACGGCACCCGCGCCCTCAACGGCATCAATTTTCGCCTGAAAGCCGGCGAGAGCGTCGCCGTGGTCGGCGAAAACGGCGCGGGCAAGACCACTCTGCTCTCCTGCCTGATGGGCATCCGCCAGGGCCGCGGCCGGCATCTTTTCGGCGGCCGGGCTCTCGACCGGAAACGCCGCCGGGAACTTTGGCGGCGGGTAGGCATGGTGTTTCAGGATCCGGCGGATCAGCTGTTTTGCGCGAGCTGCGCCGATGAAGTGGCCTTCGGTCCGCGGCAGATGGGCCTAGACCAAAACGAGGTGGCGCGACGCGTTACGGCGGCCTTGAGGCGGGTGCGCCTGGACGGCTACGAGGAACGCGTGCCCCTGCATCTGTCGGGCGGCGAACGCAAGCGCCTGGCCATCGCCACGGTGTTGAGCATGGAGCCCGAGATCCTCATTCTCGACGAACCGACGGCGGGTCTTGATCCCCAGGGGGAGGAACTGCTGGTGGAGATCCTGCGGGAGCTACCCCAGACCCGGATTCTCGTGACCCACGATCCCTATCTGGTGGGCCAACTGACCCAGCGCACCCTGGTGATGCACCAGGGCCGCATTCTTCAGGATTACGCCACCGCAGAGTTTCTCGCCGACCAGAACCACAAGAGTCTCAACGCCCTGGCCCTCACCTACAAGGCCGCGTGCAGCCGTGAAATCCGCGAGCTGCAGCACCAGCACGAGCACAGCCATCCCCACCGCCATCTGCACGAGCATCCCCATCGCCACGGCGACCTGGTTCACAGCCATCCCCATGAGCACGAGCACGAACACGCCCACGGCTACACCCACGTGCATCAGGCCCATTCCGAAGAGCATTGCCACCCGCCGCAGCCGCGCTACCACGACCATGCCCACCAGGATCACGAGCAGGAACCTCATGAGCATGAGCACGGCGAGGACACGCCGCCCCGGACGCAGGTTCAGTAGTACAACAGCAGGGGAAGGATCGGAAGCAGGATTCCGGCGAGGGTGAGCAGCAGGCAACGGCGCCGCATCCTGCCGCGCGCAAGGAGCAGCAGCCCGGTGAGGGCGAGCAGGATCAGGCCGACGGCGTAGAGGTCGGCGATCCAGGTCCAGGCTTTCTTGGGATGGTTGAGGTGCAGGAAATTGACGGCGTGCCAGAAAAAGCGCGGCGCGGCGCGCTCGTATGCAACGACGCCGCTCGGCAGATGGACTTCGATGACCCGGCCCTCGACGAAAATCCACAGGCTCTCGGGGTCGGGCTGAAAACTGTTCTGATAGCTGGGGGGTTCGCCGATGCGCCGCAGCAGCTCAAGGATCTGCTCGGCGCTCAGTTCCCCACGAAAATCGCTCGGCGCAATCCGGGCCTCGGAGCGCGCCACCTGGTAGTTGGGATTCCAGTGGTGCGCGTGATTGACGGCGATGCCCGAGAGGGCGTAGACCAGGGTCAGGCCAACGCAGAGATAACCTAGGTCGCGGTGCAGGGCATGGCTGAAGCGCCGCAGGCCCATGGCGCCGCCTACAGACCCTCGATCACGGCGCCCAGTCCGCGCAACTGATAAAAGGTTTCCGTGGTGGAGACGCTCGCCGGGTCGACGGCCTTGTCGAGATCGGGCTTGGTGCGCGTGAAGCCGAACTCGTTCTGGCGCACGATTTTCTCCCACACGCCCTCGACGGTGGCCGTCTTGCCGCGCGCCGTCAGGGGAAACACGATGACGCCGTCATCGACCTTGACGTGCAGCTTTTCAAAGGGTTTGTCCCCGGCGATGTTGATCCAGCAGCCGCGCTTGGCGCACACCTCCACCACCAGCCCTTGGATCCGCAGGGTCTTGCCGACATAGGCGTCGGGATCGGCGAGAATCGCCGAGATCGGCGTGGTTTCCTTGAGACTGAGGGGCGCGCCGAAATCCTTGGCAAGCAGGGGCGCGGCAAACACCAGGAGAACAAACAGCAGGGCAACAAGCGTCATCAGGTTTTTATTCATGGCCAGTCCTCGGCACGTTCTGGGGGTTTGATGAAAGCCGATGGTAAACAGGGCCGCCGGATTCTGTCAATGGCCCTGGCCAGGTTATTTCAGCCGCTCCACATCCACCGCCACCTTCAACTCATGATCCCCGCCCCCATAGGCAACCCCTTTCAGGGGCGTGACATCGGCAAAGTCGCGGCCCCAGGCGACGGTCACATAGCGTTCCGCCGGCTGCTGGTTGTTGGTCGGGTCGAAATCGAGCCAGCCCCGCCCCGGATGATAGACGGAAAACCAGGCGTGGGAGGCGTCGGCCCCGACCAGGCGCTCCTTGCCGGGGGGCGGATCGGTTTCCAGGTAGCCGCTCACGTAACGCGCCGCCAGACCCAGGGCGCGCAGGCAGCCGATGGCCAGATGGGCGAAATCCTGGCAGACCCCCTTGCGGTGCGCCATGACCTCCTCCAGGGGCGTGGCGATGCTGGAGAACTCGGGGTCGTACTTGAATTCCTGATGGATTCTGCCCATCAGGTCCTGCACCGCTTCCTCCAATAGCCGTCCCGGCCCAAAGGACGGCCGGGCGTACTCCGCCAGAAACTCCTCCACGACGATCATGGGCGAATCCAGGGTGAATTGCAGGGCGTCGATGCCCGCCGCGCCGCGATCCGCGCGCAGCCGCTCGCGCGCCAGCTCCCAGGAGAGCTGTTGCGCCTCATCGAAGAGCCCCGCCTCGCGCGGCAGCGCCTCGATTTCGCTCACCGCCGTCACCCGCAGCGTCTCATGGGGCTGCTGGAGGGAAAAGTAGTCGGTGTGGTTGCCGAAATAATCCAGGCCGCGCAGATGGTCCTGAGGGGCGGGCACAATGCGCAGGTTCGCGCCGAGAACGTTCTGCGCGGGCAACTGGCGCGGCATCAGGCGCGCGAGATTGTAGCTCAGGCCGGCGCGCGCCTCGTAAATCAGCTCGGTGGTATGCGTTACCCGGTATTTCATACGTCCTCGTCCTGCAGTTGGGGGGCAAGCTGCCGCGAGGGCTGCGCGTGACTGAAATAGGTACTGGTGATGATATCCGAAAGCTGCCAGAGGCTTTGCGCGACCTCGCCCAGCAACGCGTCGAGGACCAGATGGGCTTGCTCCTCCGGGTCCAGTTGGCTGAGCTTGGCGACTTCGGCCAGCCGCAGTCGCGAATAGGCCGCGAGCAGGCAGCGCTGGTCCTCGCCGAAGCGCTCGCGCTGCAGGTCGCGGGGCAGGGCGGCGACATGACGCTGGAGCTGGTCGAGCTGGTAGGCCAGGGAGCGGGGATGGTCCTCGTCCATGAGCAGCAGTTCGAGCACCGTGGGCAAATGCATGTAGGAGCGGTAGCGCCGGCGGAAGGTATTGAGGCTGTCGCAGATGCCGAGCACCGTTTCCATGAGCTGGCGCTGCACCGCCTCGTCGAGCTGCGGCACCAGGGTGGCGCGCAGCAGGGAGATCAGGCTCAGACTCCGCTCCAGGCGCCGCCCGAAATCAAGGAGCAGCCAGCCGGATTCGCGGGTCATGCTCTCCGCGACCAGGCCGCTGAAGGCCACCAGCTGCATGATCAGGTGATCGAGGCGATCCTGCATGCGGTAATTGACCGGCCCGGGCTGTTCCTCGTCGAACCAGTCGGACTGAATGGCGTCGATGATCCGCCAGATTTCGATGGGCCAGTGATCGCGCACCGTCATCGCCACCTGGCTGAAGGATTGCAGCACCGAGGCCAGGCTGCCGACCCGCCCGGCTTCCTGCACCAGGGAATGGATTTCGCTGCGGGAATTCTTGAGCAGCTCCTCGCCGCCTTCGCCGACAAACCCCGGATAGGTTGCCGTGAGATGGGTCAGGGCGCGCAGCAGGGAGTGCAGGTAGGGCTCCATCAGATCGCGGTCGGCGTCGCGCTGCTCACGGCGCAGGGCAAGAATGGCGCGCACCAGGCGCGCCGTGCCCTCGGCGCGCTCGACGTAGCGCCCCGCCCAAAACAGGTTGTCGGCGGCGCGGCTCGGCAGCGGTTCGACGCGAAAGGGCAGCACCTCGTCGTCCTTGGGCTGCTGCCAGAGGCTCACGTAGCGCACCGGCTCCGGCGAGAGCACCCAGGTATCCTTGCTGCCGCCGCCGAACTTGTTGGATACCACCAGTTCGCCTGCGGCGCTGGCGATGCGCGTCAGGCCGCCGGGCATGGCGATGTAGCAATCCTCGCCGCCGACCAGGAAGGCGCGCAGGATGGCGTGGCGCGGTTCCACGGCGCCGTCCACCAGGCAAGGCGCCGTGGAGAAACTGATCATTTCCTGGCCGATATAGAGATGCGGCTTGTGGCGGATGCGCTCGCGCAGCTCCGCGCGCTCGGCGGTGCTCAACTGGGCGCCGAAAATGGCGCGGTAGCCGCGGCCGCGATGGATGGGCTTGATCACCAGCTTGTCGAGATTGTCGAGCACGAAGCGCAGTTCGCGCTCCTGCCCGCACCACCAGGTGGCCACCGAAGGCAGCTTGAGCTCCTCGTTGAGGAAATAGCGGGCGATACCCGGCAGAAACGGCATCAGGCCGGGGTTTTCCAGCACCGCGCTGCCCAGGGGGTTGGCCACCGCCACCTGCCCGAGACGCGACGCCTGCACCAGGCCGGTGATGCCCAGGCGCGAGTCCTCGCGCAATTCCAGGGGATCGCAGTAGGCATCGTCGAGACGCCGCAGGATGACATCCACCTGATGCAGCCCTTCCAGGGACTTGAGCCAGACGCGCCCGTCGCGCACGCTCAGGTCGTCGCCCTGCACCAGGGTATAGCCGAGGTAGTCGGCGAGGTAGGCGTGCT
>NZ_JAUVWH010000031.1 GCF_030604225.1 Geoalkalibacter sp.
CGGGGCCCAAAACCGACCGCCTCAACCTGACCCGCGCCTGCGCCGCCAACTTCAGCCCGATCTTCTCCATCTACAGCGACAGCTGCTGCGTGCTGGAATCCCTCAACCGCAAGGAGCGCGAACGCGCCCCGGATATCGACGTGGTTGACGGCGACGGAGTCAAGCACCGTCTCTGGCAGGTGAGCGATCCTAGCCTGATCGCCAAGACCCAATGTTTGATCGATAACAAGCCGCTGTTCATCGCCGACGGCCATCACCGCTACGAGACGGCCATCAACTACCGCAACGAGATGCGCGAGAAGCATCCCGGCTACACGGGCAAGGAACTTTTCAATTACGTGCTCATGTATTTTTCCAACATGGATGACAAGGGCATGCTGATTTTCCCCACCCATCGCCTGCTCCATGGGCTGGACAGCTTGAACATTCCCCAACTGCTGGATGCCCTCGGGGAATTTTTCGAGATCGAGACCGTCGATGTCGACGGCAGAAGCTCCACTGCTCGGCGGGCGGTGCGGGAAAAGCTCAAGGAAAAAGGCCGCCAGGCCCATGCCCTGGCACTGTTCGGCGGCGGCGGCCAGATTCATTACCTGGTTTTGAAGAACGACCGGATCATGGATCGCTTTTTTGACGAGAAGAGCCCCAAGGCTCTGCGTACCCTCGATGTCTCCATTTTGCACCGCCTGATTTTCGAGGATCTGCTCAAGATCAGTCCCGAGGCCCAGGAAAAGCAGACCCACCTCAAATACGTCAAGAATTTCGACGAGCCCTTTGACGCGGTGCTCTCGGGCGAATTCCAGGCGGCATTCCTGATGAACCCGCCGCGCATGTCCGAAGTGCGCGACGTGGCCAACGCCGGAGAGAAGATGCCGCAGAAATCCACCTACTTCTATCCCAAGCTGCTCAGCGGGTTGGTCATCAACCCCATCGTGGAGGGTGAGTCGGTCGCTGATTTCCCGGCGTGCTGAGCCACCGGAATCCGTCATGAGCGCTGAACTGAACGTTCAACGGCTGCTGGAATTTTTCGAGAAAAATGCCCGCTTTCCTCTGGCCTCCGAGGACGTGGCGCGGCACCTCGGCGTGGGCCGCCGCGATCGCAAGCGCTTGCGCGCCCTGCTTGATGACCTGGTGGAACGCGGCGCGCTGGTGCAGCTCAAGGGCGGGCGTTTCGCCCTGCCGCGCAAGGTCAATCTGGTCACCGGTACGATCAGCATGCACCGCGACGGTTACGGCTTTGTCAGCAGCGCTGACGCGGAGGGGAAGGACATTTTCATTCCCGCACGCTTTGCCCGCGAGGCCATGCACGGCGATCAGGTGGCGGTGCGGGTGGAGCGGGGCCTGCGCGGCGACAAGCCCGAGGGGCGCATCGTGCGGGTGGTGAACCGTGCCCACCAGACGGTGGTGGGCCGTTTCGAGCAAAGTCGTAAATTCGCCTATCTGGTTCCGTCCGATCCGCGCCTTGGGCAGGACATCTTCATCCCCCGCAACGCCCGCGGCAAGGCCCGCCCCGGCCAGATCGTGGTGGCGCGCCTCGATACCTTCCCCAGCAAGAACCGCAACCCCGAAGGCACTGTGATCGAGGTGCTCGGCGAGGCCGGCGATCCCGAGGTCGAAGTGCTGACCATCATTCACCAGCACGGCCTGCCCCATCGCTTTCCCACCGAGGTGTTGGTTGCGGCGAGCGAGATTCCCGAGGAGGTGCGGCCGGAAGAGCTGGTTGGGCGCGAGGATCTGCGCGAACTGGTCACCGTCACCATCGACGGTGAAACCGCCAAGGATTTCGACGATGCCGTGGCGGTGCGCGACGAGGGGCAGGGGCGCATCCGCTTGTGGGTCTCCATTGCCGATGTCGGGCATTATGTGCGCGAGGGCGATGTCATTGATCGCGAGGCCTATCTGCGCGGCACCAGCGTCTACTTTCCCGGGCGCTGCATCCCCATGCTGCCCGAGCGCCTGAGCAACGGCATCTGTTCCTTGAATCCCAACGTCGAGCGCCTGGCGCTGACCGCCGAGATGCTCTTCGATCGTGATGGCGCGCGGCTGGAACGTCGTTGTTATCCCGCGGTAATTCGCAGTCGCGCGCGCCTGACCTATACCCAGGTGCGGGCCATGATCGAAACCGGCGATGCGGCGGAAATTGCCCGCCACGCCGAGATCCATCCGCATTTGCTGGTCATGAAGACCTTGGCCGAACGCCTGCAGGAGCGCCGCCGGCGGCGCGGCAGTATCGATTTTGATCTGCCCGAGGCGGAGATCGTTCTGGATTTGCAGGGAAACATCGAGGACATCGTGCGCGGCGAGCGCTATTTCGCCCACCGTCTCATCGAGGAATTCATGCTCGCGGCCAATGAAGCCGTGGCCTCCTATCTCGGCGGGCTCGAGGTGCCGCTGCTCTACCGTGTGCACGAGCCGCCCTCCGCCGAGAAAATTCAGCAGTTCCAGGAACTGCTGCGCCATTTCAATCTCAGCCTGCCCGTCCGCCAGGGGCAGGTGACGCCGCGCGACTTGCAGAAACTGCTGGAAGACATCGCCGGGCGCCCCGAGGAACGCATGATCAACCAGGTGATGCTGCGCGCCATGAAGCAAGCCTGCTATTCGCCCGAGAATGTTGGGCATTTCGGCCTGGCGGCGGACGATTACTGTCACTTTACCTCACCCATTCGCCGTTATCCCGACCTGGTGGTGCACCGCGTGCTGCGTCGCGCCCTGGTCAAAAAGGGTCTGCCGGAAAAAGACAAACAGCGGCTTGCGGAAATCTTGCCGGAAATGGGCGAGTTGACCTCGGCCCGCGAGCGGCGCGCCATGGAGGCGGAACGCGACATCGTCGCCCTGAAAAAGTGTCAGTTCATGGAACGGCACCTGGGCGAGACGTTTGCCGGCATCGTTTCCGGCGTCCAGGCCTATGGCTTTTTCGTCGAACTGCAAGAGTTTTTCGTGGAAGGACTGGTGCGGGTCTCTTCCCTGGGCGACGATTTCTATCACTTCGAGGAAGAACGCCATCGGCTGGTCGGCGAATACAGTCGGCGCATCTTCCAGATTGGTGACAAAGTGCGGGTGCGCGTCGAACATGTCGATCTGGATCGGCGGCAAATCGATTTTGCCCTGACCGAGGTCGCTGACCCGTCCCCGGCCCCTTGAGCTCGACGTTTCATGCAGGTCATCAACGATCTCTCCAATATTGAACAGCCCTTTCGTCATGCCGTGGTCACCCTCGGCAACTTCGACGGGGTGCACCTCGGGCACCGCGAGATTTTTCGCCGCGTGGTGCATCGGGCCCGGGAAGCGGGCGGCACCGCCGTGGTTTTTTCCTTCTGGCCCCATCCCCTGCGGGTTTTGGCGCCTCACCAGGAACTGCGCCTGATCAATACCTACGAAGAAAAGGTGCGACTGATTGCCGCCTCCTGCATCGATGTGTTTCTATGTCCGGCCTTCACCCGGGATTTGGCGGCGCTGACGCCGGAAGAGTTCGTCAGGCGGATTCTGGTCGAGCGCGTCGGCGTGCGACGGATCGTCGTGGGCTACGATTATCGCTTCGGCCGGGGCCGCTCGGGCGATGCCGATCTTCTCAGGAAAATGGGCCAGGAATACGGTTTCGAGGTCGAAGTCATGGCGCCCATCGCGCAGGGGCAAGCGGTTTACAGTTCGACGCGGATTCGTGAACTGGTGAGCAAGGGCGAGGTGCGCGAGGTGGTCGCGTTGCTCGGCCGTCATTTCACCCTGGAGGGGCGGGTGGTGCATGGCGACCATCGAGGCACGAGCCTGGGCTTCCCCACCGCCAACCTGGCCACGGACAAGGAATTGCTGCCGGCGGCGGGGGTCTACGCCGTCAAGGCGCTCCACGGCGGCCACACCCATGACGCCGTCGCCAACATCGGCCGCAAACCCACCTTCGGCGGCGATGCCCTGAGCATCGAAGTCCACCTCCTCGATTTCACGGGCAATCTCTACGGCGAGTCACTACGGTTGTATTTCTTCGATCGGCTGCGCGCCGAGCAGCGCTTCAAAAGCATCGAGGATCTCCGCGCGGCCATTACCGCCGACATCGCCCGCGCCCGTGAAATTCTCGCCAACGCCCCCATCATCGCCTACCGCGACTACCTGGGCGAATGCGAGAGGAAAGAAACAACGGACCACGGACAGCGGACAAATGACAACTGACATCTCCGGCTCCACCCGCATCCTCGGCATCTTCGGCGATCCTGTCGCCCATTCCCTCTCGCCCCTGATGCAGAACGCCGCCCTGCGCGAGGCGGGGATCGACGCCGTCTATGTACCCTTTCATGTGAGGCCGGAGCAATTGCCCGGTGCCGTTGCCGGCCTGCGGCATCTCGGCATCTGGGGCGTCAATGTGACCGTGCCGCACAAGGAAGCGGTCATGGCGTTGCTGGATGAGGTCGACGAAGCGGCCCGGCTGATCGGCGCGGTCAATACCATCGTCCATCGCGCAGGGCGCCTGTGCGGGTACAACACCGACGGCGAGGGTCTGCTGGAAAGCCTGCGCGGCGACCTGGGTTTCGCACCGGCGGGGCGGCGAGTTCTGTTGCTGGGCGCCGGCGGTGCCTGCCGCGCGGCGCTGGCGGCGCTGGCCGCGGGGGGCGCGGCCTGGATCGGATTGGCCAATCGCAGTCTCTCCCGTGCTCAAGCCCTGGTGGACCATTTCGCCCCGCACTTCCCAGGCACGGCCTTTGCAGTCCTGCCCTTGTCCACCCAGGACGCGGACGAGAAGCTCGCGAGGGCCCTATCGACGGTCGATCTGCTGGTCAACACCACCAGCCTGGGTCTGCACGGCGAGGACATTTCCCTGCCCTGGCAAGCGCTTGCGCCCTGCGCCCCGGTTTGCGACATGGTTTATCGCCGCGGCGGCACGCCCCTGTACCATGAGGCTCGGGCGCGCGGCCATCTGGTCACCGATGGCTTGGGCATGCTGGCGGGCCAGGGCGAGCGGGCCTTTTTTCTTTGGACTGGACAAAAGCCGCCTTTCGGCGTTATGAAAGCCCGGCTTTTGGCCGAATTGACTGACAAATGACGCCCGCCTTGACATTTAGAAGTTAAAAATTTATTATAAATTCTATTTCAAGATCCGTTCCAGGGAGTGTTTTGCCAGCCATGACCAGCAATCGACTCGGAGAGCTTCTGGTTCGCAACAAGCTGATCACCAGCGATCAGCTGGCCAAGGCGGTGGAAGACCAGAAAGCGGGTGGCGGGCGGCTGGGTGCCAGCCTGATCAAGCTGGGTTTTCTGCATGACGGCGAACTGGCCGCCTTTTTGTCCAAGCAGTACGGCGTTCCCTCCATCAATCTCGACGAATTCGACATCGAACCGGCCATCGTTCGCCTGATCCCTCCGGAAATCGCGCAGAAATACCAGGTCGTTCCCGTCAATCGCGCCGGCGCCACCCTGATCGTGGCCATGAGCGATCCCTCCAATATTTTCGCCATCGACGACATCAAGTTCATGACCGGCTATAACATCGAGGTCGTGGTGGCGGCGGAAACGGCCATCAAGGCGGCGATTGACCGCTATTACGACCAGAGCCAGTCCCTGGCCGACGTCATGGAGGATCTCGACGACATCGACCTGGAAGTGGTCGACGAGCATGAAAACGTCGATGTCGCGGCGCTGGAGAAGGCCACGGAAGACGCGCCCGTGGTCAAGCTGGTCAACCTGATCCTCACCGACGCCATCAAGAAAAAGGCCTCGGATATCCATATCGAACCTTACGAAAAGACCTTTCGCGTGCGTTACCGCATCGACGGCGTGCTCTACGAAGTGATGAAGCCGCCCATGAAGCTCAAGAACGCCATCATCTCGCGCCTCAAGATCATGTCGGAAATGGACATCGCCGAGCGCCGCCTGCCGCAGGACGGGCGCATCAAGATCAAGCTGCCGGGCGGCAAGGACATGGACTTTCGCGTCAACTGCCTGCCCACCCTGTTCGGCGAGAAAGTGGTCTTGCGTCTGCTCGACAAGAGCAACCTGCAGCTCGACATGACCAAGCTCGGCTACGAGCCCCAAGCCCTGGAATGGTTCAAGCGCGAGATCCACAAGCCTTTCGGCATGGTGCTGGTCACCGGGCCGACGGGCTCGGGCAAGACGGTGTCGCTTTATTCGGCGCTGGCCGAACTCAACAAGACCACGGAAAACATTTCCACGGCCGAGGATCCCGTCGAATTCAACTTCGCCGGGATCAACCAGGTGCAGATGCACGAGGAAATCGGCCTCAACTTCGCCACCGCCCTGCGCGCCTTTCTGCGCCAGGACCCCGACATCATCATGATTGGCGAGATCCGCGACTTCGAGACGGCGGAGATTGGCGTCAAGGCCGCTCTCACCGGCCATCTGGTGCTTTCGACCCTGCACACCAACGATGCGCCCTCGACCATCAACCGTCTGCTCAACATGGGCATCGAACCCTTCCTGGTGGCCTCGGCGGTCAACCTCATCACGGCCCAGCGTCTGGCGCGGCGGGTGTGTCCCGAGTGCCGCGAGATGGAGGACATCCCCAAGCAGGCCCTCATCGAGGCCGGGGTTCCCGCCGAGGAGGTCGACAGTTACATCTGCTATAGAGGGCGCGGCTGCAACAATTGCAACAACACCGGCTATCGCGGCCGTGTCGGCTTGTATCAGGTCATGCCCATGTTCGAGGAAATCCGCGAAATGATTCTGGCCGGGGCCAACACCGCCGAGATCAAGCGCGAATCCATGCGCCTGGGGGTCAAGACCATGCGCCAATCGGCGCTGACCAAGCTCAAGGAGGGCATGACCTCTTTCGAGGAAGTGCTGCGCTGCACCATCGCGGACGATTGATCGGTTTTTCCCCCTTTGCCGAAGGGGGATGGAGGGGGATGTGTACCAGGGAAATTTACGAATCTGAATTCGGGGGAATCCTATGTCTGCCAATATTCATCAGTTGCTCAAAACCATGGTCGAGCAGGGGGCTTCGGACCTGCATATCTCCACCGGCACGCCGCCGCAGTTGCGCATCGACGGCAAGGTGATGCCGACCAAGTTGCCGCCCATGACCCCGGCGGAGACCAAGCAACTGTGCTACAGCATTCTCACCGACGCGCAGAAGCGCAAGTTCGAGGAAGACAACGAGCTCGACTTTTCCTTCGGTGTCAAGGGCCTGTCGCGCTTCCGCGGCAATCTCTTCATGCAGCGCGGCGCCGTGGCCGGGGCTTTCCGCCTGATCCCCTACAAGATCCTTACCTTCGAGGAACTCGGCCTGCCCCAGGTGGTGAAGGACATCTCGCGCAAACCCCGGGGCCTGGTGCTGGTCACCGGCCCCACGGGCAGCGGCAAGTCGACCACCCTGGCCTCCATGATCGACCTGATCAACAGCGAGCGCCAGGAACACATCATGACCATCGAGGATCCCATCGAGTATCTGCACCCGCACAAAAAGTGCCTGGTCAATCAGCGCGAGGTCGGCGCCGACACGGCGTCCTTCAAGAAGGCGCTCAAGCACATCCTGCGCCAGGATCCGGACGTGGTGCTGCTCGGCGAGTTGCGCGACCTCGAAACCATCGAGGCCGCCCTGACCATCGCCGAGACCGGCCATCTGTGCTTCGCCACCCTGCACACCAACGGCTGCGTGCAGACCATCAACCGCGTCATCGACGTGTTCCCCACCAACCAGCAGACCCAGGTGCGCGCCCAGCTCTCCTTCGTGCTTGAGGGCGTGCTCAGCCAGACCCTGATCCCCAAGGCCTCCGGGCGCGGGCGGGTGCTGGCTTTGGAGATCATGGTGCCCAACCCCGCGATCCGCAACCTGATCCGCGAGGACAAGGTGCATCAGATTTATTCACAGATGCAGATGGGGCAGGAAAAATTCAGCATGCAGACCATGAACCAGTCTTTGTTCATGCTCTATCATCAGCGGCACATCACCCTGGATGACGCCGTCGGGCGCTCCTCCGATCCCGATGAGCTGCGTCAGATGATCGCCAATCCCAGCGCCGTGCTCAAGCGCATGAACCCTGCCGCGGCGGCGCGGGCCTGAGGGAGCGAGGATAAGCCATGGCCAAATTTGCCTGGGAAGGAAAAACCCGTGCCGGCGCCACGCAGAAAGGCGAGATGGAAGCCCCCAACGAGGCGGCCGTCACCGCGACCCTGCGCCGCCAGGGGATCATGCCGTCAAAAATCAAGGAGCGCGGCAAGGGCCTCGATCGCGACCTCAAGATCCCCGGCATGGAGCCGCGCATCACCACCAAGGATCTGGTGGTCTTCACCCGCCAGTTCGCCACCATGATCGATGCCGGCCTGCCCCTGGTGCAGTGCCTCGACATCCTCGGCCGCCAGCAGGACAACAAGACCTTCAAGAAAATCCTGGTGCAGGTCAAGGAGGATGTGGAGGCGGGTTCGACCTTTGCCGACTCCCTGAAAAAGCATCCCAAGGCTTTTGACGAACTCTACGTCAACCTGGTCGCCGCCGGCGAGGTGGGCGGTATTCTCGACACCATTCTCAACCGCCTGGCCGCCTACATCGAAAAAGCCCTCAAGCTCAAGAAGAAAATCAAGAGCGCCATGACCTATCCGGCCACGGTGGTGGGCATCGCCTTCATCGTCATCGCCGTGATCCTGGTGTTCGTCATTCCCGCCTTCGAATCCATGTTCGCCGATTTCGGCGGTGCGCTGCCCGCGCCCACCCAGATCGTCATCAACATGAGTAATTTCGTGCAGGATTACATCCTGGCGATCATTGGCGGCTTCATTTTGCTGGTTTTTCTGTTCAAGCGGATCTACCGCACCAAGAAGGGCCGCGCCCGCATCGACGACTGGGCCCTCAAGTTGCCCATATTCGGCCCCTTGATCCGCAAGGCCGCGGTGGCCAAGTTCACCCGCACCCTGGGCACCATGATTTCCTCGGGCGTGCCGATCCTCGACGGTCTCGACATCGTCGCCAAGACCGCCGGCAACAAGACGGTGGAAACCGCCATCTACAAGGTGCGCCAGAGCATCAGCGAGGGCAAGACCATCGCCGAGCCCCTGGAAAAGTCCGGTGTGTTTCCGCCCATGGTGTGCCAGATGATTTCCGTCGGCGAGCAATCGGGCGCCATCGACACCATGCTGAATAAAATCGCCGATTTCTATGACGATGAGGTCGATGACGCCGTGGCGGCGTTGACCGCCATGCTCGAACCGCTGCTCATGCTGTTTCTCGGCACCACCGTCGGCGGCCTGGTCATCGCCATGTATCTGCCCATCTTCAAACTTGCCGGAACGGTCGGCGGCTGAAACGGTTTTTTCCCATGGATGCGACATCCCCCGCGACGGGTCGGCCTGAGCCGACCCGTTCGCAGTTGAGCTGGTTTCTGTTTTTCCGCGTGGTGGTCATCACCCTGTTTCTCGGCGGGGCGATCCTCTACCAGCTCACCGGGCGCGGGGTGCCCTCCCAAAAGGCCGCCGACTATCTCTCTTTGCTGGTCGCTCTGTCCTACGCCCAGGCGTTGGTTTCCGCCGTGGTGCTGCGCCGCCTCTCGCGCTTTCGCACCTTCACCCAGGCGCAGATCATCTGGGACCTGGTGTTCGTCACCCTGCTCATTTACCTGAGCGGCGGCATCGAGAGCCTGTTTTCCTTCCTGTATATCCTGGTCATCATCAGCAGCGCCTTCTTGTTGACCCGCCGCGATGCCCTGGTGGTCGCCGCCGCAGCGTCGATTCTCTACGGCAGTCTGCTGGATCTGCAATATTTCGAACTCCTGCCGCTGCTCGGCGGCCTGCCCTTTCCGGTGGATATCGATGTGCGCACGGTATTTTACGCCGTGTTCATCAATGTCCTGGCGTTTTTCCTGACCGCCCTGCTCAGCGGCACCCTCAGCGAGCGGTTGCGCCGCAGCGAGGAAGCCCTGGAACTGCGCCGGATCGACTATGAAGAGTTGGAAAATCTCAACCGCACCCTGCTCGCCAATATCGGCAGCGGACTGCTGATCGTCAACTCCCAGGGGCGTATCCGATCTTTCAACGCGGCGGGGAGCAAGATCACCGGCTACGGACTTGAAGAGGTCTACGATCGGGATATCCGCGAGGTGTTTCCGGGTCTTGCGGTTTTTGACGGCCAGATTCGCCTGGTCAGCCGCGGGGAAGGTCAATTGATCGACCGGCAGGGGAAAAGTCATGTCATCGGCTACGACGCCACTTACCTGCGCGATCGCGACCAGCAGATCCTCGGATTGCTCGTCACTTTTCAGGATTTGAGCGAGATCAAGGGGATGGAGGATCGGCTCAAACAGGCTGATCGACTAGCGGCGGTGGGCAGGCTGGCGTCGGGCATGGCGCATGAAATCCGCAATCCCCTGGCCTCCATCAGCGGGTCGGTGCAGTTGCTCATGGAAGGGGGCCGGTACAGCGAGGACGACAAGCGTCTGATGCGCATCGTCGTGCGCGAGGCCGACCGTCTCGGGGCGCTGCTCACCGATTTTCTGCTCTACGCTCGTCCGCAGTCGCCCCAGCCCGAGCCGGTCAATGTCGCGGCGCTGCTCGATGAACTTGCCGACCTGCTCATGGCGGATGAGCGTTTTTCTGCTATAGAGATACACAGGCAATACGCCGCGCAGGTTTGGCTGAATATCGACCGTCGCCAGTTTCGCCAAGCCCTGTGGAACCTGGTGATCAACGGCGCCGAGGCCATGGAGGGCCAAGGCGTGTTGCGCTTGGGCGCCGTCGAGGGAAAAATCTGGGTCGAGGATAACGGCCCGGGTATCGCATCCGAGGTTCGCCCGAAGATTTTCGAGCCGTTTTTTACCACCAAGGACACGGGCAGCGGTCTGGGTCTGGCCATGGTGCATGCCATCGTTTCCGCCCACGGTGGGGAGATTGAATTGACGCAAGGCCAAGGGGGCGGAGCCCGTTTCGTAATCCGCCTACCGGACAAATCAACCCGGACCTGAGGGCGCGCGGCGACGCGCCCTTGGTGGTTCCTGGGGAATCAGTGATAGGGAGAGATCGCTTGGACATCAAGGATTTTCGCATACTGATCGTCGATGACGAGGAAAGCCTGCGCGAGGTGCTGTCCATCATGTTGCATCGCGAAGGCTACCGGGTCGAGGCGGCCGCCGACGGCGCCCAGGCATTGGCGCGCCTCAAGGATCAAGCCTACGATCTGATCATCAGCGACATCAAGATGCCGCGCGTCGGCGGTTTCGAGCTGTTGCGCCATGTGCGGGAAACCTCGCCGGATACGGTCATGATCATGATTACCGCCTTTTCGTCCACGGAGGAAGCGGTGGAGGCGATGAAGCAGGGCGCCTACGACTACATCACCAAGCCGTTTAAAAACGAGGAGATCCGCATCATCGTGCGCAACGCCCTGGAGCGGCGCACCCTGCGTCAGGAAAGCCGCCGGCACCAAGCCGAGGGCGCGCGGCGCCAGTCCCTGGGCGGGCTGATCGGGCAGAGCCGCTGCATGCAGGAACTCTACGATCTGATTGAAAAGGTCGCCGCCACGCGGGCCAACGTGCTCATTACCGGCGAAAGCGGCACGGGCAAGGAAGTGGTCGCCAAGGCCATCCATTACAACAGCGACCGCCGCGACATGCCCTTTATTCCCATCAACTGCGGGGCCATACCAGAAAATCTGCTCGAAAGCGAACTCTTCGGCCACGAGAAAGGTTCCTTCACCGGCGCCATCAGCCAGAAGCAGGGGCTGTTCGAGGTGGCCAACCTGGGCACCCTGTTTCTCGATGAGATCGGCGAGTTGCCGCCCATGATGCAGGTCAAGCTGCTGCGCGTGATTCAGGAACGGGAATTTCGCCGGGTCGGCGGAACCAAGAACATCCGTTGCGACGTGCGGGTGATCGCGGCGACCAACAAGGATCTGGAGGTGGAGGTCAAAAGCGGGGCGTTTCGCGAGGATCTCTTCTATCGACTCAATGTCATTCGCATCGAATTGCCCCCCCTGCGCGAACGCCGGGAAGACATTCCCCTGCTGGTCGAGCATCTTTATCAGAAGCTGACCGGGCGCGAAGGCTTCCAGATCGAGGAAGCGGCCATGCGGCGGTTGCTGGAATACCGGTGGCCGGGCAACATCCGTGAACTGGAAAACGTCATCGAGCGCTGCGTGGTGCTGGGGGCTGCGGACAGACTGACCGCCCAGGCCCTGCCCCTGCCGTTGCAGGCGGCGCAAGCCGGAGGTGGCGAAACCCTGGGAACAGGTCTCGAGATTCCCGACAGCGGGTTCGATCTCGATGCCTATCTCGGCGCCATCGAACAGGAAATTCTTCAGAAAGCCTTGGAAAAAACCGGCGGGGTGCGCAAGAAGGCCGCCGAATTGCTCGGCATCTCTTTTCGCTCGATTCGCTATAGACTGGCGAAATTCGGCATTTCACCGGATGACGAGGAGTAGTCCGCGGGCAGGGCGGACGAAATTGTCTACAGAACCTTTAGAACAGCCGCTTGCGCGATATGGGCGCGGCGGCTGTTTTTTTGACGGGGGCCGGGCGAGATTTGTCCTGCTGGAGCAGACTTTCCACGGCGACCTGGAGGGCTTTGGCGGTGAAGGGTTTGGCGAGGTAGACCTGGCCGCCGCAGCGAAATCCCTGGCGGTAGTCGCCGAGGTCGCTTTTGGCGGACACGAAGGCCACGGGCGTGGATTTGATTTCCTCGGTGCGGCGGATTTTGTGGGCGAGGGTGAAGCCATCGCAGCCGGGCAGCATGACGTCGAGCACCACGGCGTCGGGGCGTTCCTGCAGGATCATGTCGTAGGCCTCAAGGCCGTTGCTGGCGGCCAGGGTCTGGTAGCCGAGGCGCTGGAGCAGGGTCAGTTGCAGGGTCAGAATGCCCGGGTCGTCTTCCACGCAAAGAATCTTGGCCTGCATCGTGTCTTGTTCTCCCTGGGCCGACAGGTTTGAAAAGCTTGTCGGCATCTAGGCTGTTCATTAAAAAACGGGCGAATCTTAACAGAAAATCCTTGGCGTTTCCACAAAAAAGCGGACAAAAAACGTGGAGATATCCGCGCTCGGCGGAAATTAGACAATATCGGGGTGATCCTGGCGGCGGCGCTTGGCGTAATAGGAAAAAATGCAGATGCTCACCCCGGCGCACATGGCCAGTCCGCCGACGAGCGCAATGCGCGCTCCCGGATCGTAATTAATGGTCAGGATCGAATAGGTCCGGTAAAGCGGCTCGGAGGGACGCAGCGCGGCTCCTTGCCGAACCAGTTCCTGCGGCACGCCTTCGCGCAGGACATACCAACCCTGCCAGAGGGTTTCGCCGGCCCCGGCGAGACGCAGATGCAGAGCGGGGTTGGTCAGGCCGCCCATGGGAACCATCCGGTCGCCCATGCGCCGGGCGGAGGGCAGAAAGTCCAGGACAGTCAACGTCTTGCCCTCCGGCAGGCGGATCTCGGCACCCCTGTGCAAGTCGACCGTTCCCTGGCCGGGAACAAGGACGCGAAAGCCGGTGGCCTCCTGGCCGAAGCTCGCCGGTAAAATGACTAGGCCGCGGTGCATGAGGGGGTGGTTGGTCCGTACCTCCTTGCGCGCAAGTTCGCGCTCGCCGTCGAGCAGGGTCAGGTGATTGATCATGTCCAAGGGGCGACGTCCGGTCTGGTCGAAGACCGGGCGAAAATCATCAAGTCGCAGACTCAACCCGGGATGGCCGCTCAGAGCCAGGGTCTCGCCGACAGGTAGGACGTTCCCGGCGGTCCGGTATCCGGCCAGATGTCCCCAAAAGAAAGCCGCCAGCAGCAGGCAGAAGCCGAAGTGGATGAGATATTCGCCGGTTTTGCGCCACCGGCTACGTAATCTGGCCAGCCAGTCGACCAGGCAGCACAGGGTGTTGACGCCGAAGGCGAGGAGCAGCAGGGCGGCCAGGGGCATCCACAGGGTATGCAAAGGGGCCTGGCGCGCGGCCTGGGGATACCATTGGCCGAGGGTCACGGCATCCAGGTCGCCGAACAGGCGCGGGTGGTAGTGCATGATCAACGAGCCGGCCATGATCACCAGGGTTGCGAGGGACGCCAGCACGATGGCCAGTTTGAGGGAAGTCAGCCAGTCCCAGATTTTCTCTTTCATAAGCATCGCTAGTGTCCCGTGTGGTTAGTCATGTCAAATAATTCTGAGATATTTTGGGTGCTGTCAAGGCGTCGTCAACGCAGGCCTAGCCGTGCGCTAAGTCAAGTTGGCGCAACGCAGGCAGCGCCAAAAATAGCCGGAATTTGAAGACAAGACTAGCCGCACGGGACACCAGGGTCTATTCGAGGGGATGGTTGCTCTGCAGCAGCAGGCCGATGCCGAGGTAGGTGAACAGCACCACGAAAAACCCGGCGATGGAGAGCAGGGCGTAGCCTTCGCCCTGCCAGCGCCGCACGAATTTGGCGTGGCACATGCCGGCGTAGAACAGCCAGACGATAAACGACCAGACGCCCTTGATGTTCCAGGAGAACCAGTAGCCCCAGGCGACATAGGCCCAGATGCTGCCGCTGATCATGCACAGGGAGAAAAACACGAAGCCCAGCAGGATGGCTTCCTCGTTGTGGCGACGCAGCAGGTCGCGCGGCGGCATGCTCGGCGGGCGCAGGAAGCCGGGCAGCAAATAGGCGACGGCCACGGAGAAGGCCATGGCGAATAGGGCATAGCCCATGAAGGAAAAGGCCACGTGCATGGTGAACAAAGGCGTGTCGAGGGCCGGAATCAAGGGCGAAATCATCGGCCCGCGGCGCAAGGCGCCCACCAGCAGCAGCATCGTGACGCCGAGGACGAACAGCCCTGCGGCGCCGATGCGGTAGCGCAACTCGAAATAAAGGAAGGTGCCGCCCATGGCCCAGCTGAAGAAAAACAGCGTGGAAAACAGATTGGTCACGGGCAGGTAGCCCGCCTGCACCCAGGCGGCGGCCAAATACAGGGTTTGCAGGGCGAAGGCCAGGCCGGTCAGGGCTAGGGCGCCGCGCCGCAAGGCGCGCCGCTCGCCGCCGAGCAAAAAGAACTGCACCAGGGCAGCGGCCAGGTAGAGGCCCAGGGCTCCCTGGAGCAGGAGCACCGAATCGGGATTGAGCATGATGGCGGTCAGGTCTCCTCTTTGGATAGGTGCTGAACTTGCTGAAAAACGCTCCGAGGGTATCACAACCTTGATGCCCGGAAAAGTTTTTCCGGCCCGTCGCATGCCGATTTTCTTGTTAACCCTGTGTTTCTGGTTGGTTGACAAGGCTGGGGTCGCATGTTAATTTTCCAGCCCATGAGCGATGAACTTTACAGCGTGCGCATGCATGCCGAGCGTGCCGGTGCCCACCTGTGCGGCGCCGAGCGGCTGGTGTCGGCGGACCGGATCGAGGAAACCGCCGCCGTCCTGGTGCGCCGGGCCCTTGTCCATCCGCGCGGATGCGCCGAGGGTCTGCGCCTGGCCGTCGATCGGGTCGATCCGGCATCGGTGGTGCGCGGACGCTTGCCCGCGGTGACCACCCTGCAGGTTTCGGATTTCTCCACCGGGCGCGCCCTCGCCGCGGAGTTGCTGGCAAAGGCCGGCGTGTCTAGCGCGGCGGCCGTTTTTGCCATCCATTGCCTGGCGCGGGGCGCGGCCCCGGATGGCCGGAGCATGCGCGGCGCCATGTTGGTCGGGGCCACGAGCGGCCGGCGCCTGGAACCCGATGCCGCCCGCGGCGTGCGCGTGACACGCATGGATCTCTCGCCCCAAGCCGAGGAGCGTCTGCGCGCCGACCTCGCCGCTTGTGGTCTGGACCGCCCGCAGGTGCGCGAGGCCCTGGTGCTTGCCGCCAAGGTTCTGGCCGCTCCGGGTGTGGTGGCGGAACTCTGCTGGTCGGATGATCCCGATTACACCACCGGCTACGTGGCCTCAGCGGATTTGGGCTATGTGCGCCTCACCGAACTCAAGCCGGCAGGCGATGAGCGGGGCGGTCGGGTGTTTTTCGTCGATGAGGCGCGGGTGGATCTGGCGGCCTTGATCGCCTTTCTGGAGCATCAGGTGTTTCTCGCCGATGCCGTCGGCGCCGTCTATCCGCCTCGGGAGCCGCGGTGATGGAGAACTATCGCCGGGAGCTGGCGGATCTTGACCGCGCGGGGATGCTGCGCTCCCTGCGCACCCTGGAGGGCGCCCAAGGGCCGCGCGTGCTGCTGGACGGGCGCGAGGTGTTGCTGTTGTGTTCCAACAACTACCTGGGCCTGGCCGGTCATCCCCGCCTGGCCCGCGCCGCAGCCGATGCCGCCCTGGAATTCGGCGCGGGCAGCGGCGCCAGCCGCCTGGTGTCGGGCTCCCTGGCCCTGCACGCGGAGCTCGAAGCGCGCATTGCCGCTTTCAAGGGCACCGAGGCAGCTCTCGTGTTCAATTCGGGTTATGCCGCCAACACTGGCATCCTGCAGGGCCTGGCGGGGCCCGACGACCTGATCTTCTCCGACGCCCTCAACCATGCCTCCATCATCGACGGCTGCCGCCTGTCCCGCGCCCGCACGCTGGTGTATCCCCACGGCGATGTCGATGCCCTCGAAGGGTTGATGCGCCGCGCGCAACCGGCGCGGCGCGGCCGCTGGTTCATCGTGACCGACGGGGTGTTCAGCATGGACGGTGATCTGGCGCCCCTGTCCGAGCTGGCCGCGCTCAAGGAGCGCTATGACGCCCTGCTCATGGTCGACGACGCCCACGGTACGGGCGCGCTCGGCGCAACCGGCCGCGGCAGCGGCGAGGCGCTGGGCTGTCTGGCGCGCATCGATCTGCACATGGGCACCCTGGGCAAGGCGCTGGGGGGCTTCGGCGCTTTTCTGGCCGCCTCGCGGCCCATCATCGACATTCTGGTCAATCGGTCGCGGCCTTTCATTTTTTCCACCAGCCTGCCGCCGGCGGTTCTGGCGGCAGCCCTGGCGGCTTTTGATCTGGTGGATTCGGAGGAAGGGCGCAGTCGGCGGGAACGCCTGGAGCACAACCGTGAGGTTTTTGCCGCGCCCCTGCGCGCGGCGGGTCTGGATCTGTGCGGCAGCACGACGCAAATTCTACCGATCCTCACCAGCGCGCCGCAGCCGACCATGGCCGCCGCGAGGGCCCTGCTCGAACGCGGGATTTTTCTGCAAGGCATCCGTCCACCGACGGTTCCCGAGGGGCGCTGCCGCCTGCGCGCCACGGTCATGAGCGATCATGATCCCCAGGAGTTGGCCGCGGCGGCCGAAACCCTCCTCGAAGTCCTGCGGGCGCAGCCATGAACACCCTGACGCTCGCCGACGGCCGCCGCCTGGCCTATCGCGACGCCGGGCAGGGCCCGCTGCTGGTTTTGCTGCATGGCTGGGCCCAGTCATCGGCCGCGTTCAGCGAGGTCATACCGGAGTTGGCCCGGGACTTTCGCGTTCTGGCCCCCGATCTGCGCGGCCACGGTTATTCCGCTCCGGCCGAGGGGTACGGCCTGGACGACTTCGCGACCGATGTGCGGGGCCTGGTCGAGAGCCTGGGGCTGGACACCTTTGCCCTGGGCGGCTGGTCCCTGGGCGGGCAGGTGGCGCTGCGGCTGGCCCAGGCCATGCCCGAGCGCATCGGACGCCTGCTGCTCATCGCCACCACCCCGCGTTTCACGACCTGCGCCGACTGGCATCAGGGTTTGCCCGCCGCGCAAGTGCGCACCCTGAGTCGCAACGCGCAGCGCGCCTACGAAAAGACCCTGGGAGATTTCTTCAACATGCAGTTTGGCGCCGGGGAAATTTCACGGGAACGTTACCTGCGGATTCTGAATTTCGCGGTGCGGGCTGGTCGGTTGCCGGACTTGGATGCCGCCCTTGGGGGCCTGCAAACCCTGCAGGAGGCGGATTTACGCGCGCAACTCGGCGCCATCGCCTGTCCGACGCTGGTTGTGCACGGCCGCGAGGATCGGATTGTTCCAGTGGCGGCCGGACGTTTCCTGGCGCAAGCGATCAGCGCGGCGCGCTGGTGCGAGTTGGCGGAAGCGGGGCACGCCCCTTTTCTCAGCCGGCCTGAACAGACCCTGAATCTCTGGCGCGAGTTTCTGCAATGAGCGCGGTATCCCTGACCCAGGTGCGGGAGCATTTTTCCTGTCATGCCGAGGAATACGATCGCTTTGCTCGAGTACAGAAAGTTGTCGCCGCGCGCCTGGTGGCCCAGGCCTGGCCGCTTCCGCAGGACGGGCCGGTGCTCGATGTGGGAACCGGCACCGGCGAGGTGGCCCGCTGCCTGCGTGAGCGCGACGCCGTTCTGTCGCTGGTGATCTGTGACCTGGCACCCGGCATGACGCGCCATGCCGCGGCGAGCCTGCCCGGCGCCCTGGCGGTCGATGCCGATGCCCAGGCCCTGCCGTTTGCCGCCGGGACTTTCGCGGCGGTCCTGTCCGCCTCGGTCTATCAATGGATGAACGATCTGCCGCAAGCCTTTGGCGAAGCCCGTCGGGTGCTCGTCCATCAGGGCTTGTTCGCCTTTGCTCTGTTCGGCGCGGGAACCCTGCATGAGCTGCGCACCTCGCACCGCCGGGCGGTTGCCGAAGTCAAGGGCGCCGACCGGTCCCATGTCCAGGAATTCCCGAGCCGCGATGAGGTGGCCGCCGCCTTGGCGTCCGGTGGTTTTCGCGTGGCGCGGCTGTGGAGCGAGAACGAGGTGGAATGGCATCCGACGCCCGCTGATCTGCTGCGCACCCTGAAAAAAATCGGCGCCCAGAACGCCAGCGACCGGCGCCCCGCGGGACTGGCCTCGCGGCAGGTCATGCAGCGCATGAACGAGATTTACCGCGCGGATTTCGCCCGCGACGGGCAAATCCCGGCCACCTATGAAGTGATCTACGGCTTGGCGAGGAAGGATTCGTAGGTGCGCCCCGGGCGGACGCGGTTCGCCCCTACAGCGCTTGCAGGATGACGCACTTAAGGTAGTCGGTTTCAGGGCAGGCGAGCAGCACCGGGTGATCCAGGGCCTGGCCGCGGACTTCGATGAGGCGCAGGCAGCGACCGGCCTTGGTGGCGGCTTGGCGCAGGGTGTCGAGGAAGAGCTCGCGCTCCATGTGGTAGGAACAGGAGCAGGTGAAAAGAAAACCGCCCGGTGCCAGCAGTTCCATGGCGCGGCGGTTGATGGTCAGGTAGCCGCGCACCGCTTCGGTCAGGCGTTTCTTGCTTTTCACGAAGGCGGGCGGATCGAGCACGATGGTATCGAAGCGCTCGCCGGCGGCGGCCAGATCGCGCAGCACATCGAAGACATCGCCCTGGGTGAAGCGACAGCGCTCGGCGAAGCCGTTGAGCTCGGCGTTGCGCCGGGCCAGGGCCAGGGCGCCGGCGGAAATATCGATGCCGAGCACCTCGCGCGCGCCGTACTTGGCGGCATGCGCCGCCCAGGCCCCCGAATAGCAGAACAGATCCAGAACCCGTCCGCCCTCGACCCGACCACGCAGGGCCTGGTGGTTTTCCTTCTGGTCGAGAAAATGGCCGGTTTTCTGGCCGCCCAGCACGTCCACCGCAAAGCGCAGCCCATTTTCACCAACGATCACCTCCGCCGGTAGCTCGCCGCGCAGCAACTCCACCGCCTGGGGCAGACCCTCGAGTTCCCGCACGCCCACATCGTTGCGCGCCACCACGGCCGCGGGGTGCAGCAGATCCTGCAAGGCCGCGAGGATGGCGTCGCGGCGTCGTTCCATGCCCAGGGTAAGAAACTGCAAGGACAGGACCGGGCCGTACCGATCCACCACCAGGCCGGGCAGCAAATCGCTTTCGCCGTGGACGAGACGCACCCCGTCCAGGTCGCCGTAAATCGCGCGGCGGTAATCCAGGGCCTGGGCGATGCGGCGGCGGAAGAAGTCCGCGGAGTCGATCTCCTCCGGGCGGGACGAAAGCATGCGCACCGCGATCAGCGAACGTGGATTGTAATAGCCCGTGCCGAGGCAATCTCCCTTGGGGCCATGGACGGTCACGGCGTCGCCGGGCGCGGGTTGGCCCTCGATGCGCCCGATTTCGTTGCTGAACACCCAGGGATGACCCGCGCGCAGGCGGCGGTCATGGCCGGGGGCGAGAAGTATCCTGTTCACTTGCAGACATCGCTTTCCAGCAGGACGCTGAGGATACGGCGGGCTTCCTCGGAAACCACCTGATAGAACACCTCGACGCCGTCGCGGCGCCCCTCGATGATGTTCTTGTTCTTGAGCAGCGCCAGGTGCTGGGACACGGTCGCCTGGGGCAGGTTGAGACATTCCCAGATTTTTTTGACGTTGCAGCTCTGGGACATGAGGCCCGCAACGATTTTCAGTCGCACCGGATGGCCGAGAACCTTGAGGATTTCGGCTTGCCGGTCAAACGATTGCATTTTGTCAAATTCCATGCCCGAAGGGATCTCCAAGGAAAATGTTTACGAGGCTGGTCAATAATTAATTCGGAAAATTCTATTATTGCAAGGGTTGCATGTCAAGACTGACGCCGTGAGCCGGTTGGGCCGGGGCGAGGGCGGCGCCGATAGGCTCTTGCGCTCCCGGCGGGGATCGCTTAACCTTGGCTCCGAAACTCCCAGGGAGACAGCAGATGGATATGTTTTTTACTGTCCTGGTGTTTTTTGCCGGGCTGTTCATTCTTTACCACGGGGCCGAATTCCTGGTGAACGGCAGTTCCCAGCTGGCTTTTTCCTATGGGGTGCGGCCGCTCATCGTCGGCATGACGGTGGTCGCCTTCGCCACCAGCATGCCCGAACTCATGGTGTCCCTGCTGGCGGCCGTCAAGGGGTCGTCGGACATGGCCGCCGGCAACATCATCGGTTCCAACATCGCCAACATCGGTCTGATTCTCGGGATCGCGGCGCTGCTGTTGCCCATGGCCGTGGGGCGCGCCACCCTGACGCGGGAGATCCCCTTCATGATCGGGGCTTCCCTGCTGGTTTACGTCTTTTGTCTCGACGGCGTGCTGAGCTTCGTCAATGGTCTGGTGTTATTTCTGTTTTTGCTGGTTTTTCTGGCCTATTGCATCAAGACCGCGCGGGTCAAGGTCCCCTATGAGCTGGACGTTGCATCGGAAGCCGGCGGGAAAGGGCAGGGACGCCGGCGCAATCTGCTCTTTATTGCCCTGGGCATGGTTGGGCTGGGCGTCGGCGCCGAGTTGATGGTGCGTTCGGCGGTGATCATCGCCACCGCTTTGGGTATTTCCGAGCTGGTCATCGGCATGACGGTGGTCGCCGTGGGCACCAGCCTGCCGGAACTGGCGGCCTCGGTGGTGAGCGCCTGGAAGGGCGAGATGGATCTGAGCGTCGGCAACGTCATCGGCAGCAACATCTTCAACGTGTTGTTCGTCCTGGGTGTGTGCCCCATGATCCGCCCGCTGAGCGTGGATCCCTCGGTGTTGCGTTTTGAATTGCCCGTCATGCTGGCCTTCAGCGTCGCCTTGATTCCGCTCTTGTGGAGCGGCCGCAAGCTCGACCGGCCGCGCGGCGCCCTGTTGCTGGTCGCCTATCTGCTGTTTATCGGAGTGCTGTTCGTATGAAAACTCTTCGTCGTCTTGTTCCTGCCGTCGTCTTTTTCCTGATTTGCCTCTTCGCCGCGCCGCCGGCGGCCTGGTCCTCCACGACCGTCGATCCCCTCGACGCCATGATGAATGAATCCTATGTCTACGATGTGGCCTTTCTCTGGTTCAACCGCCTGGCGGAAGCCCGTCTGAGTTTTTTTCCCGGAGAGAAAGAAGGGACCTATCGCGCGGTTCTCGAAGCCCATACCCGCGGCCTGGCGGCGACCGTGACGCGCGACCGCAGCGAGGTTCACAGCTCCCTCATGGAGCGCCTGCCCGACGGGCGTCTGCGCTCCCTGGTCTATGAGTCCCAGGCCAGCAAGGGGCGCGGCAAGAATCGCGAGGATCGCACCAGCCGCTATGTGTATGACTACGAGGAGCAGAAGATTTTCCGTGAGAGGGTTAAGCGCGGCCAGGAAAGCCGGGAAGTTTTCGAGATGCCCGAATCAGGGTTCTTCAACGACGTGCTGACCGCCTTCTATAACTTTCGCGCCGGTTACTTCGGCGACATCGTGCCCGGGGGGCATTACCGCATTCCCACCTTCAGCCGCAAGGGGCCTTCCTATATCCTCGTCGATGTCTACCGCGAGGCCGAGCGGCCGCGGCACGCTCATTTCCCCCGTGGGGGCCTGCTCTGTCGGGTCGAGCTCGATCAGGAAGTCTTCGACACGGATGACGGCGCGGTTTTCGTGTGGTTTGACGGGCAGCGACGGCCTGCTCGCGGCGTCGTCGAGAATGTTCTCGGCCTGGGTGATGTGCGCGGCAGTCAGAGATGAAAGAGCGCCCTTGAGTTTTTTTCTTAACGAGTTCCTGCTGGAGTTTTCATGAACGCTTCAACCATTTTCGTGATCGGCCATAAGAATCCCGACACCGACTCCATTTGCAGCGCCATGGCCTATGCCCGTCTGCGGTCCGCCCAAGGGTTGCAGGGGGTGCAGGCGGCGCGGGCGGGCAACATCAATCGCCAGACCGAATTCGTGCTTGAGGAATTGGCCCTGCCGGTGCCGCCGGTGTTGACCGACGTGCATCCCCGCGTGCGCGACGTGCTCGGCGAGCATGTCGTCACCGTGCCCTGGGACGCGCCGCTGTCCCGGGCACTGGAACTCTTTCATCTGCACAGCATCCGCATGCTCCCGGTGATCGATGCCGACCAGCGGCCCCTGGGTGCACTTTTTCTCAAGAAAATCTCCGAGCGCTTCCTGGTGCCGCGCGAGGAGAAGGAGATCCGCCGGGTGCAGGCCAGTCCCGCCTCCATCATGAAATGCCTCAAGGCCCAGGGCCTGAATCTGGTGGATGGCGATGCCATTGAAAATCTCAACCTCTACGTCGGCGCCATGGATTCGGCGACTTTTCATCAACGCATGGAGGGCCTGGACCCGCGCGGCATGATCCTGGTGACGGGCGACCGTTTGAAAATCCTGCGGGAGGCCGTCGATTTCGGCGTGCGCGTGCTCATTGTGACCGGCAGTCTGCCCATCCCTCCGGAGATCCTTGAGGCGGGCATGCGCAATCAGGTGACGATTCTCTCCACCCCTTTCGACACCGCCACCACCAGCTGGCTCACCCGTCTGTCCACCCCGGTGCATCATCTGGTCAAGGACGATTTCATCTCTATCGGCGCTCTCGATCGCCTCGACGATCTGCGCCTCAAGCTGCTGCACAGCAGCGACCCCGGGGCCGTGGTGCTTGACGGCGAGGGGCGGGTGTGCGGGGTGGCGACCAAGAGCAATCTGCTGCGGCCCTCGCCAGTCAAGCTGATCCTGGTCGATCACAACGAACTGTCTCAGGCGGTGAGCGGCGCCGACAAGGTGGAAATCATCGAGGTCGTCGACCATCATCGCCTCGGCAATTTTCACACGGATCATCCCATTCGGTTCATCAACCAGCCTCTGGGCAGCACCTGTTCGGTGGTGGCCAGCCTTTACCGGCAGAGCGGCATCGTCCCCGACCGGGTGACCGCTGGTCTGATGCTGGCCGGTCTGCTGTCCGACACGGTGATTCTCAAATCACCCACCACCACCGACGTCGATCGGGAACTGGCGACCTGGCTGGGAAGCCTGTCGGGATTTGATCCCCAGGATTTCGGCAAGCGGATTTTTTCCGCCGGCAGCGCCCTGGCCGCCTATCCCTCGCCGCGCCATCTGGTGCTGGCGGATTTCAAGGAATACGAGGCCGGCGAGCAGAAGTTCGGCGTCGGGCAGGTGGAGGTGGTGAGCTTTCAGGAATTCCACAACATGAAGGACGTCATCGTGGACACCCTGGGACGTATCAAGGACGAGCGGCACCTCGACGTGGCCGGGCTGCTGGTGACCGACATCGTTCAGGAAACCAGCCTGCTGCTGGCCCTGGGGGGCAAGGAACTGCCCTATGTCATCAGCTATCCCCAGGTGGAGGAAAATATCTACGAACTCAAAGGGGTGCTCTCGCGCAAGAAGCAGTTGGTGCCCCATCTGCTGAAGGTTTTGAAAGGAGTCTGAG
>NZ_JAUVWH010000021.1 GCF_030604225.1 Geoalkalibacter sp.
ACGTTGTCGAAAATGAAATCCTCGCAGAGAATACCCCTCCATCCGGAGGTTCCGAATTTAATGCGACCCATGGCATAGCTCTCCTGATTCTGATGTGATTGGACACCGCTTAAGAATACCACGTCACCTAGGAAAAGATACGGGACGGTTCCCCTCTTCCCGCGCTATTTGCCCTGATCCTCATCCCAAAGAATCGGTGGCTCATAATCGGCGATATCCGCCACATAGGGACAATCCGCCGGCAGGACGCCGAGGCCGATGATCCGTTCATCAAGCAGGGTACAACCTGGACGGGCCGTCTGTCGCTGCACATAGACGGTGCACAGGCGGGTGGCCAGATCAAGTTTTTCGCAGGGGCGATCGGTATAAAAAATCCGCCCCTCAAAGTCGATTTTTTCAAAGCAGCAACGCCCGCAACGGCGGCAGCGCGCTTCCCATTCGGCATGTGCGGTCACAAACAATCCTTTCGAAAATTTTCCCGGTCCCTGGCCCATTTACTGGTTGACTCACCAACAGCGACGCATTAGAATGCGAAATTCTGAGTACAAACGCAAAAGAAGAATTTCAAGGAGGAAACACCCATGCAGTGCCAGACTGTTCTCCCCGGTACCGAATGCACCTTCTGGGCGAAATCGGGTTGCACCTTTGAAGGACATTCCTGCCAGGTGGTCGTCGCCGATTGTGAAGGCTGTGAGCGCATCGTTGACGGAACCATCGGCAAGGTCTGCTCCGCCTACCCCGCGCCGCAGAAGAAATGGGCCGGCGGCCTGTGCAACTTCGCCACCCACCGCAAGATCGAAATCAAGATCGCCGACACCAAGATCAACCCCCTCAAGGCCTCCAAGAAGGCTTCGGCGAAAAAGAAGTAATTCTGTCTCCTGGAATGCTTCCCCGGGCAGGCAACCTTTGGTTGCCTGCCCGTTTTTTTTTTTGCCCAATCACAGGAAAAGGGCGACGATCAACGGCAGGATAAAGGCAGTGATCAGCCCGTTGAGGCCGATCGCCAAACCGGACACGGCGCCGCCGAGCCGATCGACTTCGAGCATGCGCGCCGTGCCGATGCCATGCGCGGCGGTACCGACCGCCAAACCCATGGCCGCGGGATCACGCACGCCGATGAGACGGCAGAATTCCGGGCCGCAGATCGCCCCCAGGCAGCCGGTCAGCACCACCAGGGCCGCCGTCAAGGGCGGCAGGCCGCCGATCTTTTCGACAATCCCGATGGCAATCGGCGTGGTCACCGATTTCGGCGCCAGGGACAGAATCACCTCGCGACTCCCCCCCAACAGCCAAGCCAGTCCCGACGCCGACAGAATGGAGGCCAGGGCGCCCGCGGTGATCCCCAGCAAGATGGGCACCTTGCGCTCCAAGATTTCCCGCCGCCGCACATAGAGCGGCACGGCCAGGGCCACCACCGAAGGCCCGAGGAGAAACAGCACGAGGCGCCCGCCCGCGACATAAGCCTCATGGGGAATGCGAAACGCCAGCAAAAACCCGATAATCGCAACAATCGACACGGCGACGGGATTGAAAAAAATGCTCCCCGTGCGCACATAGAGCTTCTGGGCCAGGGCGTAACAGGCCAGGGTCAGGGCCACGCCGAACAAGGGAGAATAGAGCAGCTCATCGATCATCGGCGCCCCTCCTGCGGTCAAGCCTCAGGGCAACCCGGCCGGTCACCGCCATGACCACGAAGGTGCTCAGTACCATCGCGGTGACGATGGGCAGCCATTCGGCGGAGATCAGGTCGAAATAAACCATGACGCCGACGCCGGCGGGAACGAAAAACAAGGCCAGATGGGCGAGCAGCAACTCGGCGGCCTCCTGAATCCACTGAACCTTGATCCAGCCCAGGCCCAGGGCCGCCAACAGCAGACCCATGCCGATGACATTGCCGGGTATGGGGATTTTCAGGCCGCGGGAAATCACCTCACCAAGCAATTGCATGATCAACAAAATCGCCATGCCCCGCACCATGAAATCGCCCTCCGCGCAAACGCCCCGGAAATCCTTATCCGTCCTGCCCCAGTTCGGCCTTGAGCCCGGCCACCACCGCCGCCACTTCGTCACGGATATCCGAGGCGCCGGCAGCCGTTTCATGCAACAGAAATTTCTGGAACCAGTCGAGCGCCTGGCGCGGCTGTTCCCGATCGAGGCAGATATTGCCCAGCGTCATATAGGCAAAAGAAAAGCCCGGGTCCAGGGTCAAGGCGGTGCTGCACTCGGCCTCGGCCCCTTCCAGATCGCCCGTGTCATAATAGATTTCCCCCAGATTGTAATGCGCCTGGGCATCATCCGGGTCGATCTCGACCACGCGGCGATACTGAGCCACCGCTTCCTCGGCCCGGCCTTGGGCATAAAAGACATCCCCCAGGGAATTGCGGGCAAAAATCGAATCTGGATCGATGGCGAGGGCTTTCTCATAGCAGTGTTGCGCTCTTTCCATATCCTCGCGATGAAAATGCACCAGCCCGCAACTGACCCAGGCATCGGCCTCCTGGGGCTCAAGGGCCAGAATCTTCTGGTAGATTTCCAGAGCTTGCTCGGCCTGGCCTTCCTCGAAACACAGATCCCCCAGGGCATACTGGGCATCGAGATCCTCGGGATCCAGCGCCATGGCTTTTTCCAGGTGCTTGCGCGCCTCGGCGACCTTGCCCTGCTCGGCCAAAGCCTCACCGAGAGCCGCGTGCACCTCGGCGCGATCGGGGCATTGCTCGAGAACCTGGCGGAACAACCGCGCCGCGTCAGCGAATTCCCCGGTTTCCAGGGCGGCCCGCCCCTTGATCAACAACTGCTCGACTTCCTGCATAATTCCCTTATCCTTTCACTGGTTACAGCTATTTTCTTGAGATTTTTCCTAATAGCCGAGATCCTCGTTGATCAGGCAGACCAGCATCTCGGTGGCGCGGGGCTTTTTGTCGATGATGGTGGTGATGCGGCAGATGCGATCCGGCGCATTGCAGTCGCTACACAGGCCGGTGGCGGCGCAGGGGGTCTTGAAGTTAAGGCGGCGGGCATTGGGCGGACAGGCCGTTTCCTTGACGCGGCGCAGGGCGGCATCGAGGTCCGTGCAAATTTTGTTGACCCCGGCCACCACGATCACGCGACGCGGGCCGAAGGCCATGGCGCAAACCCGATTGCCCGTGGCATCAATGTTGACCAACTGCCCCTTGAGGGTCAGGGCGTTGGTGCTGGTGAAAAACAGATCGCAGGACTGCTGGGCCGCCATGATTTGGCGGCGCTCCTCGGGACTGAGCCCCGCGCGGCCATGCACCAGGGTCTGCTTGTCCGCCGCCGCGCAGCGCGCGGGCAGATCCAGCGCGGCGAGGGTCATGGAGCCGCCGAACCCAACCGTGCGCGCCTCGTCGGTCTGTTGCAGCAAAAAGGGCAACGCCTCCTCGGCGGATTCGCAGACCTGCACGGCAAAACCATTGCGCTCCAGGCCGCGCGCGGCCTCTTCCAGAAGCTGGCGGCGGTGCCAGCGCTTGTGTTCGTCCATCAGTCCGGCTCCTCTCCGTGCAGAATTTCGTCCATGACCTCCAGTCCCGCCAGCAGACCCAGGGGCGTGCCGGCCACCTTCTCCACCGGCACGCCCAGGGCCCGCTCCAGATCGATGAGGCTCAGATCGTCAAGCAGCAAATCCTCGCCGTCCCTGACCAGCACATCCGGCAGAAACAGCGCCTCGCCAAGGGGCTTGCCGCGCAGTTGGTCAAGAATGTCGCGCCCGGTCAACAGACCGGTGACGCTGACCTGGCCGCCGAAAAAGGCGTTTTTCACCACCTGCACCTGGATGCGCACACCCGTCTTGCGGCCCAGCTCGGCGGCGAGATGCCTGAGCTCCGCGGCGGCCGATTCTCCGGTCACCAGGGAAACCGCCTTGAGGGTCAACGGGCGGGCCTGCTCCAGGGCATCGGCGGTCTCCTCGCGAAACAGGGCCACCATGCCGACGCCGTTTTCCCACTGAGGGAAATCCTCGTAACAGGCTGTGGCGGGAAAATCACGCTCGGCCTTGAGATAGAGCTCATCGGCGGCGAAGACAAAACGGCTGCCACCGGCGGCCAAAAAACGCTGCTGCAGATTTTCGATGGTGTCGAGAACGTCCCTGGCCTCCTCGCGGCTTGGCACCCGCAGATCGGGAAGACGCAGGCGAAAGCCGGTCAAGCCGACCGGCACCACCGCCAGGGAGCGCACGCCGGGAAAGAGTTGGTGCAGATCGTTGATGGATTTGACCAGTTGCTCGCCGTCGTTCAGGCCGGGGCAGAGCACGATCTGGGTATGCAGTTCGATCCCGGCGTCGATCAGCCGCCGCAGCAAAGGCAGGATGGCGGGAGTCTGCTTCCCGAGCAGGCGGTTGCGCAGGGGCTCGTCCGTCGCGTGGACCGAAACATAGAGGGGCGAGAGCTTCTGGGCGATGATCCGCTCGATCTCTTTCTCGCCGACATTGGTCAGGGTGATGTAACTGCCGTACAGAAAGGAAAAACGGTAATCCTCGTCCTTGACGTAAAGGGTGCGGCGCATGCCGCGCGGCAACTGATGGACGAAGCAGAACAGGCAATTGTTTCCGCACTGGGTCGGCTCGGGATGCTCGAATTCGATGCCGAGATCCTCATCCTCGCCTTTTTCAATGTGCAGATCCCAAATCTCTCCCTGGGACTTTTGCACTTCGAGAACAAACTCCGACGCTTGCCCGCAGTAGAGGTGAAAGTCGAGCAGGTCACGCACTGGTTGACCGTCAACGGCCAACACGGCGTCACCGGGCTCGAGTTCGAGTTCCTCGCCGATGCCGCCCGGATGGATTTGGGTAATTTTCAGCATGAAGCCGGTTGGGTCCCTCGCCAAAGACAAAGGCCCCCGTCGGACGCGGTACGTCTTCGGACGGGGACCTCTGATTGTTGCGACGACTGCGGAAAGGGGTTAGTCCTTGCCTCCATGCAGACGGAAATTGCCGTCCGAGGAGGTGATGGCGGCAATCGCGTGTTTGTAGAGCAGAATGTCGCCGCTGCTGTCCACAAGAACGCAGAAGCTGTCGAACGACTTGATGTAGCCGACGAGCTTCTCTCCCGACATCATGGTGATGTTGACGTGGACCCGCTCTTTGCGGGCCTGGTTGAGGTACTGGTCCTGAATGTTGAACGGGGTCTTCGCCATGTCCACTCCTTCTCAGCGCACATTAAGAATAAAAATTTTCAATCAACTGCTGGATTGTAGCAAACTCTCTCAAGGAATCAACCCAAATTATTTCAGGGTCTTTCTGAAACCAGGTCAACTGGCGTTTCGCGTACTGCCGAGTGTGTAATTTAACGAGTTCCAGCGCCTCTTCGCGGCTGATTTCCCCCCTGAGGCAGGCGATCATTTCGCGGTAGCCGAGGGTGCGCATGGACTTGAGAGAAGCATCGTAGCCGCGGGCGAGCAGCGCATTAACCTCCTCGAACAACCCCTCCTGCACCATGGCGTCGACGCGCTGGTCGATGCGCTGGAACAATTCATCGCGCGGCGGCATGATCCCCAGCTTGAGCAGCGCATAGGGACGATCCTCGAACCCGTGGCTTTGCTGAAGTTCGGAGATCGGTCGCCCGGTCAGGGTAAAGACCTCCAGCGCCCGCACCACACGCACCAGGTTGTTGGGATGAATCCGCTCCGCCGCCAGGGGATCGACCTGGCGCAACCGTTCCCAGAGCGCCATCGGACCTTGCTCTTCAGCCAGGGCATGCCAGCGCCGACGCAGGTCTTCGTTTCCCGAAGGCGCATCCAACAGGCCCTCGGTGAGGGCGCGGATATAAAAACCCGTGCCGCCGACAACCCAGGGCCGCCGACCGCGTCCCGCGATGTCATCGACCAGGGCGCGCCCGCGCACGGCAAAATCGGCCGCGGAAAATTCCTCATCGGGATCGACCACATCGAGCAGATGATGGGGGACCAGCGCTTGCTCCGCCGGACTGGCCTTGGCCGTGCCGATATCCATGCCGCGAAACACCTGGCGGCTGTCGGCGGAGAGCACTTCCAGGGGCCAGTGCCGGGCAAGGCGCAAAGCCAGGGCCGTCTTGCCGCCTCCCGTTGGACCGCACAACACCACCAGGGGGATTTTTTTCGGTTGCGCCATGTGCCCTGTCCTCAACCCCGCCGGAACATGCGCTCCACGTCGCCCAGGGTCAAGCGCGCCTGAACCGGGCGGCCATGGGGACAATGCGCACTGAAGTCAACCCCGTCGAGATCGTTCAGCAGCCGCTGCGCTTCTCCAGGGGCCAAGGCCTGGTCGGCCCGCACCACGCCATGACAGGCCAGGCGCATGAGAACCTCATCCAGAGCATCGTCGGCGACGCCGCTTTGGCTCACGCCTTCCAGATCGGCGACGAGATCGCGCAGCAGCCCTTCCACATCCGTCTCGGCCAGGATCGCCGGCAGGGCCTTGACGGCAAAGGACTTTCCACCGAAGGGCTCGATCTCGAAGCCGAAGCGCTCAACCAGCGGCAAAAACTCCTCAAGCACCGCCGCGGCCTTGAAGTCGAATTCAATGACCAGAGGAAACAACAGACTCTGGCGCGCCGGCGCGCCGCGCCGGAAATCCGCGCGCAGTTGTTCAAAGCGAATCCGTTCATGGGCGGCGTGCTGATCGATCAGAATCAGATCGTTGCCGTCCTGGCAGAGCAGATAGCCGTTGCGGTACTGGCCGAGATAGCGCAGGGAGGAAAAAAATCCTCCTCGGTCCCCCGGCAATGGCGGTGTCCGCGCCGGAGCAACGGCAACCGGCGGCCGCATGCTTACATCAGGCGCGCGGGGCACGATATCCGGTCGTTGCCCATAAGCACTCAACGCCTCACCGATGCGATGCCGCGCCGCTTCGGCGGCATCGCATCGGTTATGGGTCGGCTCCTTGACCTCCCCGCTGGTCGTCGGGAAGGTCTGAGGTTCGGGTGGGGGCCGCAGGCCCGGCGAACCTTTCAGCACCTGCCGCACGGCCTCGGCGATAAAATCATGGACCCGACCCTGATCGCGAAAGCGCACCTCGTGCTTGGTGGGGTGCACGTTGACGTCAACCTCGGCCGGATCGATCTCCAGAAACAGCACCACTACAGGATAGCGCCCCTTCATCAGCAGGTTGCGGTAGCCCTCGAGAACCCCGTGCTGAACCACCCGGTCACGCACATAACGGCCGTTGATGAACATGTAGATGGCGCTGGTTGCGGAACGATTGACCGTCGGCGGGCAGACAAAACCACTCAGATACAGTTCGCCCGCCCTGCCCGCCTCGACCGGCACCAACTCCTTGAGCAGGGAACGCCCCAGGAAAGCCGCGATGCGCTCATCGAGACGACTGCCGCGGCGCACCTCGAAGAGCTGCCGCCCATTGTGCACGAGCCGGAAACGCACGTGCGGATGGGCCAGAGCCTGCTTGGTGACCACATCGGCAATATGGCCGAGTTCCGTTTCATCGCGGCGCAAAAACTTGCGGCGCGCCGGGGTGTTGAAAAAAAGGCTGCGCACCTCGATGCTGGTGCCGCGCGGCAATCCCAGATCCTGACTCTTGCGGACACTGCCCCCTTCAAGATAAATCTCCACGCCCTCGCCCTGCTCGTTGGCGCAGGTACGCAGGGTCAACCGGCTCACCGAGGCGATGGCGGGCAGCGCCTCACCGCGAAAGCCCAGGGTGGTCAAGGCGGCAAGATCCCGCGCCTGGCGGATCTTGCTGGTGGCGTGGCGCTCCAGGCAGAGAAAGGCGTCATCGCGGGCCATGCCCTCACCGTCGTCGGTGACCCGCATGAGCTTTTTTCCGCCGCCTTCCACCTCGACCAGAATATCGCCCGCGCCTGCATCCAGGGCGTTTTCCACCAACTCCTTGATGACGGATGCCGGTCGCTCGACCACCTCCCCGGCGGCGATCATGTTGCAGAGGTTTTCAGGCAGGATGCAAATTTTGCTGCTCATGGACGATCCAAGAAAAAAAGCCGCGCACCAGCAGCGGCCCTTGCGTTGGGTTGATGCGAACCGGCATGCCGGTCAGGCGAGGGGACAGGATTTCATCTCAAGGCGTTCGAGCATCGACTCGATCTGCTCAAGCCCCTGATCGAGATCGACTTCCTCGCTGCGGGGTGCCGCGTCACCATGCAGATCCAAAGCCTTGGCCATGTCGATGACAATTTTCTCGTCAATCTGCTCCCGGTTAAGCAGCGCCCCTTCGAACAGACAGTTATCGCAAAGGGTATTGATGAGACGCGGCACCCCGCCGGCATACTGGTGAACCGCGGCAATGGCATCGTCGTCAAACACCATGCGTTGCCCGCCGGCGATCCGCAGACGATGCCAGATGTAGGAGGCCGTGTTGCCGGCGGTCAAGGACGTGAGCTCGCAGCGCATCGCCACCCGTTGCGCCAGGGGCGGATCGAGGCGCAAATTCTCCTCGAGCTCCGGCAGGCCGAAAAAAAGGATGTTCAAAAGTTTGCGGCCGGGGATCTCAAGATTCAACAACCCGCGGAACTCTTCCATCAACTCACGGGTTTGCAGCATCTGCGCCTCGTCGATGAGGATCACCGCCCGGCGTCCCTGGGCATCGATCTCCAGCAGGCGTTCGTAAAGCTGGCGCAGAATCACCAGACGATCGTTTCCGGGTGTCGCCACGCCCATTTGCAGGGCGATATGGGACAAAAGCCACTCGGGCGTGATGCCCGAATGCACCATGATCAGCAGGCTCGACTGATAACGTTCCGTTCCGAGAAGGTCAAGCATGCGCCGGGCCAGGGTGGTTTTGCCGGTGCCGATGCCGCCCACCACAACCGCCAGACCCTTGTTGGAATCAACGGCAAAACGCAGGCGCCGCTGCGCCTGCTGGTGCTGTTCGCTGTCGAAATAAAATCGGGCATCGGGGGCATTGGAAAAAGGCTCCTGCTCAAACCCGAAATGTTCAAGATAGCTCATGCCTCATGCCCCTTGCGCCGCCCGTGACTCGTCACAGATAGGAAACCCGTCCCTTGTCGTCTCCCCCGCCCAGGCCGAGTTGACGGCGAAGCTTGCGAATCAGTTGCGAGACCTCGCGGAAGGAAGGATCCTGGGCGGCGACTTTCTCGAAATAATTCAGGGCATCGCGCGGCAACCCCCGCCTTTCGTGAAGCTGGCCCAGCTCAAAATAGAGGTTGCACAGATCGCCCTCGGCGATATCCGGCAGCAAGAGGGCCGACTTGAAGGCTTCCTCGGCTCCGTCCAGATCGCCCTTTTCCGCCAGACAGATTCCTTTCAAGGTCAGGGAATCCAGGCGCCGCGTCATATTTTTCATGGCTTGGTCGAATTCGGCAACCGCGTCGTCAAGAAGGCCCATTTCCTTGAAGGCAATGCCTAGGTTGAAATGAGTTTCGGCGTCGCCCGCGTCGATCTGGCTCTCCAGCACCTTCTTGAAGCGGCTGAGATCGCCCTCCAGGCGCGCCTGCTCCACATGGCTCAAAGGCGCCGTGGTCGCGGCACGTGGGGTTGCGGTCGATGAAGGCTGGAGTTCGGGTTCCGGTTCCAGGTCGAATTCCAGGTCGGGCAACTCATCGGAGAAAAAGTCCAGACCACCCTCCTCCGGCGCAGCCGGCGGGGCTTCAACGACTCCAGGGGCTGACTCCTGATCCGCCGTCGGAAAGTCAGGCAACTCGATCAACTCAAGTTCGCCGGAATCCGCGTCGAATGCATCTTCGCCCTCGGCCAGATCGCTGATCTCTTCGGAGAACGAGGCTGCGGGCGGCTCATCCCCATCAAACTCCAGATCGAGCTCCAGATCATCCTCCATGAGCGGTGTTCCGATGGCCGTCGGTTCCGTCGCAGGCTCGGACTGAACCGGTTCCTCGATAAGAAATTCCTCGGGCAGGTCCATGACGAGATCGGCCTGCTCGTCGCGCGGCGCCTCTGCCACCTCCGGCTCAAGATCGAGGGTAACCGGAAAATCGGCGGCGCCGACAAAGGGATGCCGCTCACGCTCATCTTCCTCCAGGAATTCGACCAGGCTGGCGTCGCCGGAAACGGCCATGAGGTCGAACAGCTTGTCGCCTTCCCCCAGGGCCTGGTAAAGACCCTTGAGGCCGTTGACGACGCGCGTATCCTCGGGCAGGGCTTCGTGAAGCTTCTCGTAAAGCTCCTTGAGCAGATCGGTGCGCTTGGCGGCCAGGAAATCCTCGCGCCAGAGTTCGAGTTTTTCCAGGGCTTCCACGGGTTTTTGCGCCTTGAGGCAGGCACGCAGGTAGCCTTCACGGATATTCGCTTCGGCCGGATTCAGCTTGAGCAGGCTCTCGCAGGCGGCTCGTTCGCTCTCGAAATCCCCCAAGCGCTGAAACCCCGCCGCCAGATGGCGCAGCAACTCAGGATTCGCGGCTTGGGCGGCGTGAAGCTTTTTCAGCCGTTCGACGCCCTTGGCCGCATCGCCCGCATCGATCAGGGCGCGAGCATGACCGATACGGATGTCCATATCGTCGGGAAAAAGGGGCTGAAATATTTCGTGGAGCTTAAGGATTTTCGCGGGGTCGCGCTTGGTTTTGAGCGCCTTGAGAATATCGCGGAATTCGGCTTGCCCCTTGTCCTGCATCCCGGCGCGGGCGTAGGTTTCGGCAATCTTGACCCGGATGTTGAGATTCTCCGGATCGACCTCCTTCATTTTTCGCAGAATGTTGACGGCTTCGGGCAACAAGCCCTGCTTTTCGTAATGATTGACCAGGCTTTTGTATTCCGCCAGGGAATTCCCGATCAACCCCTGCCGGGCGTTGAGTTCCGCCAAACGGTGGTACAGATCGATCCGCGCGGGATCGATTCTCTGCATCTGCTTGTAAACGGCGATCGCTTTGAGAAAGAAACCGTTTTCCGAAAAATAGCGCGCGACGGCCTCGTAATGCTCCTGCGCCTCCTTGGGCATTTTGGCGCGCACGAAGAGATCGGCCAGCTTCTGGCGGTTACGAATATCCTTGGGGTCGAGCTCGACCACCCGCTGATAATCCTTGATCGCCTTGGCCACCTGCCCCTTGAGGAGGTTTTTCTGGGCGGAGGCGATCAATTTCTCTTTATTCGACAAACCGGTTCCCCCCTTTTCTATAAACGCCTATTAATGATATAGAGGGACAAAAGGACTGTCAAGGCTCCTAAAGTTCTCCCAGACGTAAAATTTCGTGGCGCGTCAGGGGGCGAAACTTCCCCACCTCCAGATCGCCAAGTTCGAGAAAGCCGACCCGCAGGCGCTTGAGTCGCACCACGGGATAGCCGACAGCCTCGCACATGCGCCGCACCTGGCGGTTGCGCCCCTCGCGCAGCACCAGTTCGAACCAGGTGTTGCTCGCCGTGGTCCGCACCCGCTCAACCACCGTCGGCAGCGTGGGACCGTCATCCAGGCGGACGCCATTTTCCAGGCGGCGGCGCGCCGCGTCGCTTAGCAGCCCCCGTACCTTGACCAGATAGGTTTTGTCGACCTTGTGGCGCGGGTGAGCCAGGCGTTGCGCCAGGGCGCCATCGTTGGTCAGCAGCAGCAGCCCCTCGGTGGATGCATCCAGGCGTCCGACGGGAAACACCCGGGCCGGGCAGTTCTTGATCAGATCCGTGACGATGGGCCGTCCCTGGGGATCGCTCAGCGTCGTCACATAACCCGCTGGCTTGTGCAGTAGCAGGTAGACCTTCTCCTCGGCGCGCGGCAATTCGCGCCCGTTCACGCAAATGCGATCGCCTTGCGGATCGGCCTTGTCGCCCAAGGCGGCGATGCGCCCATTGACCGAAACGCGCCCGGCGGCTATCCATTCCTCCGCCTGACGGCGCGAACCCAGGCCGGCGGCGGCGATCAGCTTTTGCAAACGCTCCATCATGCCCCCCCGCCGTCGCAGGACCTATCCATCAGCGCCCAAAGAGAAATTCAATGGCGCGAAACACCATGAATTCCTGACGACCCGCCATGAAACCGACGATGCCGAACACGATCGGCGCAAGAAACAGACGATACAGATCGGTGAAGAAAATCAGAAAAATGATGAGAATGAATCCGAACGGCTCGATCCGCGCCAGCAGCTCAGCCTGGCGCCGCGGCAGAACGCCGACCATCACACGGCCGCCGTCGAGAGGCGGCACCGGCAGCAGGTTGAACACCGCCAGAATGATGTTGATATACAAACTGAATCCGGCCATGAGCGCCAGGGGTTCGAGGACATGAAACGCCATTTTCTGGCTGGCGGGCACGAAATCGGCGGCTAAGAGAACACCGCGCAAGACAAAAGCCGAGACAATCGCCAGAAACAGATTGGCCAGGGGCCCGGCCAGGGCCACCCAGATCATATCGGTTTTGGGGTTGCGCAAATTCTGGAAATTGACCGGGACGGGCCGCGCCCAGCCAAAACCGAAAATCAGCAGCGCCAAGGTGCCGACGGGATCGAGATGCCGGACGGGATTGGGCGAGAGGCGTCCGAGCAGACGCGCCGTCGGATCGCCGAAGCGGTCGGCAAAAAAACCGTGAGCGACCTCATGGATGGTCACCGCCATGAGCGCCGGGACCAGCATGATGGATATTTTTGCAACAATGGTTTCCATAAGGTTTCAGACTAGGGGAAAAAGAACCACGGGTCAATTGCTTACCGCGGCGCTTCGAATTAGGGCGTGGTGCCCGAACGGTTCGGCCTGGCCATCTTGCGTCGCACCAGATCCACCTCATCCTCGCGGCTGACCACCTTGCCGTCAATTCGCGCCAGGAGCAGTTGCTGGAGAATTTCCCGGTACCGCGGGCCGGGCGGCACGCCCAGGCTGCGCAGATCCCCACCGCCGAGCAGGGATTTCTGACCGCGCAACCGGGTGACATAAAGGGAGATCCAGCTGCGTGCCTCCTCGCTCTCCAGCAGGGCCATGAGATAGAGCAGAATCTCCGTGTCGAAGGGCTGAAGCCATTGATGGATTTCACTGTCCAGGGGACGCTTCTTGCGTCGCTTGGCGCAAGCGAGGAGCTGCCGCAGGGTGGCGCGCGCCAGGTGCCGCTGCTCGATGAACAAGGGGCGCCAGCGTCCGGGAACCGCCAGCCGCTCGCACATACCCAATACGGCGTCATCGTCGAGATCGCGAATCAGGCACAGGAAATACACCGGCCAACGCCGGCAGGGAAGTCCGGTGTAGAGTAATTCATACCAGTTGAGGGCCCGATCGGCCCGTTCGAACACCTCGCCGCAGTCCTCGTCGACCTCCAGGCCGGGATGAAGAAACTTGAGCAGGTCCAGCCGTCCCAACCGCTCCACTGCCGGAAAGGGGCGCGCTTCTTCGAGAATGTGAATGATCTCGTTGAGCAGACGCGGGCCGCCGATGCGATCGAGAAAGCCCATGCGCACCGCGCTGCGGATGAGATGCTCGGTCTGCTTGCCGATCTGAAACCCCAGGCGCTGCTCGAACCGCACCGCCCGGAACACCCGCGTCGGGTCTTCCACGAAACTCAGGTTGTGCAGCACGCGAATCGCCTTCTCGCGCAGGTCGCGCAAGCCGCCGAAAAAGTCGAGCAGTTCACCGAAACGCCCGCCGTTAAGGATGATGGCCAGGGTATTGATGGTAAAATCGCGGCGATAGAGATCGAGCTTGAGGGAGGCGGTCTCGACGGTGGGCAGGGCGGCGGGCTCCAAATAGTATTCCACCCGGGTCGAGGCGACATCGACCTTGAAGTCATCGGGGAAAACGATCACCGCGGTGCCGAATTTTTGGTGGCTGCGTACCCGGCAGGCATGTTCGCGGGCAAAGGCTTCGGCAAAAGCGATACCGTCACCCTCGACGACAATGTCAAGATCCAGATTGGGCTCTTCCAGCAACAGATCGCGCACGAAGCCGCCCACGGCAAACACCTTGAGCCCCAGGGCGTCGCCGATGCGGCCGAAATCCTCGAGCAGGCCGCGCACCCGCGTCGGCAGCTGCTCGCGGATCATGCGCACCACTTCGCGTTTCTTGAGGTCGGTCAGGCCTCGCCCGCCGTCGGGCTCGCGACCCTGTTCGCCGCGCGGGCCGCGATCGACCATGTAACGCAGCAGATCGGTGCGCGTAATGGCCCCGACCAGGTGGCTGTCGGAAAGCACTGGCACGAAGCGCTGGTTGCGCCCGACGATCAACTCCTGCAACTCCTCCACCGGCGTGCTCGGCACCGCCGTGGCGAAATCGCTCTCCATGTATTCGGCGGCAGCCACCTCGCCCAGGCCGTGATGGGCGGCCTTTTCCATCATCTGGCGGGTGAGAATGCCCAGCACCCGCCCGTCCTCCACCACCGGTGCTGCGTTGATGTTGTAGCGCGTCAGAAAGGCCCGGACTTCCTCGATGGTGGCGCGGGGACTGACGGTCTTGACCGGATAGGACATGAGATGGCGCGCTTCGACGCGTGGATTGACGTGGCGCTGCAACACGCTGTTGAGCCGTTCCAGCACCTGCACCAGGGTTTGTCCGCGCACCGCGGCGGAGGCGGCGAAGGCATGTCCGCCGCCGCCGAATTCCGCAAGAATTTCGCCGACATGCACTTCGGGCAGGCGCGAGCGGCCGACCATGAACACCCGATCGCCCATGCGCACCGCGACAATCAACGCCCGAAGGTTCTCCATGTCGCGCAGCTTGTGGGTCAGCACCGCCAGATCGCCGACGAAATTTTCCGTGGAGGCGTGGGCGATGCTCACGTCAAAACCGTGAACGTTCAGGACGATGCGACTTGCGATCAGTTCGTGCAGCAGGGACACCTGCTCGGCGGTCATCTCGTAGGTGAGAAAGTCGGCCACGGCGTCAAGATGGGCGCCGTGTTCCAGCAAAAAAGCAGCGGCGTGGTAGTCCGCCACCGTGGTGGAGCTAAACATGAGGTTGCCGGTATCCTCATAGAGGCCCAGCATCATCAGGGTGGCTTCGTCGCTGGTGGGATGGATGCCGCGCTCCTGAAACAGCCGGCAGAACACGGTCACCGTCGAGCCGACGGGCTCGATATGCTCGACGCTGCCCTTGAGGTTGCCCTCCCCGCCCGGATGGTGATCGAAGATATGCAGTTCGACCCCCTGGCGCTGGGCCACCTCGCCGAAGGGTCCGATACGCTCGGCCTGGCGCACGTCGACCAGAATCAGCCGCTTGATGGCCGCCAGATCGATATCCTTGATGCGCTTGAAGGCATAGGCGTAGCTGGCGCTTTTCAGGAAGAACTCGCGCAGGCTGCGCTCCTGGGCGCCGGCGAAGGCCATCTCGGCCCTGGGATAGAGCTTCTTCGCCGCGATCATGCCGCCGAGGCAGTCGAAATCGGCGTTGATATGCGTGGTGATGACGTCCATTGCGGGTCGGCGCCCCTTTTACGGCTGTAAGAACAGGTTTGCCACCTGTTCGTGATAGGGGACGCATCCCGTTTCCGCAACTCGTGGAAACCGATCAATTATTCCGATAAAGCGGGGCATGGCGGGGTTGATCCAGGAGAGCGTTTCCAAAAGATTCCGATGCTGTTGCTTGAGGTCTTGCCAAAACCAGATCGGCTCGTGATGAAAGACGCGGTTGCGCAGAAGGCGAATTTTATTGAGTCTGCGAGAAAGTTCAGCGCGGGTTCTCAATCTGCGGGGCATGTAGGGAAAAACGGGTTTTAGCAACCAAGGCCAAAGCCGCTGTTCATATCGCACATCGAAAAGGCTCGTCCAGAATCCAAAACTTAATTCAGCCAATATTCTCGATGGCTCCATGGTTTTTCCGGCACTGAGCAAGGCATTGCGTGCAACGGTAACGAACCGTTGATCACGTTCATGAAGCAAATCCCCCTCAAACCAAGTGGCACTTCCAAATCTATTTAGGGCAGCGTCATGCATGCTGTTGCGAAGGGCGACTTCAATGCCTTGCAACGCGGGGTAGAGGCTTTCGGACAAGGCAAGGTTCCAGGCATAGTGAGCAAAAAGCGAATTATTTCCTTGCATTTCCTTGCGGCGGGAATAGCCCTCAAGCCGCTCGTGGGAAATGGCTTTTTGCAAAAGAGCCGAAAAATCGCCTTGCATTCTTTTCCCCTTAAAACGTACAATACGAAGGCTGTCCCCGGGTTAATCCTCTCCCAGTCTTGAACTGGTGATGATCCCGGGGTTTTATTTTGACCGCCACTCCGGCAGCACTGGAACACACCCTCCCTTTGTTGCACCTCCGCCGCCCTGAAATTGAATTCAAAGCTCCAGGCTGCCGATGAGCTGATTGATATCCGTCAGCCCCTCCTCCAAAAGAAACTGCTCGATGCCTTCGATGATGGTGATCATGGAGGCGGGATCGACGAAGTTGGCGGTGCCGACCTGCACCGCCCGCGCGCCGACGATGAGAAATTCCAGAGCATCCATGGGCCGCACGATGCCGCCGACGCCGATCACCGGGATCTTCACCGCCTGCACCACCTGATGCACCATGCGCAGCGCCACGGGACGAATGGCCGGGCCGGAGAGTCCGCCGGTGCGGTTGGCCAGGCGTGGCCGGCGGGTCTTGATGTCCACCGCCATGCCGGTAATGGTGTTGATGCAGCTGATGGAATCGGCCCCCGCCTCTTCCACGGCGCGGGCGATCACCGTGATGTCGGTCACGTTGGGGGTTAGTTTCACCATCAGGTGCTTGTTGAGCTGCTTGCGCACGGTGCTCACCGCCTCGTGGGCCGCCTTGGGATCGGTGCCGAAAACAATGCCGCCCTTTTTCACGTTGGGGCAGGAGATGTTCAACTCCACGGCCGTCACTTCGGGGATGTCGGAGAGCCGCGCGGCCACCTCGCCGTACTCCTCCAGGGTGTTGCCGAAGAAATTGACGATCACCGGCGTGGTGAATTCGCGCAGAAAAGGCAGCTTGAACTTGATGAAATCATCGACGCCGACGTTCTGCAGGCCGATGGCGTTGAGCATGCCGCTGATGGTTTCGGCGATGCGCGGCGTGGGGTTGCCGGCCTTGGGCCGTAGGGACAGGCCCTTGGTCACCACCGCGCCGAGGCAGTTGAGATCGAGAAAAGGCGCGTACTCCTCGCCGTAGCCAAAGGTGCCCGAAGCCGGCATGACCGGATTCTTCAACACCAGCCCGCCGATATCCACCGTCAGGTTGGGGCGTCCGCTTTTCATGGTCTGTTTGTCCATCACGACTTGCATCCCTCGCAATAGCCCGGCTCCTCGCCGAGGCGACTCCAGTCCAGCTGGTCGGCGCGAAACACCGGGCCCTGCTTGCAACTGCACAGGTAACGCGGACTCTCCTCCGTATGCCCCACGCCCTTGACCACGCAGCCCAGGCAGGCGCCAACGCCGCAGGCCATGAGCGCTTCAAGGGACACCTGCAGGGGCACCTGACGGCGATGACAGATGCGGTACACCGCCTCGAGCATGGGCATGGGCCCGCAGGCATAGACCGAGGAGCGCGGATACTTGTCGAGCTTGCGCTCCAGCACCCGCGTCACCAGCCCTTCCTCGCCGAGGCTGCCGTCGTCGGTGGACACATAGGTTTCCACGCCCAGGCGCTCGAACTCGGTCACGGCGAGGATGTCGTCGCGGGTGCGACCGCCCATGAGCAGCCGCACCTTGCAGCGGCTGGCGAGGGATTCGGCAAGCATGTAGAGAGGCACCAGGCCGATGCCGCCCCCAACCAGTATCTTCTCCTCGCTCGGGTCGCCGACGTCGAAGCCGCGCCCCAGGGGCCCCAGCACCTCGACCTTGTCGCCGCGATGCAAGTCGGCCATGATGTTGGTGCCGCGCCCCACCACCTTATAGAGGATTTCCGTGTATTCCTTGGGCGGCATGCCCTCGCAGTCCGCCGGCAGGAATCCGGTGCGGAAGATGCCGAAGGGGCGGCGCAGCAGGGGCGGCAGCGACTGCTGCACGCGCATCATGAGAAATTGCCCCGGTCGGGCGGTTTCGCTGAAGCCCGGCGTCAGCAGCCGCATGCGGTAGTAGCCGGGCGAGATCTCCTGGTTGGACAGGATGATGGTTTTGTAGTTCTTCATGCGCGACCTTGAGAAAAATAGGGGTGATTCAGTTGCCGGGTGGGACTTCAGGGATTATCAGCGTCATCAGCAGAGCGTCCTCGCCATCGGGATAATAGCGTTTGCGTACCCCGTCGCGGCGGAAACCATGGCTTTCATACAGGGCGATGGCGGCGGCATTACTCACCCGCACTTCGAGAAGCACGCGCTCCAACCCCAGGGGACGACAGCGGTCCATGGCCTCAGCGAGCAGCCGCCGCGCCAACCCGCGCCGGCGAAAGGCGGGCGCCGTCGCCACATTGAGCACATGCAGTTCGCCGCACAGAAACCAGGAACACAGATAGGCCGCCAGCCACCCGTCAAGGTGCAGAAGGTCGACGCGCGCCTGGGGATTGTCCAGTTCGGCGACAAACATCGCCTCGGTCCAGGGATGGGAAAACCCACCCCGCTCCAACTCCAGCACCGCGGGCAGATCGGCCCGTGTCATGGGGCGGATGTCGATGGCATTCACGGCGAAAATACGAGACAAATCAAGTTCATGGCGATTAAGGACCGTCAGGGATGATAATGCAGGGGGCTGGCGGCTGTAAAGGAAAGAATGTTTACGGCATTGCGGGGGGAAATTGCCGTTGACAAGGGGCGAAGGGCCGGTTTAAAAATGATTGCTTTTCCCCATCGTCAGGAGTTCACGTCCTTGAAAAAACTCAGCCCCAGTACTTACAAAGACGCCGGTGTCGATATCGAGGCCGGTAACCGTTTCGTGCAGATGATCAAACCCCTGGTCAAGGCGACCAGCCGTCCCGAGGTGCTGACCGACATCGGCGGCTTCGGCGGGCTGTTTTCCCTCAATGCCGGCAAGTACGAGAAGCCGACACTGGTGGCCTCCACCGACGGCGTCGGCACCAAGCTCAAACTGGCTTTCATGATGGACAAGCACGACACGGTGGGCATCGATCTCGTCGCCATGTGCGTCAACGACATCGTGGTGCAGGGTGCCGAGCCGCTGTTTTTTCTGGATTATCTGGCCACCGGCAAGCTGGCGCCGGAAAAGGCCGTGGACATCGTCAAGGGCATCTCCGCCGGCTGCATCGAGGCGGGCTGTGCCCTCATCGGCGGCGAAACCGCCGAGATGCCGGGCTTCTACGCCGAGGGCGAGTACGACCTGGCGGGTTTCACCGTGGGCGTGGTGGACAACAGCAAGATCATCGACGGCTCCACCATCACCGTGGGCGACCGGGTGATCGGCATCACCTCCAGCGGTCTGCACTCCAACGGCTATTCCCTGGCGCGCAAGGTGTTTTTCGAAAAAATGGGCCTGCAGCTCGACGCGCGCCTTGACGGCGTGGATCTGCCCCTGGGCGAGGCCTTGCTCACCCCGACGCGCATTTACGTCAAACCCATCCTCAACCTGCTGCGCGATTTCACCGTCAAAGGCATCGCCCACATCACCGGCGGCGGCATCACCGAAAACGTGCCGCGGGTGCTGCCGCGCCATTGCCGCGCGGTCATCGAGCGGGACAGCTGGGCCAAACCGGCCCTTTTTGAAGCCCTGCGCGAGGGCGGCGCCATCGAAGAAGCCGAAATGTACCGCACCTTCAACTACGGCATCGGCATGGTGCTGATCGTGCCGGCCCAGGAAACCGACGACATCATGGTGCGGCTCTCCGGTCTCAAGGAGAAGGCCTTCGTCATCGGCGAAATCATCAAATCCGACGAGGAAGCCGGCGACGTGCTGCTGGCTTGAGCGACAGGGAGCGATCGACCTTGGCAAAACTGCGCGTGGGCGTGCTGGCCAGCGGCCGCGGCTCCAATCTCCAATCCCTCATCGACCAGAGCCTCTCCGGGCGGATCGACGCCGAGATCGTGCTGGTCGCCGGCAACAAGGCCGACGCCTTCGCCTTGGAACGCGCCCGCCAGGCCGGGATCGCCACCTGTGTCATCGACCATCGCAAATTTGCCTCGCGCGAAGCCTTCGACACCGCCATGGTCGCGGCTCTGCGTGAAGCCGGCGTGGAGCTGGTGGTGCTGGCCGGTTTCATGCGGCTGCTTTCCTCGGTCTTCATCGACGCCTTCCCCCAGCGCATCATGAACATCCACCCTTCCCTGCTTCCCGCCTTCCCCGGACTCGACGTGCAGCGCAAGGCCCTGGAATACGGCGCGCGCTTTTCCGGCTGCACGGTGCATTTCGTCGACGGCGGCCTCGACACCGGCCCTATCATCATCCAGTCGGTGGTGCCGATTCTCGAAAATGACAATGAAGAATCCCTGTCAGCACGGATTTTGGCCCAAGAGCACCTTATCTATCCCCGCGCCGTGCAACTGTTCGCCGAGGGCCGCCTGCGCGTCGAGGGACGCCGAGTGCGCGTCCTGCCGCCCGCCGATCCGGCCGAAGCGGTTCTGTTCAACCCCGCCGTCGACTAATCACAACACCCGCTCCCCCGTCGGCGCCTGTTCCGATCCCCGGAGGATTCCCCCATCATGCCTCGCCCGATTCTGGTCAGCGCCTGCCTGCTCGGCCTGCATACCCGCTACGACGGCGCCGGCAAGGGCCACGCCGGAGTAATCGCCTGGCTGCGCCGCCATCAGCGCCTTCCCGTGCCGGTTTGTCCCGAGCAACTGGCGGGACTGCCGACGCCGCGTTCACGCACCTTTTTCCACCAGGGCGACGGCGTGGGCGTCCTGGAAGGCCGGGCCCAGGTGGTGAGCGAGCAAGGCGAGGACCGCTCGGCCGTTTTCCTCCGCGGCGCCCAGGAAACCTTGAAAGTCGCCCGACTGTGCGGGTGCGCCGAAGCGTTGCTTAAGGAACGCAGTCCCTCCTGCGGTGTGCATCAGGTGTATTGCGGCGAGGAGAAAATATCCGGCATGGGGGTGGCCGCGGCGCTGCTGCAACGCAACGGCATCGCGGTTTTGAGCGAAGAGGATGTGGAGAGGATGAAAACCTGAAAAATACGCGACAAAATCCTTGCCTTTAGCGGCGGTCCGTGGTAATTACTGGCGTTCTAAAATTCCAGGAGGTCAGGTCCCATGGCAAGAATTTGTGAAATCTGCGGAAAGAAACCTTCGACTGGCAATAACGTCAGTCATGCCCATAACAAAACCAAAAAAGTCTGGTACCCCAACCTGCAGAAAGTCAAAGCGCTGCGCAACGGGACCGTCAGCTCGGTCAAGGTCTGCACCCGCTGCATCCGCTCCGGTGCCATCACCAAGGCTGTGTAATACGCCACGCATTCAATGCAAAAAGGGCCGCTTTCCCTGGGGAAGCGGCCCTTTTTGCATCTTGTCTCAGCGCCCGCAATAAGCGATCCATTCAATCTCCACCGCCGCGCCGCGCGGCAGAGCCGCAACCTGCACCGTGGCGCGGGCCGGCGGCACCTCACCGAAAAAGCGGCCGTAAATCTCGTTCACCAGGGCAAACTGACCGAGATCGGTCAGATAGATGGTGCTCTTGACCACCTGCGCGAAGCTCAGGCCCGCCGCCTCCAGGGCCGCCTTCATGTTGGCCATGACCCGTTCGGTCTGCTCGCGGATACCCCCGGCGACCAATTCGCCGGTGTGCGGGTCGAGGGGGATCTGCCCCGAGAAAAACACGTAGTCTCCCGCCCTGATGCCCTGGGAATAGGGCCCGATGGCTGCCGGAGCCTGGTCGGTGGCGATTTTTTCGATGGGCATGTCAACCTCCCGGTGTGTGGTATGAAGGAGCGAACCGCCCCTGGTCTTCTAACTGCGCAAGCGCTCCACCTTGTATACCCCCTTGACCTTGAGCAGGGCGTTGGTGACTTTGGTGAGATGTTCGAGGTTCTGCACGTCGACCACGAAATTGTTGACGCCCTTGCCGTCCCCCGTGGAATGCACGCTGGCGCTGATGATGTTGGCCTCGCAATTGGTGATGGCGCCGGTGATGCCGGCCAGCATGCCTTTTTGATCGACGCAGTACACGCGAATGCTCACCGGTCGCGACGCCTTTTTTTTCATGTCCCATTCGATATCGACGCGCCGTTCGGGGTCGGCCTCCAGCACATGGGGACAGTCCGAGGTGTGCACCGTCACGCCGCGGCCGCGAGTGATGAACCCCACCACGGCATCGCCGGGCAGCGGGTTGCAGCACTTGGCGAAGCGCACCATGATGTCCTCGATGCCCTGGATCTTGATGGCGCTGGAGGGCTTCTTGCGGATTTTGTCGAGAACCTGGCCGATGCGGCTGGACTTCTGCTCCTCCGGGCTGCGCAGCTTGTCCTGGGGTATCAGGCGGGTGATGACCTGCCCGGCGGAGAGCTTGCCATAGCCGATGGCGGCGAGCACCTCCTCCATCTGATCGAAGCCCAACTCCTTGATGCTGCGCGCCATATCCGGCGAGGAGGTGGCGCGATTGAAGCTCATGCCGTACTTGCGCAACTCCTTTTCCAGCACGTCGCGGCCGATCTCGATGCTCTTCTCGCGCTGCTCGGCCTTGATCCACTGGCGGATCTTGTTGCGCGCCTTGGAGGTGGCGACGAACTTGAGCCAGTCCTTGCTCGGCGTATGGTTGGGCGCGGTGATGACCTCGATGATGTCGCCGTTGCGCAGCTCGGTCTTGAGCGGCACCAGCCGCCCGTTGATGCGCGCCCCCACGCAGGTGTGGCCGACATCGGTATGCACGCTGTAGGCGAAATCGACGGGCGTTGATCCCTTGGGCAGCTCCTTGACCTCGCCCTTGGGGGTAAAGACGAACACTTCCTCGGGAAACAGGTCAATCTTGACCGTGTCCATGAACTCGCGGGAATCCTTGAGCTCCTGCTGCCATTCAAGCAGCTGGCGCAACCAGCCGAAGCCGCGCTCCTCGCGCCCCTCCGCGCCATCGGTCTTGCCCTCCTTGTACTTCCAGTGCGCGGCGATGCCCTCCTCGGCGATGCGGTGCATCTCCCAGGTGCGGATCTGCACCTCCATGCGCTCGCTGAAGGGGCCGATGACCGTCGTGTGCAGCGACTGGTACATATTGGCCTTGGGCATGGCGATGTAATCCTTGAAGCGTCCGGGAATGGGCTTCCAGGTGGAATGGATGATGCCCAGCACCTCATAGCATTCGCGCACCGAATCGACCAGCACGCGAAAGGCGATGAGGTCGTAGACCTGCTCAAAGTCGATGCCCTGCTTGTCCATCTTGCGATAGATGGAATAGAGGTGCTTGGCGCGGCCGGAAACCTCGCCGCTGATGCCCTGCTCTTCCAGCTTGACGCGGATCTTGTGCTTGACCTGATCGACGTAGCCCTCGCGTTCCTTTTTGCGCTTGGCGACCTTGGCGGACAGATCCTTGAAGGTGGCCGGCTGCAGGTATTGCAGAGCGAGATCCTCAAGTTCGCTCTTGATCCAGCTGATACCCAGCCGATTGGCCAGGGGCGCGTAAATGTCGAGGGTTTCCTGCGCAATGCGCTGCTGCCGATGGGACGCCTGAAAACTCAGGGTGCGCATGTTGTGCAGGCGATCGGCCAGCTTGACCAGGATCACGCGGATGTCGCGCGCCATGGCGATGAGCATCTTGCGGAAATTCTCCGCCTGCCGCTCCTCGCTGGAACGCAGGAAAATCTTGCTGATCTTGGTCACCCCGTCAACCAGGCCGGCAACCTCGTCGCCGAAAATCGCGCGGATCTCATCCAGGGTGGTGAGAGTGTCCTCAATGGCATCATGCAGCAGACCCGTCACCACCGTGGCCACGTCCATGCGCAAGAGAGCGAGAATGTAGGCAACCTCCATGGGATGCGTCAGGTAGGGTTCGCCCGACAGGCGAATCTGGCCCTGATGAACCTTGGCGCTGAACACATAGGCCTTGCGCACGGCATCGAGGTCGGCGGAGGGATTGTAGGAAAGAATTTTTTCGAGAATGTCGTCGAGACGAACCATGCAATTATCCGGCCCCGCGGTTGCCGTGAAAAGCCTGTGAGGCTTAAGAAAAAGAGGCGACCGGCTCAACGCCGACCGCCTCAGTATGGCGCCTGCTCCCTTGCAGGATCAAGGGGCAAAATGCATGAGCCGGCAGGCTATTTTCGGCGTGTCGGCAGCTCGTATTCGATCTTGCCGGCGGCGATTTCGCGCAGGGCGAGCACGACCTTCTTGTTGTTCTGCTTGTTCTCGATGAGCGACGCGCCGCCCTTGTAGAGCTGCTTGGTGCGCTTGGCGGCGATCATCGTCAGCAAAAAACGGTTGGGAATCTGCCGCAGGCAATCTTCAACGGTTACACGTGCCATGGTGAACATCTCCTTGGGAACTTGGGTTTAGAGCTTGCGATCAAAGTTCAAAGGTTTGCGCCAAGGCCGGAAGCACGCGCGCGGTGCGGCACGCCTCGGCGGTCAGGATGGCGCTCAGGCGGTGCAGGGCCTGGTCAAAATCATCGTTGACGATGAGGTAATCATAGCGCACGCATTCGGGTATTTCGCGGCGGGCATTGGCGATGCGCCGCTCGATCACCTCCGGCGCATCGGTGCCGCGCCCTTCCAGGCGTCGCCGTAACTCGGCCAGATCCGGCGGCAGGATGAATATAAAAACCCCTTCGCCGTAGCTTTCCCGCAGTTGCGCCGCGCCCTGGATGTCGATGTCGAGCAGCACATCAAGCCCGGCGTTGCGCCAGTCCTCAAGGGTTTTGATGGCGGTGCCGTAACGGTTGCCGTGTACTTCCGCCCACTCGGCGAAGGCACCGGCGGCGACCATTTCGGCGAAGGTTTCCGGGCTGACGAAAAAATAGTCGACCCCGTGGCGCTCGCCGGGCCGCATGGGCCGGGTGGTGAACGAGACAGACTGCCGCAGGTTGGGAAAAATGTCAATAATGCGCTTGCACAGGGTGGTCTTGCCGGTTCCCGAGGGGGCGGAGACGATGAACAGGGTTCCCCGGGGCGAGGCGTTGCGATCACTCGACATTCTGCACCTGCTCGCGAATTTTCTCCAACTCCGCCTTGAGCTGCACCACCAAGCGGGTCAGTTCGGCGTCGTTGGATTTGGAGCCCATGGTGTTGGCCTCGCGGTTGAGTTCCTGGGCGAGAAAATCCAGCTGGCGCCCCACCGCCTCATCCTGACGCAGCAGTTCGCGAAACTGGGCCAGGTGACTGGCAAAACGCGCCGTTTCCTCGCTGATGTCGCAGCGATCGGCAAATAGGGCGACCTCCTGGGCGAGCCGCTGGGGATCCACCTCGAAATCGCCGCGAAACTTCTCCAAACGCTGGTGCAGCTTGTCGCGCCACTCTTCGACCACCCGCGGTGCCCGCGCCTTGATCTGGTCGAGAAACCCCTCGCCCTGTCGCAGCCGCGCCTCCAGGTCGTCCAGGGTCGCCCGGCCTTCAGCGGCCCGCATCTGCTCCACCGAGGCGAGGGCCTGATCCAGGGCGTCATTGAGGACCTGGGCGACCTGCGGCGGATCGAGACTGGCCTCCTCCAACTGAATGACGTCGCGCTGACCGGCGAGCAGCGCCAGGGGAATGCCGTCACGCAGATCGAACCAAGCCTCCATCTGGCGGAACAGATTGACGTAAGCCTCGGCCAGGGGCCGGTTGAGGACCGGAACCGACGCCGCCGTCTCGGTCAGTTCCTGGGAGATGAACAGGTCGATCTTGCCGCGCCGCAGCCGTTCGCCGACGCGCTTCTTGATCTCGTTTTCGAGGGGCAGCAAAAAACGCGGCGCCTTGATGCCGATATCGCCAAAGCGGTGATTGACGGTCTTGATTTCAACGGTCAAGGACAAGCCACCGTGCCGCGCCTGCCCCTTGCCATAGCCGGTCATGCTCTTGATCATGCGAACCTCGCTTCAAAATAATCCTGCAAACTCTGTCGCCAATGGGGCACGACCGCTCCGGTCAAGCGTTGATATTTCTCCGTCGACATGACCGACCAACGCGGCCGCGTCGCCGGCAGGGGGTAGTCCTCGGTACGGATAGGCAGGATACGCTTCACGGCCAGGGAAGATTCGTGATGACGCAGCATACCGACGATATCCTCGGCGAACTCGAACCAGCTGCATTGCCCGGCGTCGGCGAAATGGTAAATGCCGTAGGGATTGCCGTTCTGCCCGATGTCGCGATGACGCGGCGTATCGAGCAGGCGAAACACCGCCAGCACCAGATCGCGGGTGTAGGTTGGACAACCGATCTGGTCGGCGACGATGCGCAACTCTTCGCGCTCCTTGGCCAAACGGATGATGGTCTCGACGAAATTACCGCCCCCCGGGCCGTAGAGCCAGCTGGTGCGCACGATGAAAAAGCGCTCCAGTCCGCCGGCCGCGATGGCCTGCTCGCCGCGCAGCTTGGAGAGGCCATAGACCGACAGCGGCGCCGTGGCATCATCCTCGACGTAGGGCGTGTCCTTGCAGCCGTCGAACACATAATCCGTCGAGATGTGCACCAGCACGGCCCCGACCTTGCGCGCGGCGCGCGCCAGCACGCCCGGCCCTTCCCCATTGACCCGCAGGGCCAGTTCGCGGCTCTTTTCGCAGTCGTCGACCCGGGCATAGGCGGCGCAGTTGATGATCACCCGCGGCTGCAGCCGCTCCACCAGGGCCTCGACCTGAGCGGCATCGGTGATATCCAGCGCGGCATGGTCGCAGGCATGCAGATCGTAAAGTGCCGGCATGCGCTGCCGAAACATGCCGCCGAGCATCCCCCCCGCGCCCGTCAAGAGCAACTTGGGGCGTGGTTCTCCCCGATACGGGCTCATTGCGGATCCTCCCCGGCGCCGTGGCAACAATTGTGAAGACAATCCGTGGTCATTCGTGCCATTCGTGGTTGCTTTCGAGCCATTACAGCCGCCAGTACACCAGACCCTGCTCGCGGATCGCCGCCGGATTCAGCAGCGACTTGACATCGATGACCACGCCGCGGCCATTGCCGTTGGCGGTCATCTCCCGCAGGCGCAGGGGCGTCAGTTCCGCGTATTGTCGATGGGAAACCGCCAGGATCACCGCATCCAAGGCGCCCACCTCCTCCCAAGGGGTCAGCTTCAGATCATATTCGTGGCGCGCCTCCTCGGCCGAGGCCAAAGGATCATGCACCAGCACCTCGATGCCGTATTCGCGCAGCTCGTTGACGATATCCACCACCTTGGTGTTGCGGATGTCGGGGACATCTTCCTTGAAGGTCAGTCCCAGCACCAGCACCCGGGCGTTTTTCACCGCCTTGTCCGCCTGAATGAGCTTTTTCACCGTCATCTCGGCCACGTACTTGCCCATGCCGTCGTTGATGCGCCGCCCGGCGAGGATCACCTGGGGATGATAGCCCACCGCCTCCGCCTTGTGGGTGAGATAGTAGGGATCGACGCCGATGCAATGGCCCCCGACCAGGCCGGGAGTGAACTTGAGAAAATTCCATTTGGTGCCGGCCGCTTCGAGCACGTCGCGGGTCGGGATGCCCAGGCGGTTGAAGATGATGGCCAACTCGTTCATGAGGGCGATGTTGAGGTCGCGCTGGGTGTTCTCGATGACCTTGGCCGCCTCGGCGACCTTGATGCTCGACGCTCGATGCACCCCGGCGCTCACCACCATTTCATAGACCTGGGCCACGGTTTCGAGGGTTTCGGCGTCCTGCCCGGCCACCACCTTGACGATCTTATCGACGGTATGCACCTTGTCGCCGGGGTTGATGCGCTCAGGCGAATAGCCGAGCTTGAAGTCCACACCCGCCTTAAGGCCCGATTCCTTCTCCAGAATCGGCAGGCAGACCTCCTCGGTCAGACCGGGATAGACCGTGGATTCGTAAACCACGATGGTGCCCGGCACCAGATGACGGCCGATGCAGGTCGAGGCCGACACCAAGGGGGTCAGATCGGGCTTGCGGTGCTCGTCGATGGGGGTGGGCACGGTGACGATGATGAAGCGCGCCTTGCGCAACTGCGCGGGATCGCTGGTGTACTCGATCTGGGTGGCGGCCAGCTCGGCGGCGGAGAGCTCGCCCGTGGCGTCGTAGCCGCGGCGCAGCTCCTCGATTTTGCGCTCGCTGATGTCAAAGCCGATGACTTGCGCCTGGCGCCCAAAGGCCGCCGCCAGGGGCAGCCCCACATAACCCAGACCGACCAGGGCGATGGCGGCCTTGCGCGCCTTGATGTCCTCCACGTGAACCATGTATGCAAACCTCCTGAACGTAGGACAGATGACTAAAAAGGTGGGATCTATTCCGGCATCTCGGGACGAATCCACAGATGACTGTACCAATACCAGCCGCCGCCCGTTTTCGCGGGGGCGGTCAGGGTGTAGTTGGTGCGCCGACCGGTCAGGGGATCTGCCGCGCGAACCCGCACCACGCCGGGCTGCTCGGGATCGAACACCAGGCCGGTTTCCGGGCGACCGCGCACGAAAAAGCTGAGCCCCGCCAGATCCACATCGCTTTGCGGGTCGATGGTCAGGGTCAGCCAGGGCGGATTGTCGCCGCCGAGCAAGGGATCCGCCGGCGCGGATTTCAACACCGGCAGGGCGCGCATGCGCAACTTGTCGCGAAAGCCCTCGAACGTGGCGTAGGAACCGCCCATGGGAAAGCGCGGCAAGGCCAGCAGATGGCTGTGCGTCGAGATCACGCCGGAATGCTGGGTGGCCGCCGCCTGAAAACCGAGCTCACGGAGCAACTCCATGAGCGCCGGGCTGTACTCGCCGTAGGGATAGGCAAAGAGCCGGGGTTCCCTGCCGAGGTGCTCGCGAAAAGCCGCCTGCGCACCAAGCAGGTCGTTCCGCATGCGCTCGCGCCAGGCCGCCGCATCTTCCCCGGCGCGCGGCGCCGCCATGTGCTCATGGGCCGCGGAGTGGTTGCCGATTTCGATGCCCGCCTCGGCGATCCGCCGCAACGCCT
>NZ_JAUVWH010000028.1 GCF_030604225.1 Geoalkalibacter sp.
CCCTGCGTTTCCGCACCCGGCGCGCATTCAGGAGGACTCCCATGCACGGAGCCAGACAGGCAGGCTGGATACTAGTCGTCATTTCGCTGATGATCGGTGTGATTTGGCAGGGCACGGCGGCGGCCAACGCCACGGCGCCGGTGTTCAAATCCCTGGGTCGTCTCAGCGAGGGCCTGGCCGTTCCCACCGATCTCGCCATGGACGGGCAAGGAACCCTCTACGTTGCCGAGCCACGCTCCAAGACCATCGCACGATTCGACAAGTACGGCCGCAGTCTGCCGGCTTTCGGTCCCCTGTCCCTGGCGGCGAGTTGCGTCGCGGTCAATCCGGCGGGCACCATCGTTTACGCGGGGGGCGGCAACGCGGTGCTGCGCATCGACGCCGCCACCGGCACAGAGATCGGCCATGTGGGCAGCGGTCCCGGCGAATTCGGCCAGGCCTACAACCTGACCACCGATGCCGCGGGCTATCTCTACGTCGCCGACGGCCAGGCCATGACCATCAGCGTTTACGCGCCGGGCGGCGGCCTGCATTTCCGCTTCGGCTCGCCGGGCACGGGCGCCGCCCAGTTCGGCAACATCGCCGCCCTGGCCCTCAACGCGAGCGGCGACGAGATCTACGTGGCCGACAACCTCGCCCAGGGCACCACCGTGGTGCCCAAGATCAAGGTGTTCAACAAGTCGGGCGCCCTGGTGCGCAATCTGCCGGCCACCAACGGCTTCGGCAGCACCGCCATGTCGCACTTCGCCGGCATGGCCTTCGATGACAAGGGCCGCGGCTACTTCCTCGATTCCCTGCGCAACGAAATCCGCGTGCTGCGCCTGCCCACCACCTATCTTTCCATGTACAAGCAGGTCGGCTACGGGCCAGGGCAGCTGGTCGCGCCCTCCGCGGCCGTCTACGACGCGGAGAACAAACGGCTCTTCGTGCTCTGCCCCGATGGCCGCATCGAAATCCTCGGCATCGACGGCGGCAGCAATCCGGTGCGGGTCAACAATCCACCCACCGTCCCCACGGCCGTTTCTCCCATCGGCGGCAGCGAGGCGGCCGTCCTGCGTCCGACCCTGAGTTTCAACAATGCCCAGGATCCCGACGGTGACCAACTTACCTACGATGTGCAGGTGCTGCGGGGAGAAAGTCCGGTCGCCGAAATCTCGCGCCTCGGCGAGGGAACCAACGGCACCAGCCTCACCCTGACCCAGGATCTGGAGGAAAATGCCGGGTATCAGTGGCAGGTGCGGGCCTTCGACGGCGAGCTTTCGAGTGCCTGGAGCCCCCTGGAGTCCTTCTATGTGAATACTATCGAGGAAGCCCCCGGCATCCCTCAGCCCCTGAGTCCCCTGGCGGGCGAGATGATGGAAGGCGACGGCCTGCTGTCCTGGACGGAGGTCAGCGATCCCGACCCTTTCGATCAGGTGCACTATTGGCTGGAAGTCGCATCCAAGGAAAGCTTTGACGAGCCGCTGGTCAGCTTCGGACTGGTCGAGACCTCCATCAGGCTGGATCAGTTGCCCGGCTACGAGGCCCTGGAACAGGGCGGGACCTATCTATGGCGGGTGACGGGCGTCGATAACCATGGAACGGCCTCCGCTCCCAGTGAGCCGGGGGCTTTTACGTATGGAGCGACTCTCTTGCAGGTCGACAGCAACCTGCCGGGCGCGCGGGTCTATCTGGGCGGCAATCATGCCTACGTGGGCCGCCTGCTGGGACAGACGCCCCTGGTGCTGCGGGATTTCCCCGCCGGAAGCTACTCCCTGGTCGTGGCGATGGACGGCTTCGAGCCGCGGGTGACGACGCTGGTGGTGGAGGCCGGGCGCACCGCCGCCTATTACGCCGACTTGCTGCCCCAGTATCTGCCCGCCAATTTTGTCCTCAAATCCCTGGATCTGTCCTTGCCCCAGGGCAGCGGCGCGCCCTTCCTGATCGATTTCGACGGCGACGGCCGCCTGGATTTGCTGGCGGGCGATCAGGCCGGGCGACTTCTGCTCCATCGCGGCCTGGCGGCGTCCGGTGAACTGCCGCGCTTCGCGCCGGCCGAGATTCTCGCTCTGCCTCAGGTTCCCGGGGCGGCGCCCTTCGTCGTCGACTGGAACAACGATGATCGCCACGATCTTCTGGTCGGGGGACTGGACGGCAGCGTGCTCCTGTTTCTCAATCAGGGAGAGTTTGGCCAGGCGCGCTTCGGCGCGGGCAGCTATCTGACGACCCCCAACGGTCCGCTCAATGTCGGCGGTCCGGCGGTGCCCTTCGTCGCCGATGTGAACGGCGACGGCACCAAGGATCTGCTGGTCGGCGCCGCCGACGGCCGGGTGCTTTCCTTTGCCAACCAGGGCAGCGACGCCGTGCCCGTGTTGGCCGAGGGGCAGCCGTGGTTTGGGCTGGAAGGGGCACGCAGTCCCTTCCTCCTCGATCTCTCCGGCGACGGCCGCAAGGAACTGCTGGTGGCCCATGAGGGCGAAGTGATCGCCTTTGTACTTACCGTCGACGGCAATTGGCAGCCGAGCGATCTGTCCCTGGCTGCCGCGGACGGCCCGAAAAAGGGCAATGCCTTCGGCCTGGACAAGCAGGAAGAACGCGCCGTCGGCAAAGGCAACAAAAAGGACAAGCAGGTGAAGAAAACCCTGCCCCTCATGCCGGATATCCACCGCTATTTCCCGGCGGACCTGGATGGCCAGGGTGGCAAGGACATCTTGTTCGTCGACGAGAATGGCGGACTGCAACTGCTCCTGGCCCACGGCAAGGCCCTGGCCCCCGCCTTTTGGGCGAGCCTGGCGGCGGGCGTCAATCTCCTGGCCGAGGCGGTGGAGGAAACCGACCGGTCCCAGGTGCGGGATCTCGGCAGTGCCTTGGCGGTTGGCAACCTCTCCCTGGCCCGCGCCCTGGCCGCCGAATTGGTCGATCTGTTGGCCGCGCAGCCCGACCTAGCCTTTGCCCTGGGTGAAATCCACGTGTTGCTGCTGCGGGTGGAATAAAACTTGAATGTTCGGATGCAACAAGAATATTGGTGGCGACTTTTTGACTGCTGGCCGGGAGGTGGCGCCTATCCCCTCCCGAGGAGAATCCTGCTGAGATGATAAGAATTTTCTCTATCCTCCTGGCGTTGCTGCTCTGCGGTGGTTGGGCCGCCTCCGCCGCCATGGGACCGCAGAAGGTCGCCAGGACGGTGCATAACCTCTCGACGAGTTCGGAGTGGATGTACAAGGCCGACAATGAGGACGAGATCTGCATTTTCTGCCATACGCCCCACGGCGGCTCCCTCAACGGTCCCCTGTGGAACCGGGCTCTGCCCGGCGCCATGGAATTCACCCATTACACCACGGCCACCCTCGACAGCGTGGCGGGCGGCGCCAACCGTGCCCTGAGCGATGAGTCCCTGCTGTGCATGAGCTGCCATGACGGCGCCATGGCCGTCAACCATGTGCTCAATCCGAGCAATCGCACCGGCGTTCAGCCGACCATGATGGGGGGGCAGGATGTCGCGATCGTGGCGATTTGGGGCATCGGCGGACGCATTGGGGATGTCGTTGATGAATTAAATTTTCCCCAAGGCGAGACCCGCAATCTCACCGACGATCACCCGATTTCCTTCAGCTTCGACGCGGTGCGCACCGCCTACCAGGGGGCGGGGCGCGGCAATCAGTTGCACAGCGCGGCGGACGCCATTGCCGCCGGGGTGCGCTTCTATAGCGGCGGCAACCGCGTGGAGTGTGGCTCCTGCCACGATCCCCACGTCAATTACGATTCCACCATCCCCATGGGCGATCCGACGGCTGATGAGGATTACCGCCCTTTTCTCATCACCCCCAACATCGGCAGCGCCCTCTGTCTGGCCTGTCACAACAAATAGCCGCCCCGCGGTTGACAGGCATCCGGCGGCTGGGGGATAAAAGACGTATCCTTGACTCCCTGCCGCGAGGTCAATCGTGAATCCCGTCCTTTTATCCCTGCTGCTGTTTCTCCTGTGGATTTCTCCCCTTGCCGCCCAGTCTCCGGAAATGGGGCGCGTCACGGGGCAACTCAAACATGAAGGCGTGGACACCTACCAGGGGGTGGCGTCCCTGTGGGATGTGGCCACCGGTAAGGTGCCCGACCCGCGTCGCTACATCGTCATTCCCAGCGCCACGGCGGTTCTCGAAGCCGACGGTCGCTTCGAGTTGCGCGCGCCGCCCGGGACCTATTATCTCGGCGCCGTGCTGCGTCAAACCCCAGGCCCGCCCGTCGGACCGCCGCGGCCTGGCGATCTGGTGTTCATGAGTCCCGACGCCGCGGGGGGCCACCTGAAAATCGAGGTGCGCGCCGAGGAAACCACCGATGTCGGGGTGCGCACCGGCGGCTGGGAATACGCGGGCTTTTCCGGCGAAACGGAGCTGGCCATCGAAGGCAGGGTTCGCGATCTGGCGGGCGAGCCGGTGGCCGGTCTGCTGGTGTTTGCCTTTGCCGACCCGGGCATGTCCCAGCAGCCGGTGGGCGTCTCCGAGCGTACCGACGCCCAGGGCCGCTACCTGCTGCGCCTGGGCCGCGCGCAGACGGTGTACCTGCGGGCGCGCGAATCCTACGGCGGTGGGCCTCTCTCCGGCGGCGGCTATGTCGGTGTTTATGGCGGCGCCGAGCCGCGGGTGGTGGAGGTGCCGGAAAAAGGCCGGATCTCAGGTATCGACATCGAGGTCCTCAAACTGCCGCCCGCCGGCACCGACGAGCGTCGCCCCATGCGCCCCGAACAGCCGCCGGAGGGCATGGGCAAGGAATAGCAAAGAGTCCGCTGAGGCACCGCTTCACGGATCCATAATGCGGTGCAGGAAAAGAATCAATGCACCCGAGCATGGCCCGCGAGACGCACCGTCAGGATTTTTCCATCTCTTCAAGGGCTTTTTTCAAGAGAGGCAGTTCGTTTTCGATCACCAACCAGATGAGCTTGAGATCAAGGCCGAGATAGTCGTGGACCAGGATATTGCGAAAGCCAGACATTGCCCGCCAGTCGATTTCCGGGCGGCTTTTTTTGCATTCGTCGCTGAGTCGTTGACTCGATTCCGCCAGGGTTTGCAAGTTTCTCACCACCGCGTCCCGCGCCAGTTCCGAGCCGAAAAAACCCTTTCGCCCGTCGGGTAGATATTTTTCAATGCGGGCGATGCACTCGAGCATGTACTCGATGAGCACTGCGTCCCTTTCGTTGTCTTTCATAGGTCCACCGCCTGTTTAAGAACCTTCTCGCGGATGCGGGGATGTAGCGCCGCCGGCGTGACCACGTCGACCCGGCGACCAAGCCGTTCCTGAAGGTCCATCAGCAGCCCGCCCAGGGCGAGAGCCGAACGCCCTTCCTCAAGATCGACAAGCAGGTCGATGTCACTTTGCTGACCCCCTTCGTCCCGGACCAGCGATCCGAAGAGACGTACCCGCACGGCGCCCCGCTCGGCCGCCAGTTTTTTGATTGTTTCCCGGTGCTGTTCGATAAACGGGTCCATGGGCTTCTCCTAAATGCGAGAAATGTCTCAGGGATTTTTTTGAATCGGAGGCCTTGCCCGCACCTGCTTTTCTCCTTCGCTATACACGAATACTAACGAGGCGGATTCGATCCGGCAACTCAATTCCGGCCGGGGGAAAAGGAGGGTTCAGGTACTGGGAGACGGTCAGTGTTCGGGGGGCTGGCCGCATGATCGGTTAAGCTTTTCATACAGCGCGATCTGCTCGGCGATGCTCAGCTTCTTTTTGCATCCCGTGCGCAGGCACAGTCGGCAGCGGTCGTCCGAGCACCACTGGCACATCTTGCAGTCGGGGCAGGGGTGTTTTTTGTCCATGGGGCACCTCTTGCTGCCAGTTTAACGCGCCGGCGGCGCTTCGGCAAAGAGGGCGGGCGCGCGGACGCGGCCGTTGCGGCGCAGATAGAGTAGTTCGAGAAACTCCGCCGAGACGATGAGGAAGATGGCCAAGGCCACGCCCGGCACCGGCAGGGGCACGAGCCGCAGCGCCGCCCAACAGAGTAGCAGGTAGCCGACCTTGTAGAAGGTGCCGCGTCCCAGCAGGCCGGTCTGGTGGCTTTGGGTGAAGACGCCGCGCAGCAGGTTGGCGGCGCCGTGGAACACCGGATAAAGGGCGCAGCAGGCCAGGGGCAGGGCGATGTAGGCGCGCATCTCGGCGTCCAGACCCATGACCGTGCCGAGAATCGGGCCGTTGAGGGGATAGGCGGTGAGGATCAACAGGGCGGCGAGGGTGCCGGATACGCGGCGGTGGAAGCGGACCAGCACCGGATAGTCGGCGACCTGGCGAACCAGGGTCTGGTAGGCCTGCTGCAGGTTGCGCAGGGGGCCGGCGAGGAGAAACAGAAAGCCGCGGATCACGCCGAAGGCCGCCAGGGCCAGGGCGCCGTCGGGCAGGCGGCTGATCATGGCGTTGATCAAGAGCGGAATGGTGTACTGCAGGCTTGAGGAGAGCGCCAGGGGCAGGGAAAAACGAATGATCTCGCCCAGGGAATGCTCGGCCGCGCCTTCATGATGAATGCGGCAGCGACGGGCGAACCAGGCGGCGAACAGGGTTTCCACGGCGATGCAGCCGAGCAGCGCCGCCGCGGCGAGGCGCGCGCCGGACAGCCAGGGCGCGCCCAGGGCCAGGCAGACGAGCAGCGCTCCGATGCGAATGCCCGTGGCGATGGAGACCAGGCTGGTGCGCCGCGCCTGGATCACCAGGCCCTGCAGCAGGCCGCGCGCGCCGGTAAGAAAGGGCAGGGGCACGAGAATGCCCAGCACCACCTTGACTTCCACGGCGACTTTCTCCTCCACCCCCAGAAAACCCCGCAGAATCCAGTCACCCACCGGCGTCCAAGCGAGCAGGGCCAGCAGCACCGCCACATGGATCGCCACCAGCAGCACAAAGATCCAGGTCGCCCGCAAGCTCTGGGGACCGCGCACCATGGCGATGGTGATGGACTGGTTCTGGTAGGAGGGCGCGGCGACGAACATGTGCAGGACCATGGCCACGGAAAAGGCGGCCAGGGCGGTGACCGGATCCTGCTGGCGGGCCAGGGCGGCATTGATGAAGGAATGGGACACGCTCATGAACTGGACGTTGAGCATGAGCGGAAAGAAGAACAGGGAGATGTCGCGTAACCGCAGGGGTTTGTCGATCACGCTCGGGCTCCGGGAAAGAGCCGGAGCAGGTCGGCGACCTGCTCGGCGCGAAAATCCGTCGCCAGGCCGTCGTCGTGGCCCAGGCCCCAGGCGCAGAAACAGATGGCGGTGCCGGCGGCGCGCCCCGCGTGGAGATCGGTGTGATGGTCGCCGATCATCACCGCCTGCTCGGGCGCGGCGCCTATTTGCCGCAGGGCCTCGCGCAGGGGCGCGGGATCGGGTTTTTTGGTCGCGCAGCTGTCGCCGCCGAGGATCACCGCGAAGTGTTCGGCAAGCCCCAGGCCCTGGAGCAGTTCCAGGCTCAGGCGATAGGGCTTGTTGGTGACGACCGCGAGTTTTTCCCGGGGGTGCGCCCGCAGAAATTCAACGATCCCCGGATACGGGCGGGTCTGGTCGAGGAGATGGCGGCGATAGAGGACCAGAAAGCGGTCCAGGTGGGCTTCGGTGAAGGCGCCGGGAGGCAGGGCGCGCGTGACCAGCAGGCGCGCCCCATCGCCCACGTAGTCCCGCACCTGGGCCAGATCCAGGGCGGGTAGGGAAAGTTCGCAGCGCAGCGCGTTGACGGCGGTGCGCAGATCGGCGACGGAATCCACCAGGGTACCGTCGAGATCGAGAAGAAAAGCCTTCGGCGTCATGGAGGGATTCAGAACAGACCTGCCAGCCAGGTGAACAGCCCGGTTTCCCGCATTTTGTAGAACAGCACGATGGCGATGGCCGCCGGCGAAACGAAGCGGATCAGAAAATGCCAGAGGGGATAGACCCAGCCGGAGCCGCCCGCGACCAACTCCTCCTTTTCCTCGCTGCCGCTCCAGAACCAGCCGACATAGATGGAAATCAGCAGGCCGCTGAGGGGCAGCATGTAGTTGGAGGCGAGCAGATCCGCCGAATCGAAGAAGCTGCGCTCGCCGATCAGGGTCCACTCGGCCAGGGAATTGTAGGAAAGGGCGGTGGGCAGGCCGACGACGAAGGCCAGACCGGCGAGAAAGCTGGTGGCGCGCTTGCGTCCCCAGCCGCGCTCATCGATGAGGTAGGCGACCTGCGCCTCCAGCAGGGAGATGGCGCTGGTCAGGGCGGCGAAGGAGAGCAGCAGGAAAAACAAAATGGCGAGCATGTAGCCGCCGGGCAGCTGGGAGAACACCACGGGAATGGTCTTGAAGATTAGCCCCGGCCCGGCTCCGGGTTCCATGCCCACGGAAAAGACGATGGGAAAGATGGCCAGCCCGGCCATCACCGCGATGAGGGTGTCGAGGCCGACGATGCGCAGGCTCGAGCCCAGCAGGTCCTCGTTGCGTTTGAGGTAGGAGCCGTAGGTGATCATGGCCGCCATGCCCAGGGACAGGGTGAAGAAGGCATGGCCCATGGCTTCGAGCACCGCGCCGGGGGTGAGTTTGTGGAAATCGGGACGGAACATGAAGGTGATCCCCTCCCAGGCGCCGGGGCTGAGCATGCCGTTCATGAACAGTAGCACCAGCAAGGCGAAGAGCACCGGCATGAGGATTTTGCTCCAGCGCTCGATGCCTTTTTGCACCCCGCCGATGACGATGCCCAGGCACAGCAGGATGAAGACCAGGTGCCAGAGGATCTGCCGCGCCCCATCGGCGATCAACCCGTCGAACAAGCCTTCGATCTGCCCGGCGGGCAAGCCGGAAAAGCCGCCGCGCAGGGCGCGCAGCACGTAATCAAGCGTCCAGCCGGCGACCACCGAATAGTAGGAGAGAATCAAAAAGGCGGCGCCGACGCTGATCCACCCCGCCGCGGTCCAGGGCGAGCGCTTGCCTTGCAGCTGAATGAAGGCGCCCACCGCATCGCGCCGGGTGTGGCGGCCGATCATGAACTCGGCCATCATGATGGGCAGGCCGATGAGCAGAATGCACACCAGGTAAACCAGGACAAAGGCGCCGCCGCCGTTCTGGCCGACCACGTAGGGGAATTTCCAGATATTGCCGAGGCCGACGGCGCTGCCGGCGGCGGCGAGAATGAAACCCAGGCGGGATGCCCACAGGGAGCGCGGTTCGGTCTGATTCATGGCACAAGCCTCGTGGTGGACGTCGCTCGCGGCACGGGAGCGATCCTTCAGGCGCGTTCGCCGAAAATCGCGGTGCCGATGCGCACCAGGGTCGCTCCTTCCTCGATGGCCACGACAAAATCATGGCTCATACCCATGGAGAGCTCGTCCATGCTCACCCCGGGAATCCTTTGCGCGGCGATGGCGGCGGCCAATTCACGCAGGCGGCGGAAGAAGGGACGCACCTGCTCGGCATCGTCGAAAAACGGCGGCAGGCACATCAGGCCCCGCACCCGCAGATGGGGCAGGGCGGCCAGGGCGCGCACCAGATCGACCGCATCGTCTGGCGCGACGCCGGATTTGCTGTCCTCGTCGCCCAGGTTGACCTGCACCAGCACATCGACGGCCCGACCGAGGCGCGCCCACTGGCGATTGATCTCCTCGGCCAGGGACAAGCGGTCGACGCTGTGAATCATGCCGACGCGGCCGCGCAGGTACTTGACCTTGTTGCTTTGCAGATGGCCGATGAAATGCCAGTCCGCCGCGCCGCGCACGGCGTCGACCTTGTCGATGAATTCCTGCACGTAACTTTCGCCGAACAGGGGCTGGCCGGCGGCGTGGGCTTCATCGATGAGGGCGGCGGGCTTGGTCTTGGACACCGCGACCAGGCGCACCTGCCGCGGATCGCGGTTGGCGCGGCGGCAGGCGGCGGTGATTTCGGCCTGGATCGCGTGCAGATTGGCTGCAATGGTCATGGGCACGGCCGGATCGGAGGAATTCAGGGGGGGATTCAGGACGCGGGAAGGATCGCCCCCTGCGCGAGGAGCGCATCGATCACTTCACTCAGGGGCAGTCCCACCACGCTGGTGTAGCTGCCTTCGATGGCGCGCACCATGTAGGCGCCCAGCCCCTGTATCGCGTAGGAACCGGCCTTGTCGCACGGTTCACCGCTGGCAATGTACCCTGCGATCTCGGCCTCTGTCAACTCTCGGAAAAGCACCCGGGTGAGCACCGCGTCGCTCAGGGTGTGGCCGCTGTGGCGGTCGTGCACGGCAAATCCCGAATGGACTTCGTGCCAGCGCCCGGACAGGGCGCGCAGCATCGCGGCGGCCTCCCCATCGTCGGCGGGTTTGCCGAGCAGCAGTCCGTCCTGCACGACGATGGTGTCGCTGCCGATGAACCAGCGCCCGCCGGATTCGTCGCGGGCGGCGACCTCTAGGGCCTTGGCTTCGCTCAGGCGGATGACGTGGGGGCGCGGCGCCTCGCCGGCCAGGGGCGTTTCTTCAACCAGGCTGGGTTGGATGTTGAAACGCAGGCCGAGGGCCGCGAGCAGATCGCGGCGGCGCGGCGAGGCCGAGGCGAGAACCAGGCCTTCCGCGGCATTACGGAAAAGAGCGGCGTGAGGGGACATCGAGAGCAAACATCCTTTGGGGGCAATTCGGATAGCGAGCTGGGCTTCAGGCCGTGGAAACCTTGCTGAGGCGGTCATGGAGGTCATAGAGGATGGTGCGGTTGCGGCCTTCGCTCTTGGCGCGGTAGAGCGCCATGTCGGCGGCATTGACCAGGGCGCGCGGCGTGTTGCCGTCGGCGGGAAAGGACGCGATGCCCATGCTCGCGGTGAGCTTGCCCAGGGGCAGGTCCTTTTCGCGGGGGAAAATCTCTTTTTCGATGGCGTGGCGAATGCGCTCAGCCACCAGCAGTGATTCCTTCTTGGAGGTCGCGGGCAGCAAGATGCAGAATTCCTCGCCGCCGAAACGGGTAACGATGTCCATTTCCCGCGCCGAGTGACGCAGCAGGCGCGCGGTGCGTTTGAGGGCCTTGTCGCCGCCGAGATGTCCGCACAGATCGTTGTAGTGCTTGAAGTTGTCCAGATCGACCATGATCAGGGTCAGGGACAATTCCTGGCGCAGGCTGCGGCTGATTTCCTCTTCCAGGCGCCGTTCGAGGAAACGCCGATTGTAGAGGCCGGTGAGGGGATCGGTGACGGAGAGCTCCTCCAGGGCGGCGGCGCGCTCCAGGGACTCGGTGCGTTCGATGAGGGCCGAGAAATGCGGCGCGAAGGAGCACAGCATCCGCAAATCCGGCTCGTCGAAGGTGGCCTGGTTCTCCTTGTCGGAGAGATTGAGCACCGCGAAAATCTCGCCCCGCACCTTAAGGGGCACGCTGATGAAGGATTTGGTGCGAAAGCGCGGCCGGTTGGTGCTACGCACCCGCTCATCCTTTTCGATGTCGTTGACCAGCAGGGGATGGCCGCTGCTCACCACCCGCCCGGCGATGCCGCTGCCGACCCGTACCTTCATGCTGCGCGCCAGTTCGGGGTTCATGCCCTTGCTGGCTTCGATGTAGAGGTGCTCGCCGTCCTCGTCGAGGATCATCAGCGAGCCCTTGGAGGCGCGCAGCAATTCCGCCGAAAGATCCAAAATTCGTGCAAACAAGGCCTCGCGCCGATCCAGCAGGGACAGATCGCCGATCATCTCGATGATCTGCGCCGCAATGGCGGCCTCCAGCGCTTGCTCGCGTTCCTTTTCCAGGCGCAGCAGACGCAGCGCGGCCCGGCTGGCGAGCAGTTCGACGAGCAGCAGATCGCGCTGCGCGAGCTCGACGTCGAACAGGGCCAGGGTGCCGAGAAACCGCCCTTCGGCGCTCAAGGGCTGGCAGAACACCCGCTCGCCCTTGACCCCCGGCAGCCGCTTGAGGGCGTCCTCGTCCTCCAGAACATAACGGCGGGCCGCGGCGGGCCGCAGCAGCAACGCCAACTGCTCGTCGTTCAAGGCAGCCGGTTCCGACAACCATTGCCCCAGGCAGCACAGCATGGGGCGCTTGTCGGCGCCCGTCGGCAGGACCACGGCGGCGCGGGACAGGTCGAACAGCACCGCGAGGGCCTCGCCCACCAGGTGCAGCACCTGCTCGGCGGACGCGGCACGATCGAGTTCCGGGACCAGGCCGATGATGGCATTGAGACGCAGCATGGTGCGCTCGAAGGCCAGGGCATAAAGGTTGCCGCTTTGCAGGGCCGGAATGATCGCGGCGGTTTTTTCCGCGATGGCCCGCAGTTCCTCCTCGGTGGACGTCGGCAGGCGTTCCAGTTCCTCGATGAGGCTCAGACCGTTGAGATTTTTTTCCCGGGCCAGCACCTCGATGGAGGGGGTGTTGAGCTGGGAGTCGCGCACGCCGCCGCCCAGCAGACAGCAGGTCTGGGAGCGCGACAACTTGAAGGGCACGATGAAATTGAGCAGGCCGGTTTTACAGCGATACACCATGGGTTCATTGCGGTTGATCGCTTGGGCCAGAATGTTTTCATGGCTGGTGCGGCACAACTCGTCGCACAGCACGGATTGTCCGCTCATGCCGAGGAGGGGTGAGGGGGAGGGAGAACTGCAAAACAGCCCGCGGCTTTCACAATAAAGGGCCAGGGCGTAGGGCGAGAGAAAAGGATGCGCCTGGAGCGCCTCGAGCATCTCGGCTGGATTGAGCGAGGTCAGGTTGTCGAAGGTGTCGGTTCTGCTGGCCATTCGATCAATCCGGTCAGGGGGAGGAAAAAATCTGGGTTGCCCTTATTTTGCAAAAAGCGAACCAGGGAGATGTCGCGGCGCCGATTTTCCCCCTCTGCTCCGATGCCACAGAAGCCGGTCCACACGCGAACACGCATCCATCAGGTCGGCAGACGCAGGACGGCTTTTGGTCAAGGTGACGAGCGCGGGAGCGAAGGAGTCCTTGCCGGGCACGGCAAAACTTCTCCTAGGTAGCATCGAACTAGGCAAAAAACAATATAAATTTGATTGTTTATAATCGATTTATTAGTCGTCGACCCGGTTCGGAACGCCGCTTTTGGAGAGATGTTCGCATCGGTTTGCGCAAAGTACGGCGCGACACCGCGAAAATATTCATGAGAGAAGATTTTTGGTATTGCTGCGAGGATTGAGGGGCGCGTCGCCCTCGGGCCGGCCGGCCTGCCGCACGCAGGGGGGCGCTCTGCGATTTCGCTTGGGGCGGCGAGTCATTTCGCGCAGTTTGGCCGGCTGCGGGACGCGGGGGCGGTGCTGTTCGCGTCCTATCCGGAAGCCGGGGACAGGTCGGCCGGCACGCGCGACCACCAGGCGGTCAAGTCTTCCAGGGCGCGCTCGGCTTGGGCCAGACGCCGCTCGCCACGGCCGCGACGACGGTTTTCCAGGGGCGGAAAGAGGCCGTAATTAATGTTCATGGGCTGGAAATGATCCGGCGCGGCATCGATCAGGTGGCCGATAAGGGCTCCGAGGGCGGTGGTGGCGGGGGGCTGGGGGGCAGGCCGACCCAGCGCCTGCGCCGTGGCGCTCAGGCCGGCGAGAAAGCCGCTGGCGGCCGATTCCACATAGCCTTCCACGCCGGTGATCTGCCCGGCGAAAAAAACGCGGGGATGGTCTTTTAACTGCTGGGTGCGGGTCAGGCAGCGCGGCGCGTTGATGAAGGTGTTGCGATGCATGCTGCCCAGCCGCGCGAAGCGGGCGTTTTCCAGGCCGGGAATGGTGCGCAGGATGCGGCGTTGCTCCGGGTAGGTCAGCTTGGTCTGAAAACCCACCAGGTTGTAGAGGCTGGCGTGGCGGTCGTCCTGGCGCAGTTGCACCACGGCGAAGGGTTCGCGGCCGGTGCGCGGGTCGGGCAGGCCCACCGGCTTCATGGGGCCGAAAGCCAGGGTCAACTCGCCCCGCGCCGCCATTTCCTCGATGGGCATGCAGCCCTCGAAATGGATGATTTTTTCAAAATCGCGCGCCGGCACCTTTTCGGCGCCGCGCAGGGCGGCAACAAAGGCACGGTACTGGTCTTCATCGAGGGGGCAATTGAGGTAGTCGTCGCCGCCCTTGCCGTAGCGCGAGGCGCGCCAGGCTTGGCTGTAATCGATGGAATCGGCCTCGACGATGGGGGCGATGGCATCGTAGAAATACAGATGTTCGGCGCCGGTCAATTCGGCGATGCGGCGGGAAAGATCCGGCGCGGCCAGCGGACCGGCGGCGATGATCAGCAGGCCCTCCTCGGGCAGGTCGCGCACTTCCTCGCGAACCAGGCTGATGCGAGGGTGCTTCTCGATGCGCTCCGTGATATAGGCGGAAAACTCCTCGCGGTCCACGGCGAGGGCGCCGCCGGCGGGTACCGCCGTGGCGTCGGCGGCCTCCATGAACAGGGAGCCGCAGCGTCGCAGCTCCTCCTTGAGCAGGCCCACGGCGTTGCTCAGCGCCGCGCCGCGCAGGCTGTTGGAGCACACCAGTTCCGCCAGGCCCGCGCTCTGGTGGGCGGGCGAGAAGCGCAGCGGCTTCATTTCATAGAGCCGCACCGCCAGGCCGCGAAGGGCGCACTGCCAGGCCGCCTCGCTGCCGGCCAGGCCGCCGCCGATGATGCTGATGGCGGGAGTCATCTCAGGCTTTTTTGCTTTTCTTGGGGGCGGCAGGGGCCTTGGGCGGCGGAGCGCTCAGGGTCTCCTTCCAGTCGCAGCCCTCCTTGGGGCACTTGCGCACCGTCCCCTCGCGCTTGGTGGTTTTCTCCACCGTCAGGGGAAAGTGGCATTTGGGGCAGGGTTGGGCGAGGGGCTGATCCCAGAGGGCGTACTTGCATTTGGGGTAGCGGTTGCAGGAAAAGAAAATCTTGCCGTAGCGGCTTTTTTTCTCTTGCAGTTCGCCCTCGCCGCACTCGGGGCAGGTGATGCCCAGCGCCTTGGGCTTGACCAGGGGCTGGATATTCTTGCACTCCGGATAGGCCGAGCAGGCGAGAAACTTGCCGTAGCGCCCGTCCTTGATGAGCATGGCGGCGCCGCATTTGTCGCAGGTCTGGTCGGAATAGACCGGCTCCTCTTTTTCCTCGCCGGCCAGCGCCTCGGTGAAGCGGCATTCGGGAAAACCCGAGCAGGCGAGGAACTTGCCGGCCCGGCCGAGCTTGACCACCAGGTTCTTGCCGCATTCGGGACAGCTGCGGTCGGTCTTCTCCGTGGTGATATCGGCCTTGGAGACTTCCTTCTCCTTCTGCTTGAGCAGTTGGATGAAAGGTTCCCAGAAGGCGCGGATGGACGGGCGCCATTTCTTCTCGCCGCGGGAGATGGCGTCGAGTTCCTCCTCCATCTGCGCGGTAAAGGCATAGTCGACGTACTGGGGAAAATGCTGGGTAAGCAGGTCGCTGACCACCAGGCCCACATCCTCGGGAAAGAAGGTGCGTTTCTCCAGTCGCACGTACTTGCGGGTGACCAGGGTGTTCATGATGCTGGCGTAGGTCGAGGGGCGACCGATGCCGTATTCCTCAAGGGTCTTGACCAGGCTCGCCTCGGTGTAGCGCGGCGGCGGCTGGGTGAAATGCTGCTCGGGTAAAATCTCCCGGCGCGCCAGTTTTTCTCCCTCGGCGAGGGGCGGCAGGGTGCCCTCGCTTTCCTCGGCTTCCTCGTCGGTACCTTCGATGTAGAGCTTCATGAAGCCGGCGAAGCGGATCACCTGTCCCGTGGCGCGAAAGACAAAGCGTTGGCCCGCCGCGATGTCGACGCTGGTGGCATCAAGGATCGCCGCGGCCATCTGCGAGGCGAGGGTGCGCATCCAGATCAGCCGATACAGGCGGTACTGGTCCGAGCTGAGGAAAGGCTTGACCTTGTCGGGGGTGTTGGCGAGGTTGGTGGGGCGGATCGCCTCGTGGGCTTCCTGGGCGTTTTTCGCCCGGTTGCGGAACACACGCGGCGCGGCCAAGGCGTAATCCTTGCCGTAGAGACTGGTGATCAGGGTGCGGGCTTGATCCGTCGCTTCCTGGGAAAGGGCCACGGAGTCGGTTCGCATGTAGGTGATCAAACCCACCGCGCCTTCGCCGATGTCGACCCCCTCGTAGAGCTTTTGCGCGGTGCTCATGGTCTTGCGCGCCGAGTAGCCGAGCTTGCGGCTGGCCTCCTGCTGCAGGGTGCTGGTGGTGAAGGGCGGCGCGGGATTGCGCTTCTTTTCGCTCCGGGTGATCTCGGCGACGGCGAAATCGCAGCGCGCGATCTCCTCGCCGAGGCGCCGGGCCTGATCTTCCGTGGCGATGTCGAATTTGTCGAGGCGCTTGCCGTCGAGGGCGAAGAGGCGAGCTTTGAAGGCGCTCTCGGCGGCGCTGCTCAGCAGGGCGTCGATGGTCCAGTATTCGCGGGCGAAGAAGGCCTGGATTTCCTTTTCCCGCTCGCAGATCAGGCGCAAGGCCACCGATTGCACCCGGCCGGCGGAGAGACCGTAGCGGATTTTTTTCCACAGAAAGGGCGAGAGGTTAAAGCCGACCAGATAGTCGAGCACGGCGCGCGCCTGCTGGGCATCGACCAGTTCCGCCGAAACCCGGCGCGGCTGCTCCATGGCCTTTTTCACCGCGCCCTGGGTGATTTCGTGAAACACCACCCGCGCGACCTTGGGTTTCGTACTATTTTCGGGAATCTCCAGCGCTTCCAGCAGGTGCCAGGCGATGGCTTCGCCCTCGCGGTCGGGGTCGGTGGCGAGGATCAGGGTCTGGCTTTTCTCGACTTCCTTTTTCAGGGCGTCGATGTGGCGGCGGCTTTCCGGCAGAACGCGATACTGCGGTTCGAAATCTCGCGCCACATCCACCGAGCCCTGCTTGCTGGGCAGGGCTCGCACATGGCCGTAGGAGGCCAGCACCTTGTGGCCCGGCCCCAGGAATTTTTCGATGGTTTTGGCTTTGGCGGGAGACTCGACAATGACCAGATGTTTTGCCATGGGATCCTCAGGAGCCGGAGGGTCGGGGCACCGCCCGGAACCGAAACGAAAAAGGCTGCAAGGATCGCCTGCAGCCCGCGGGTATCAATGATAAAGCGCCGACCAGTCGTCGTCCAGGATGCAGTCGACTTCCTTGCGCCATTGATGCTGGGCGCGGGAATACAGGGACAGGATGGCGATATGCTTGATCTCGTCGAGGCCGACTTCCTCCTCGGCCTCGTGCATGGCGCGCTCGATGATCTCTTCTTCCATGGGGTTGTCGAGAATGCCCAGGGTGCGCAGGCGGACCAAAAACCCGCGGGCCTCGCGGGACAGGACGAGGTTCTCACGCGTGGTAAATATGCGCTGACTCGCGACTCCCAGGCAGGGCAGGCTGGGCTCGGCGACGTCCAGGGTCTGGTTTTCCATCCAGGAAAAGGCCGCGTCGATCTCGTCGATGCCGTAGCCGATGTCGAGCAGTTCCTGGACGACTTGATCCTCATGGTGCAGCAGATCGTTCTGTTCCATGATGAACTGGGTGATGATGCTGACGATGGCCAGAACCCTGTCTCTCAAAAAGCCTCCTGTCGCAAGGACTGTCGACAATTCAGCGGGCATCCAGGCGCTGGTAATGCATGCCGGGCAACTGCCGGATGCACCCCTGGAGTTCCAAGTGCAGTAAAATAGCGGAAACCTCAGGGGGAGTCAACCCACTTTTCCGGACGATTTCATCGATATGCAGGGCAGTTGCGCCCAGGGGCCCGAGTACCCGCAAGGCCTCGGCGGACAGATCCAGGGGCGCGCGCGACGCGGGGGGCGCGGGGGGCGCGGGCGTCCGGGGGCGATCCGCCCAGAGCAGTTCGAGAATGTCGCGGGCCTCGGTGACCAGGTGGGCGCCCTCCTTGAGCAGGCTGTTGGAGCCGCTGCATTGGGGGCCGTAGGGCGCGCCGGGCAGGGCGAAGACCTCGCGGCCCTGCTCCAGGGCGAAATCGGCGGTGATCAGCGACCCGCTGCCCGCGGCCGCCTCGGCGACCAGCACGCCGCGCGCCAGGCCGCTCACGATGCGATTGCGCCCGGGAAAGTTGCCGGCGAGGGGCGGCGTGCCGGGAGCGTATTCGGAAATCAGGGTGCCGTCCCGGGCGATCTGCTCGAAGAGGCGCGCGTTTTCCGGCGGATAGGCACGGTCGATGCCGCAGCCGAGCACCGCGACGGTGGCGCCGCCGGCATCGAGGGCGCCGAGGTGGGCGGCGGTGTCGATGCCGCGCGCCAACCCGGAGATGATGCAGATGCCGGCGGCGGCCAGGTCGCGGCAAATTTCGCGCACCAGGCGCCGGCCCTCCTCGCCGGCGCGGCGCGAACCCACCACCGCCAGGCCGGCGGGCGGCGGCCACTGGCCGCGCACGTAGAGCAGCGCCGGCGGATCGGGAATGGCGGCGAGAAGGGGCGGGAAATCCGCGTCCCAGAAACGCGCCAGGCGCACCCCCTGGGCGGCCAGGCGCCGGGCGGTCTGCAAGAGGCGCGGCTCCGCGGGATCGGGAATCTGTGTCGCGATTCGGGCGGGCAGGCCGGCGCGGGCCAGGCGCCCCGGCGCGGTGTCGGCAAGGATCGCCTCGACGGAGCCGAAGGTTTCATAAAGGCGGCGCAGGGATTTGCGCCCCAGGCCCGGCGTGAGGCTCAGGCGCAGCCAGCCGAGGTCGCGGGATGAAAGTGGCTCGGAATGCATGCTCATGACAAAGGAAAGGGGCGGGCTCGACGCCCACCCCTGGTGTGTTTCCGCGAGGCCCTGTTTACTTGCCCCACTTGCGCTGGATGCGGCCCACCGCCTCCACCACGTTCTCGCGATTGCCGAAGGCCGAGAGGCGGAAGTAGCCTTCGCCGCTCGGGCCGAAGCCGCTGCCCGGGGTGCCCACCACATGGCACTCGCTCAGCAATTTGTCGAAGAAATCCCAGCTGCTCAGGCCGCCCGGCGTCTTGAGCCAGATGTAGGGGGCGTTGACCCCGCCGTAGCAGGTGATGCCCGCCGCCTTGAGGCCCTCGCGGATGATGCGCGCGTTTTCCATGTAGTAGTCGATGACGTCCTGGTTCTGCTTCCAGCCCTCCTCGGAGTAGACCGCCTGGGCGGCTTTCTGCACCGGGTAGGAGACGCCGTTGAACTTGGTCGACTGGCGGCGGTTCCACAGCTTGTTGAGGGCGACCTTCTCGCCCGCGGCGGTGGTGGCCATGACCTCCTCGGGCACCACCGTCAGGGCGCAGCGCACCCCGGTGAAGCCGGCGGTCTTGGAGAAGGAGCGGAACTCGATGGCGCACTTTTTCGCCCCTTCGATCTCGTAGATGGAGTGGGGGATGCCGGGCTCGGTGATGAAGGCTTCGTAGGCGGCGTCGAAGAAGATCACCGCGTCATGGGCGTTGGCGTAATCCACCCACTTCTTGAGTTCGGCCTTGCTCGCCACGGTGCCCGTGGGATTGTTGGGGAAGCACAGATAGATGATGTCGACCTTGTCCTTGGGCAACTCCGGAGTGAAGTTGTTGGCCTCGGTGCAGGGCAGGTAGACGATGCCCTCGTAGTAGCCTTTCTCGTCGGCGTCGCCGGTGCGCCCGACCATGACGTTGGTGTCGTTGTACACCGGGTAGACCGGGTCGCCGATGGCCACCTTGTTGGACAGGTCGAAGATGTCGAGGATATTGGCGCAGTCGCACTTGGAGCCGTCGGAGATGAACATCTCCGAGGTTTTCAGATCGACCCCGAGGGGCCGGTAGGACTTGTCGATAATGGTGTCGATGAGCCAGTCGTAGCCCTGCTCGGGGCCGTAGCCCATGAAGGTTTCGGTGCGGGTCAGATCGTCGATGGCTTGGTGGAAGGCCTCGATCACCGCCGGGACCAAGGGTCGGGTGACATCGCCGATGCCCAGGCGGATCACCTTGGCGTCGGGGTTGGCCTGGGTGAAAGCCTTGACGCGCCGGCCGATCTCGGGAAACAGGTAGCCGGCCTTGAGCTTGAGATAGTTGTCGTTGAGACGTGCCAATGTAACCTCCATATGCTGAAGATAAATAGGGACGCGGAACGCGGGGCGCGGAACGAGGAGGGTCGTTTTTCGCGTCCCTCGCTTCGCGTCCCGCGTTCTCGGTTTTAAGTTATTTCAGGCCCAGAACATCCTGCATGTCGTAGAGCCCGGGCTGTTTGTCGCCCAGCCACAATGCGGCGCGCACGGCGCCGCGGGCGAACATGTCGCGGCTCATGGCGCGGTGAGTGATCTCGATGCGCTCGCCCATGCCGATGAAATAGACGGTGTGCTCGCCGACGATGTCGCCGCCGCGCACCGTCTGCATGCCGATTTCCTCAGGCGTGCGCTCGCCGGTCATGCCCTCGCGGTGAAACACGGCGCTCTTGTGATAGTCGCGGCCCAGGGCCTCGGCGACCACCTCGCCCATGCGCACGGCGGTACCGCTCGGCGCATCCTTTTTCTTGTTGTGGTGCAACTCCACGATCTCCACGTCGAAACCCTCGCCGAGTATTTTCGCCGTTTCCTTGAGGATCTTGAAGCAGGCATTGACGCCCACGCTCATGTTGGGGGCCAGCACCACGGGAATGTCCTTGGCCAGGCGCGCCACCCATTCGCGCTGCTCGGGCGTGAAACCGGTGGAACCGATCACCATCCTGCGCCCCAGGCGCGAGCAGACCTCGAGATTCTTCAGGGTGACCTCGGGGAAGGTGAAGTCGATGAGGACATCGGCCGCGGCCAGGACCTGCTCCAAATTGTCGCTGATGGGTACGCCCAGCGGCCCGCAGCCGGCCACCAGGCCCGCGTCCTGGCCGATCATGGCGTGGCCCGGGCGCTCGGCGGCGCCGGCCAGCTCCAGGCCCTCGGCTTCCTTGACGGCGGTGATGATGCGCCCACCCATGCGCCCGGCGGCGCCGGTCACGGCGATTTTAATCATGGAGAATCCTTTTGGGAAAGTGTTGATCGTCGGGGCGCGGCGACGTGCGCCCGCCCCCTGGTAGGGGCGACCCGGTGGGTCGCCCGGGCGAGGCACCGCCTCGCCCCTACGGTCAGATCAATGTGTATTTTTTCAGCACGCTCTGGAGCTTGTCCAGATGGGCGCCGCCCAGTTCACACAGGGGCAGGCGCAGGTGTGGTTCGATCTTGCCCATGAGCCCCAGGGAGGTTTTCACTGGAATGGGGTTGGCGTCGATGAACATGGCGTTGTGCAGGTCGAGCAGTTCCAGGTGTAGGCGCCGCGCCTCGTCCCAGTTGCCGGCGAAGAAGGCATCGACCATGGCCTTGACTTCCCGGGGGATGATGTTGGCCGACACCGAGATCACGCCCTTGGCGCCGCAGGCCATCATGGGGAAGGTGAGGAAATCGTCGCCGGAGATGACGTCGATCTTGTCGCCGGCCTTGGCGAGAATCTCGCTCACCTGGATGAGATTGCCCGAGGCTTCCTTGATGGCAACGACGTTGGGAATCTCGGCAAGCCGCGCCGTGGTGTCGGCGGTCATGTTGACGCCGGTGCGCCCGGGCACGTTGTAGAGCACCTGGGGCAGGGCCACGGCCTCGGCGATGGCCTTGTAGTGGCGGTAGATGCCCTCCTGGGAGGGCTTGTTGTAGTAGGGGCAGACCAGCAGCAGGCCGTCGGCGCCCATGGCCTTGGCGTCCTTGGAGAGGTCGATGGCCTCGGCCGTGGAATTGGCGCCGGTACCGGCGATCACCGGCACGCGCTTGTTGACCTGCTCGATGCACACCTTGATGACGTAATCGTGCTCGTCGAAGTCCAGCGTCGCCGATTCGCCGGTGGTGCCGCAGGGGATGATGGCGTCGGTGCCGCCGGCGATCTGGAACTCGATCAGTTGACGGTAGGCTTCTTCATCGAAGCTGCCATCGGCCTTGAAAGGCGTGACGATGGCGACCATGGAACCCTTGAACATGTGTCCTCCTCCCGGATGAACTCCGAATCCCCAAAGACAATCAGTGATGAGCGATCGGTAAAATCTAGCGTCCTAGAGCCAGGACGGAACCGACTCGCCGCGCAGCAGATCCTCGACCTTCTCGCGCTCGCGGATCACGGCGAACTTGTCGCCATTGACCAGCACTTCGGCGACGCGCGGGCGGGTGTTGTAATTGCTGCTCATGGTGAAGCCGTAGGCGCCTGCCGACATGAAGGCCATCAGATCGCCCTGCTTGAACATGGGCACGTTGCGTTCCTTGACCAGGAAGTCCCCCGTCTCGCAGATGGGACCGACGATGTCGGCCACCACCAGGCCGTCCTGGTCCTTGACCACCGGCTGCACGCCGTGGAAGCTGCCGTAGAGGGCGGGGCGCGCCAGGTCGTTCATGCCGGCGTCGATGATGATGAAGGTCTTCTCGTCACGCTCCTTGGTGTAGAGGCACTTGGCCACCAGGATGCCGGCGTTGCCCACCAGGTTGCGGCCCGGCTCGAAAATCAGGTGCAGCCCCAGATCCTTGGTCTCGGCTTGGATGGCGCTGCCGTAGTCGGTCGGCAGGGGCGGCTCCTCCGCGTCGTACTGGATGCCCAAACCGCCGCCGATGTCGAGGTATTTGAGGTTGATGTCGAGGGCCTTGAGCTCGCCGATCAAGCGCTTGAGCTTCTTGATGGAATCGACGAAGGGCTCGACCTTGGTCAGCTGGCTGCCGATATGGCAGTCGATGCCGAGGATGTCGAGGTTTTTCATGGCGCGGGCGCGTTTGTACTCCTCGATGGCGCGCTCGATGGTGATGCCGAATTTGGCCTTTTTCAGGCCGGTGGTGATGTAGGGATGGGTCTGGGGATCGACGTCGGGGTTGACGCGCAGGGCGATGCCCGCCCTCTTGCCCATCCGTCCGGCGATCTGGTCGAGGCGGTCGATTTCCTGCTCGGACTCGACATTGAACATGAGGATGCCGGTGTTGAGGGCATATTCGATCTCATCGTCGCGCTTGCCTACCCCCGAGTAGACCACCTTGCGCGGGTCGACGCCGGCCTTCAGGGCGCGATGGAGTTCGCCGCCGGAAACGATGTCGACGCCGCCGCCCATGCGGATGAAGGTCTTGAGGATCGCCAGGTTGGAGTTGGCCTTGACCGAGTAGCAAATGGTGTGGGGTGCGCCGGCGAAGGCCTCGTCGAAGGCCTTGAAGTGGCGCTCCAGGGTGGCCTGGGAATACACATAAACCGGGCTGCCCACCTGGGCGACGATGTCGCGCAGGGCGACGTTCTCGGCGAAGAGCTCATTGCCTTGGTACTGGAAGAAATGCATGGGGCGTCGATCCTCCTGACGTGGATGAAAACGAAGAGCGTAGGGCCTGAATAAGCCAGAATCTTTAACATACCCGGAGGGATAAGTCAAAAAGAGCGTTGTGGGCTTGGTGGGTGTCGGAAAGTTGATAATCAGGGGATCTTATCCGCGCTTGCCGATTAGAGGTCATCCAGATAATCGGCGACCGTCTGTACGCAGATGCCGTGCGTCAGGGCGGGTTGGTTCATGTAGCGGCCAAAGTGTCGGGTGTCGCCCGTGAGCAAATGGCCGGCACCTGAGATCATGGCGGCTTCGAAGATAGGCCGGTCCTTGGTCGGCAGTTCGATGGGGCAGGCGAAGCCGTCGCCTCCCGGCACGGTTTCGACACTTTCCAGCAACTCAGCCAGGATAGCGCAGCGCTCAGGATATTTGCGCTCCAGGTTGCGCCGGGCCTCCTCGACGGCCAGGGCGCTGGTGACCACCTGCCAATGGCCGGCGGCGGCCAGCGCGATGATCAGGGCCGCCTTGCCGGAGGGGTTGTGGGCTGCGGTAAACAGCACGTTGGCATCCAGGAACAAGCGTTTCACGCCTTGGCCTTGAGCTTGTTCAGGATGGCTTCCTTCGCGGCCGGTGAAAGCTGGTCCTGTCGTTCCCAGTGGGCGATGTCGGCGTCGGAATAGATCTCGACTTCCAGAACCGCGGCTGGCCGCAAGACCACCTCGCCGTCGCGGTCCTCGGCAATCACGACACCTCCGGGCTTGATCCCCAGTTTTTTTCGCATGCCGGCGGGAAGGGTAATTTGGCCGCGGCCGGACACAATGATGTTTTCGCGCATGCTTGCACCTCCGTGAACATTGAGATTCAGCTTAACGGAAAAGCGGAAATGCGTCAAATGCGCAAGGCCGGGGGCTGGTTCATCGGGGGAAGCCTTGCCGTTGGAGAAGGGATCGAAAAAGCGGGCTCTCAGCGCCCCGCGAGGGGCGTTACACGGACTTCCGTCGAACGTGAGGATTGAACTGGGCGCCCGTCCTGCTCGAGGAGCAGGCGCAGGGCATAGCGGTATTCCCGGCCGTTCTCGACGGCGAAATCCTCGTAGTCCGTTGCCGGCAGCGGCTCGGCGGTGAGGGGCGCGGGGGGGAAAGGGGCTTCGCCGGTGCGGCGGTAGAGCTGATAGCCGAGCAGGCGCGTGCCGTGCGGCGCGACGGCCGGTTCCCAGCGCAGGCGCACCAGGCGATCGTGGCCGCTGGCCGACGGGGGGGCGGGGGCGGGCGGCGGCGCAACCACAAGCAACTGGGCGCGTGCGGGGGCGCCGGGGCGGCCTTTGCGGTTGACGGGCAGGAGACGGTAGAGATAGCCGCTGTCCTGGGCGGCGCGGGTGTCGAACCAGAACAGTCGCTCGCCCTGGCGGCTGGCCGCGGGCAGGTAGTCGAGGTCGAGTTCGGCGACTAGCGCCGCGCTTTCCTCGCGGCATTCGGGGCAGGCGTCGCCCGGCGCGAAGTCGAGGCGAAAGATGCGAAAGCCGACCAGGTCCTCCAGGGGCGAGCCGTCCTGGTTGGCGCGAGGCAGTTCCCAGGACAGCAGGACATTCTCGCCCGCCTGCACGGCGCTGAAAGCCGGTGGCGCGGCGGGACTGAGCTCCGAGAGCGGACGCACCGGCCCCTTCTTGCCGCAGGCGCTCAGGGTCAAAAGCACCAGAGCGCCGAATGCCAGGCGCGAAAACATGGCGCGGCGCGCGCGGCCGAGGGCGGGCATCCTAGGGCCGGTCCTGACGCTGGGCGCGGGCGCGCTTGATTTCGCGCGCCACCGCCTCGCGAGCGGTGCCGCCGGTGGCGCGACGGGCGTTGACCGAGGCCTCCAGGGTGACGAACTGGTAGATGTCTTGCGCGATGAG
>NZ_JAUVWH010000156.1 GCF_030604225.1 Geoalkalibacter sp.
ACAGGATTGACTTAGAATTTGCGGTTCATGTACTATCTGGCCTTATGAACAAACCGTCCCTTCCCAGTTTTTTACTCATTGTCTTTCTCGTATTGGTGCTGGCCGGGCAAGGCTTTGCCGCGGGCTATGTGCTGTGCGCCGGAGAAAACGGCAATCTCGCCGTGGAAAAAGCCTTCGGTGCCGGCTGCGTGACCCAAGAGCGACAACTCTGCGCGGTCGAGGCCATCCATCATGACGCCGAGGGCCACCAGTGCGGTGATTGCGAGGATCACCCGCTTGCCCTTCAGGAGCTGCACGGCGGTTCGCGTATTGATCGCATCCTTGTTGGCTCGGACGTTTTTGACCCGGACTTTTCCGTCGCGCAGCCGGCATTCCCCACACCCTATGTGCGAGACCTGACACCAGGCCTTCTGCCCCAGCCACCTCCGCGACCGTCCCTCGTTCTGGTTTCCCTGCGTACCATCATCCTGCTGATTTGATTCCCTGAATCCCCGCGCGGGCCATTTCTCCTGCCTTCCGTGCTTTGTTTCGCGGGGGCGCCACCTGTTTTCGACCACAAGTAAATTTCATCATTGAGCCGGAGGTCTCTCCATGTCGGTCCTGTTCCGTCGTGCGCTCGTCTCGGCGCATGCCGCTATGTGCATTCTCGCTCTGCTGCCGGGTTTATCCTTGGCACTCTCCCAGGATTCCAAACCTTCCGATCCCGTTGATTCGAGGCCTCTGACCCTGCAAGCGGCCCTGGCGGAAACACTGCTCCACAGCCCCAATCTCCAGGCCTACTCCCTGGAAATCCGCGCCCGCGAGGCCGAGGTTCTGCAAGCCGGTCTGCGGCCCAATCCCCTGTTGTCCCTGGAGGTTGAAAACCTGCTCGGCAGCGGAGAATTCACCGGGACCGATGCCGCCGAGACCACTTTGTCCCTCACTCAGACCATCGAGTTGGGCGGCAAGCGCTCCCTGCGCCGGGAACTGGCCAAAACGGAACAGCTTCTGGCCCGCAATGATTATTCCATCGCCGAAGCGGACGCTCTGGCCGCAACCAGCGCGGACTTCGTCGCGGTGCTGGTGACTCAGCGGCGCCTGGAGCTGATGAACCATCTGGTCGAGCTGGCCCGGCAGGTCGAGGACAACCTGAGGGAGCGCATCGCCGCCGGCAAGGCCGCCGAAACCGAGGTGCTGCGAATATTTATTCAGCGCCGCGAGCTCGAAGCGGCTCGGGACAAGACGGGACGCGAGCTGTCGGCGGCCCGCGAAAAACTCGCCGCCGGCCTGGGCAGGCAGAGGGCGGATTTTGGCGCGGTCGCGGGCGATCCGACCATCCTTGTCGCGCCGCCCTCCCTTGAGCAGATTGAAAAGCTGGTGGAATCCAGTCCCTTGCTGCGGCGGCGCGCGGCGGAAAGCGAGCGGCGGCAAAAGGTCGTGCGCCTTGAGCAGGCGCGGCGTTATTCCGACCTGGACATCGAGGTTGGGGCCCGCTACCTGCGTCCCGAGGAGGATGTCGCCCTGGTGGTCGGTGTTTCGGTTCCCCTGCCGTTGTTCGATCGCAACCAGGGCAATATCGCCGCGGCGCGCCAACGTCTGGCGCAGGCGCGTGACGAGGAGCGCGACGCTTTGCTGCAAACCCGCGCGGCCGTGTTCGCGGCCTGGCAGGGGATGCAGAGCGCACGGGAGGACATCGGGGCCCTCACCCGGGACATTCTTCCCGCCGCGGGCAAGGCGCTGGAGGCGATGGAGTACGGTTATCACGCGGGCAAGTTTTCCCTGCTCGATGTTCTCGATGCCCAGCGCACCTTGGTTGAGGCGCGCGGCGCCCATCTTGATGCCCTGGCTTCGTTCCACGGAGCGGCGGCCGAACTTGATCGGCTGCTCGGCCCTGAGTGGCGCGCTCTCAACGACAAACCCCTGACGTCCGTGTTCATTGAGGAGTAACGACACCATGACGAAGCGAAATAACTCTTTCCTGGCTCTGCTTGTTCTCGGGATCGCCCTGACCGTCGGGCTGGGCTTTTATATCCTCTCCGGTCCGCCTTCGCCGGCGCATGCCCAATCCTCCGGTCATGCGGACCACGACCACCGCAAGAAGGTTCAGTCCGCAGCCGCGGAGGACCATGACGACCATGACGAGGACGAGGATCTCGAGGATCTGTTCGGCGACGGCGCGGTGGCGCGTTCCGCCGGCGAACCGGCAAAAAAGAAAGATTCCCATGCCGGGCATGATCATGGTCGCAAGTCCGCGGCGGCGGGCCATGAAGGCCATGACCACGATCCGGACGAAATCTGCCCCGAGCACGATGTCCCGGAAATCGAGGATGCCCTGTGTTCCGCCGATCTGGTGGGGCTGCTCAATCCCGGCGAGGGCATGAAGGTGCGCCTGGGCAGCCGCGAGGTCGCCGATCGCGTCGGTATCCAAACGGCGGTGCCCATGGTCGCCGACGAAGCGGGAGTCCGTTGGCCGGCCCAGGTGGTGTTCAATCGCGATCGTATGGCGCGGCTCTCGGCCGTCGCGTCGGGCAGCGTGCGCAAGGTTCATGCGGGCCTTGGCGAGCGGGTCAAGAAGGGACAGATCCTGGTGGAGATCGCCGCCCCCGAAACGGGCGGCCTCGCTTCCGAACTGGCCGGCGCCGAAAGCCGCCGTGCTCTCGCCGAGGCGGTATTCCTACGGGAAAAGGATTTGCTGGAAAAGGGCGTGACCTCGCGCCAGGAGTATCAGCAGGCCGAGAGTGAATTGCGCCAGGCGGAAAGCTCCGTGGCGCGGGCGCGGCGCCAGTTGCAGGACTACGGTCTGGACGGCGCGGGCGCCGGCTCGAATCTGCCGATCCGCGCACCCTTTGACGGGACCATCGTCGAGCGCTCGGCGGTGGTCGGCGAGGCGGTCAACGCTGGTGATCCGCTGGTGGTGATCGCCGATCTCGACACCCTGTGGCTGGAAATCTCGTTGCCCGAGGATGCCGTGTTCAGCGTGCGGGACGGCATGAGTCTCCAGGCGAGCTTCACGGGACTCCCCGGGCGTGGTTTTGCGGCCCGGCTGTTCTGGATCGCGCCCGCCCTGGATGAGAAAACCCGCATGATTCGCGCCCTGGCCGAGGTCGACAACCGTGCGGGATTGCTGCGCGGCGGTCTGTTCGGGCAGGTGCAGCCCGTCGCCGAAGGCGCGGACCGGGTGCTGAGCGTACCCGTCGCGGCCTTGCAGAGTCTCGACGGTCAGCCGTTTCTGTTCCTTCGGCTGGAAGACGATCTGTTCGAACTGCGGCGCGTCGTGGCCGGGCGCCGCGACCAGGGTGCGGTCATCATCCGCGAAGGTCTCGATGCCGCGGATCGGGTTGTCACGGCCCAGGCTTTTTCCCTCAAGTCCGAGGTTTTGCGGGCGCGCCTCGGCGCCTCCTGCGCCGATCATTGAAGTACGCGGCCCAGTTCCTCGTTTAACGATCCGCTGATTGAAAGGCTGACAGCATGCTTGAACGCTTGATCGATATTGTCTTGAGAAACCGCCTTCTGGTGGGACTTCTCTTCGCCTCCGTCCTGGGGCTGGGTTCCTGGGCCCTGGTGAGCCTGCCCGTGGATGCCTTTCCCGACACCACGCCGGTGCAGGTGCAGATCAACACCGTGGCCCCCAACCTGGGCCCCGAGGAAATCGAGCGGCAGATCACCCTGCCGGTTGAACTGGCCATCGCCGGGTTGCCGGATCTCGTCTCGGTGCGCTCGATTTCCAAATTCGGCCTCTCCCAGGTGGTCGCCACTTTTTCCGACGCCATGCCCATCTATGATTCCCGGCAGCTGATCATGGAACGCCTGGCGAGCGTCGCACTGCCGCCGGGCATAGAACGGCCCGAGATGGGGCCTATTTCCACGGGCCTCGGCGAGGTGTTTCACTATGTGCTGCGCTCGAAAACCCGTGGCCTCGACGAACTGCGCACCCTGCACGACTGGGTGGTCAAACCCGAACTGCGCAAGGCCGCCGGGGTGGCCGAGGTCAACTCTTGGGGTGGCCTGGAACGCCAGTATCAGGTGGTCGTCGCGCCGGAGCTGTTGATCAAATACGGGCTCACCCTGCGCGATGTCGCCGATGCCCTGGAACAAAACAACGCCAATGTCGGCGGCGGCCAAGTCACCTCCGGCGGCCAGACCCTGCTGGTCCACGGCCTGGGACAAGTCAGCGGCCTGGGCGAGGTGGGCAACATCGTCATCAGATCCCAGGCCGGCGTCCCCGTGCGCATCAAGGATGTCGGTGAGGTGATCCTGGGTCATGAATTGCGGCGCGGCGCCGTGAGTGCCCAAGGGAAAGGGGAGGTGGTGCTCGGGCTGGGCTTCATGCTCATGGGCGAAAACAGCCGGGCGGTGACCACCGCGCTCAGGGAGCGGTTGGACCTGGTGCGTTCGGCCTTGCCCGCCGATGTTATTCTGGAAGTCGTCTATGACCGCACCAACCTCGTCGAGCAGGTCATCGACACGGTGAAACACAACCTGTTTCTCGGCGCGGTGCTGGTCATCGCCGTGTTGTTCATCCTGCTCGGCAATCTGCGCGCCGGGCTCATCGTTGCCGCCGCCATTCCCCTGTCCATGCTCTTCGCGGCCCTGGGCATGCATTATCTGGGCATCGCCGCCAGCCTTCTCTCCCTGGGAGCCATCGACTTCGGCATTCTGGTGGATGGTTCGGTGGTCATGAGCGAGGCCAATCTACGCCGCATCACCGAACGCCAACTCGAACTCGGCCGTCCCCTGACCGCCGCCGAGCGCCTGGCGTGCGTGGCTGAATCGAGCAAGGAAGTGGTGCGGCCGATTTTTTTCGGCATGCTTATCATTCTGCTGGTGTTCTTGCCGGTGCTGACCCTGGAGGGCGTCGAGGGCAAGATGTTCAAGCCCATGGCCTGGACCTTCATTTTTGCCTTGCTCGGTGCCTTGCTGGTCGCGATTTTTCTCACCCCCATCCTCAGCGAGCGCCTGCTTTTCAAGCCGCCCCGGCCCGGGTGGGGGCGGGTGACGGCCCGGCTTCAAAACGGTTACGGTGTGCTGCTGCGGCACACGCTGCGCTACAAGGCCGTTTTGCTGGCCTTGGTCCTGGTTCTCCTGCTCGGCAGCGGCGGTGTTGCCCTGCGTCTGGGCGGTGAATTTCTGCCGCGCATGGGCGAAGGCTCGCTCGTGGCCAGCCTGGTGCGTCTTGCCGGGGTGTCCATCGACGAGTCCGTCGCCTACAACACCCAGCTGGAAAAATACCTGCTGAGCGAATTTCCGAATGAAATAAGCCAGGTGTGGAGCCGGATCGGCAGTGCCGAGGTGGCGACCGACCCCATGGGCATCGAGCTGACCGATTTGTTCATGACCCTGCACCCGCGCGATCGCTGGACGCGCGCCGCAACCCAGGGTGAACTTGAAACCCTGGTGGAAGCTTCCTTGCAGCATCTGCCGGGCGTTCGCAGCGTGTTGACCCAGCCCATCGAACTGCGCGTCAACGAAATGCTCTCCGGGATCCGTGCCGACGTGGGTATCAAGCTCTACGGCGAGGATTTCGGCAATCTGGTGGTTTTGGCCGAGGAGATCGAGCATCTGCTGGGGGATATCCGCGGCGCCTCGGATGTTTCGGTGGAGCAGATCACCGGCCAGCCGACCCTGCAGGTGCGCCTCGACCAGCAGGCGCTTGCCCGTCATGGTGTGACGGCGCGCGAGGTGCTCGACATGATCGCCGCAGTGGGCTCCCTGCATGTCGGCGAAGTGTTCGAGGGCGAACGATCCTTTCCGTTGGTGGTGCGGCTTCCCGATGCGCAGCGCACCGATGTGGAGGCCCTGCGCGAAACCCTCATCCCGACGCTCTCGGGCGCGGTGCTGTCCCTGGGGTCCCTGGCTGAAATCATCGAGGTGGAACGCCCGTCCACCATCAACCGGGAATGGGGCAAGCGCCTGATCAAGATCCAGAGCAACGTGCGCGATCGGGATATCGCGTCCTTTGTCGCCGAAGCCCGGAAGAAAATCGCCGAGGAGATCAGCCTGCCCGAGGGGTATTTGATCGAGTGGGGTGGGCAGTTCGAAAATCTCGAGCGTTCGCAGAAACGCCTTGCCATCGTGGTGCCCCTGACCCTGGTCCTGATCTTTCTGCTGCTTTATCTGAGCATGAAGAGCCTGCGCCACGTGCTGATCATCTACACCGGCATTCCCTTCGCCGCCGTGGGCGGCGTGCTGGCGCTCTGGCTGCGCGGCATCCCCTTCAGTGTCAGCGCGGCCGTCGGCTTCATCGCGCTCTCCGGCATCGCCGTGCTCAACGGCCAGGTGCTGGTCAGCGCCATCGGGCAGGGGTTGGCGCGCGGCGAGGATCTGCTTTCCGCCGTGACCAACGGCGCGCAAAAACGTCTCATACCCGTGCTGGCCACGGCAATCACCGATGCGGCGGGTTTTCTCCCCATGGCCCTGTCCACGGGCGTCGGCGCCGAGGTGCAGCGCCC
>NZ_JAUVWH010000067.1 GCF_030604225.1 Geoalkalibacter sp.
AAGGGCGCATTTCAAGGGTGAAAACAGGCCTCTAAGGGCCAAACATCGAGGGTAGCCATGGCCTTGTCAGAATTGGAAAAGAAGAGGGTTGAGAAGTTGTTGACCGCCTATTGCGAGAACAAAATACCGCCGGACCTCCGCGAAAAGATCAGGATCGAATACCGAATCCGCGGCAACGAGGTGAGCCTGTTCGAAAGCCGGCCGCCCTGGCAGGGCGGCGGCGAGTGGATCTCCATGAAGGTGGCCCGCTTCAAAAAGGATCCGAAGACCGAGACCTGGCAGCTCTACTGGGCCGACCGCAACAGCAAATGGCAGCCCTACCCGCCGCTGCCGTATCATCGTGATATCGAGAAGCTGCTGCAAGAGGTGGAGAAGAACGAAACCGGGGCGTTCTGGGGGTGAGAGGTGTCTTGTGGGGTCGGACCAAAGTAAGTTCCCGAATTCGCAAACCCCGGCCTGCTGTCGATGCTTTCGGGACGCGGCATCAACCAGTCAGCCGAGTGTGACCACTGGCCGGCACGGGAATTTCTCGGCGAACATCGACGGGCGTGGCGACTCTGACCCTCTTCAATCCCCCATATGCAACAGGGGGGAGGCAAGCATTTCGCTCTTCCCCCTGTGACGCAGCCGGAGGGTCGTCAAGGGACAGCGGAAGAAAAACGGCAAATGTTTGAGGCGCACGCCGAGTTTTTGCCGTTTCCGCTGAACCGCAACGACCCGCAGGGCACCCGGCGCTGCGCAGCGGCGGCGGGCAAGGAGTTGGGGGCGCCCTTTTTGTCCAACGTGTTGGGCGAGCAACAAGTTGGGCGGCGTGCGGGGCCGCCTCCCCGCGATCCTGAAACCTCCTGTTGAGACGGTTATCACCGTGGATTTATACCCTAGTGCCCCGTGCGGCTAGTCCTGTCTTCAAATTCCGGCTATTTTTGGCGCTGCCTGCGTTGCGCCAACTTGACTTAGCGCACGGCTAGGCCTGCGTTGGCGGCGCCTTGTTAGCACCAAAAATATCTCAGAATTATTTGACATGACTAACCACACGGGACACTAGTATGGTTCTGACACCTGGATTTTCCGTTTAAATTGCCGTTGATCGTTCTCAGTATGGGTATTATAGTACTTTATTAAGGTACGTATGGGACTCAACTTTTCCAACACAAAGAAGCGCTGACGTGAGTTTGCCATGAAATCCGAGGACATATTTCAGACGATCAACCGACATCAGGGCGAACTTTCGGATCTTGGAGTACACCGGATTGGTTTGTTCGGCTCGGCCGTGCGTGGCGAGCTGAAGTCGGACAGCGATCTTGATTTTCTGGTGGAATTTCGCCGTGGCAAGAAAAATTACGATCGGTTTTTTGAATTGGCGGAATTGCTTGAAAGGCTTTTCGGGCGCAAGGTGGATCTGCTCACAGTTGAATCTCTTCATCCGTCCCTGAGGCAACGGATTTTCCAGGAGGCCCGGTTTGAAACCATCCACTAGCTTCCTGGAGCATATCCTTGCCGAGACCGAATATTTGCTGAAAACGGCTCATCACCTCACCCTGGATGAATTCCTTGCTGATGAAACACTGAAGCGTGCCTTTGTGCGCAGTCTGGAAATCATTGGCGAAGCGGTAAAAAATCTTCCTGAGGATCTGAAAATCCGTTATCCGGACCTTGATTGGAGACGTATGGCCGGTACCCGTGACCGTCTGATTCATGGGAATTTCAGCGTTGACTTTGAGTTGGTCTGGGACATCATTCAGAATAAAATTCCACCCCTGGATGCAGGTATCCGTCAAATTCTTTCTCAGGAAACCTAGGATAGAACTGCCTTCAGTCGCTACGCGACGAAATCCACGGAAAATTCGGACCAACCCGGCCATGAATGGTCGGGCTACCGGCCTTCAATCCCGCGGGGACACAATTGCACGCTGGTCTTAAGCGCCGCATGGCGGCCGCATGCCTGTAGCCGGGAGGTTCAACCCCCGGTGGGTTTCAAAGCACCGTTCAGGCGGACAACCGATCCTCGGGGAGGAAAAAGTCCTTGCCGGCGAACTGGATATTGGCTGGATCGCCACTGCGCGGGGGCGAGACGGCATGGACGCCGCCGCAGGCCGGGCATTTGCCGACAAAGGTCGCCAGGATGAAAGGGCCGCCGCAGCCCTGGCAAGTCGCCTTCAGCCCGCCGCCCGAGATGGGCCGCTCCCGGAGCGCCCCGCCGTGGGCCTGATAGACGAATTCGACAAGCTCGCGTCCCTGGGCAAAGGGTCCGGCTCCGCTTCCGTTGTTTGAACAGCATCCCATGGATTGCGTCTCCTTGCGTTGAGAATATAGATGGGTCGAGGATGCGTTCAGGGTACAGGGGGGCGGCGGGGAAGGGTATGACTTAAGTCAAAAAGGTTGCGCGCTGTCCGGAAATTGTGCCCAAAATGGCCAATTATGTGGGAGCGCTAAAAAGCGAGGGGTCGGGCCTGGTGGCCTAACCCCTCGTTTTTATTCGCTGGCGGGAGCAGATGGGAATCGAACCCACCAGGGACGGGATACGCCCCTCACCGGTTTTGAAGACCGGGCGCGTCACCAGACTACGAACTACTCCCGAAAGACGCACATACTAGCCCAGGATCGGACTGTTGTTCAAGGAAGAAAGGGGCGGGGAAAAATTCCTGCTGGCGTTTGCCTGAAAAATAATATAATATTCATGAATTATTTAAAACAACCTATTTGGCCCGCAAACAAGGAGTATTTCATGGGGGTTCACCGATTGCTTTTCCCGGTTTTGGGGATCTTTTGTCTGTTCTTTATGGATCTGGGGGCTGGTGCGGCGCTGGCCGGCGAGGGGCTGATCGCCAAGGTCGGCGAGGTTGAGGTGTCTGAATTCGATCTGGCCTTGACGGTGCAGCGCAAGATGCCCATGCAGGTCAGTTTTCACGGCAAGATCGCGCCGGAGAAGGTCGAGGAAATCCGCCAAGGCGCCTTGGACGAGCTGATCAGCCAGGCGTATCAGGTCAACTGGGCGCGGGAGCAAAAACTATCGGTTGCCGAGCAAGAGTTGGCCGAGGCGATCAAACCCCTGCTGGGCCGCTATTCGTCCGAGCAGGCCATGCGTGAGGCGGTGGGCGAGCGGGTTTACCGGGATTTTCGCACCCTGATGTTCCGCCAACTGCTGGCCGAGAAGGCGCGTGGCCTGGCGGTGGATTCCAAGGTGGCCGTCGACGAGGCGCAGGTGCGGGGCTATTACGAGGAGAACCAGGCGCGCTATTTCCGGCCGCGCCAGTTTCGCGCCAGTCACATCCTGATCAAGGTCGATCCTTCCGCCTCGGCCGAGGAGCGCGAGGCGCGTCGGCAGAAGGCCGCCGAGTTGCTGGAACAGGCGCGGAACGGCGAGGATTTCTACAACCTGGCCTACCACAATTCCGATGACCGCAGCCGTTACGTGGGCGGCGATCTCGGCTACTTTCACGAGGGGCAGGTGGTGCCCGAGTTCGAAGAGGTGATTTTGGCCATGGAGCCGGGGCAGGTGTCCGACCTGGTGCGCACGCGCTTTGGTTTTCACATCATCCGGCTGGTCGAGGTCAACGAGCCCCGTCAGTTGAGCTTTGACGAGGTGGGTGACCGGATTCGCGAGCGCTTGGAAAAGGAGCAGCGGGAGGGCCTCTTGGAGGCGTGGATGACCGAGCTGCGCGAGCGCTATCCCCTGGAGCGGCTGGACGGGGCCGCTCCCGCCCAGGAGTAGGCCGGCGCCTCAGGGGCGGATGATGCGGCCGGCCTGGCTCAGGGCGGTGACGATGTCGAGCATGTTGGTGACACGGCCCACCGCCACCTGATCCTTGAGGTGGAAGTATTCCAGGCACAGGCCGCAGGCGGCGATGTCGACCCCGTCGCAGGCCAGTTTTTCCAGGGTTTCGCGCACTTCGGAACCTTGGCAGACCAGTTTCACGCCGGCATTGACGAAAAACAGGGCGTCGGGGCGGGATTCGAGTTCGACGAGGGTGAAGAGAAAATTCTTCAGCAGGACGCGTCCCAGTTCGTCACTGCCGGAGCCCATGACATCGGCGGCGATGTAGACCAGGGTGCGGCCGGTGACGGCCGGTTCGGGCGCGTCGGATGCCGGTTTGCCGCCGGGCGTCAGGCGTAGGGCGAAGCCGCCTTCGGCAGGGGCGACGCTGACGCCGTAGCCCTGGCTTTCGGCAAGGCGCGTGACGTTGTCGCGGGCGGTTTCATCCCCCACCAGCACTTCCAGCGGTCCGCCGCTGCTCGCCAGAATCAGCTTGCGGGTTTCGATGACGGGATGGGGGCATTGCTGCTGACGGCAATCGAGACTTTGCATGGGGGAGATTCCTGCGCTTGGGGTGATGGGGTGCGGCAATTCCCGGATCTTAGCCATTCCTCCGCCGGAATGCAACCTGAGGTTCCCGCTGCGGGGAAAGGGGCTTGACCGCGACGCCGCGCCATTATAGAAACAGGCTGCGGGGCGGCGATTGCTGGCGACCCCCACCACCCCCGAGAGGCGGCATGGACAAGCGAATCTGGATATGTGACGACGAAACCGGGATTTTGCGCTACCTGCGCAAGATGCTGCTCACTCAGGGTTTTGAATCGGAAATTTTCTCCAGCCCCTTGCAGTTGCTGCGGCAACTCGAGGACAGTGCCGAGGACGCCGCCGCGCTGTTGCTCCTCGACATGAAAATGCCCGAGCTCGATGGCATCGATACCCTGCGTCGAGTGCGCGAGCTGCGGCCGCGTCTGCCGGTGGTGATGATGACCGGCCACGGCACCATCGATTCGGCCGTGGAAGCCATGAAGCTTGGCGCCTATGACTACCTGACCAAGCCCTTCCCCCAGGAAAAACTCTTCGCCGTGGTGCGCCACTGCCTCGAACGCGAGCAGTTGCTGGAGGAGAACCGCCATCTGCGCAACGAACTCAAAAGTCAGGCCGACCCCGGCACCATCATCGCGGACAGCCCGGCGTTTCGCAAGGTCTTCGAGCTGGCCCTGCGCGTGGCGGGCAGCGATTCCAACGTGCTGATTCTCGGCGAGAGCGGCACCGGCAAGGAAGTGGTGGCGCGCGCCATTCATCGCGCCAGCCGCCGCAACGACCAGCGCTTTCTCGCCGTCAACTGCGCCGCCCTGACCGAAACCCTGCTGGAGAGCCAGCTCTTCGGCCATGTGCGCGGCGCCTTCACCGGCGCCGGCCAGAACCAGAAGGGCATCCTCGAGGAGGCCCACGGCGGCACGCTGTTTCTCGACGAAATCGGCGATGTGAGTCCGGCGCTTCAGGCCAAGCTCCTGCGGGTGCTGCAGGAGGGCGAATTCATTCCCGTGGGCGCCACCCGTCCCAAGCGCGTCGATGTGCGCTTTCTCGCCGCCACCAACAAGGATCTGGACAAGGAGGTGGCGGCCGGGCGCTTTCGGGAGGACCTCTTCTACCGCCTCAACGTCATCAGCCTGCCGCTGCCGCCCCTGCGCGAGCGGGTGGAGGACATCGAACCCCTTGCCCGCCATTTTCTCGGCAAGATGATCGTCAAGACCGCCAGCGCAGTACGGCGCATCGATCCCGCGGCCATGGCGGCCCTGCGCGCCTATCACTGGCCGGGCAACGTGCGCGAGTTGGAGAACCTCATCGAGCGCGGGGCGATTCTTGCCGAGGGCGACACCCTGACCCTGGACGAATTGCCCCTCAAGCTGACAACCCGCCCCAGCCTGTCTGTTTCGGCGCCCCAGGCACCCCTGCCCCTGCGCGAGGCCGAGCGCCGCCAGGTGGTTCTCGCCCTCAACGAAACGGGCTGGAACAAGAGCCAAGCCGCCAATCTGCTCGGCATCACGCGCAAGACCCTGGATCGCAAGATCAAGGAATTCGATCTGCTCCCCGAGTCCTGCGACCCGCCGGCATGAACCTCCCGCGCCCAGGTTTTCTCTCCATCCGCGCCAAGCTGACCCTGGCTTCCCTGGCACCGCTGGCCCTGGCCATGGTGGTGGTGAGCTTTCTCGGCTACTATCTCATCAACGCCTGGATTGTCGGCGAGGCGCAAAAAAAAGTGCGCAACGATTTGGAAGCGGCGCGGGCCGAATACAATCACCAAAAGGAACTGCTGCGTGACGCCCTGCATTTCGCGGTGCACAGCGCCGGGTTGAGCGAGGCCCTGGAGCAGGGCGACATGGACCTCATCGAACGGCGCCTGGGCGATGTTCTCGCCAACCGGGGCATGGATATCCTCACCCTGACCGACGCCAAGGGCGCCGCCCTGGTGCGGGCGGGACACCCCCGCGAGAGCCTCGGCCAGATCAACGCGGCGCCCTATGTCCAGGGCGCCCTGACGGGGAAGGTCTTTTCGAGCACCGTCATCCTTTCCCAGGCGCAGATGGCGATGGAAAACCCCGCGGTTGCCGAGCGGGCGCGGCTGCCCGTGGTCGCGCCGGGCATGCGGGGCCGCGAGGCGGAAGAGACCCGCGGCATGTTCCTGTTCGGCGCCTATCCGCTCCATGCGCCCGACGGGCGGATCCTCGGCTGTCTGTACGGGGGGGTGTTGCTCAATCAAAACCTCGACCTGGTCGATCGCATCAAACGCACCGTCTATGGCGAGGAGGTCTACGGGAATAAACTTCTCGGCAGCGCCACCCTGTTTCTCGGCGATGTGCGGGTGGCGACCACCGTGCGCCTGCCCGATGGCAATCGGGCGCTTGGCACCCTGGTGTCGCGCGAGGTGGCGCATGCGGTTCTGGTCGAGAAGAAGAAATGGATCGATCGCGCCCTGGTGGTCAACGACTGGTATCTGACCGCCTATGAGCCGATTTTCGACCATCAGGGCAATGCCATCGGCTCGCTCTACGTGGGATTGCTCGAAGCGCCCTACAAGGCGCTGCGCACCAGGGCGGCCCTGGTGCTGGCCCTGATCCTGGCGTTCAGTTCAGCACTGGGCTACCTGCTGGCGCGCGAAGGCTCGAAGCGCCTGTCGCGACCCATTCTCGATCTGGAGGAGATGACGCAGCGGGTGGCGCGCGGCGAACGCAACGGCGAACTGCCGATTCGCGAGGCCGATGAGATCGGGCGCCTGACCCAGGCCTTCAATCAGATGACCTGCGCACTGCGGGAACGCGAGGAGCAGTTGCGGCAGCTCAACCGCGGTCTGGAGGACAAGGTGGCCGAGCGCACCCGGCTGCTCGAGGAAAAAAACCAGGAGCTGCTGCGCGCCCAGGAAGAGCTGGCCCGCAACGAGAAGTTGGCCGCCATCGGCGCTCTGGCGGCGGGGGTCGCCCATGAGATCAACAATCCCACCGCCATCATCCGCGGCAATACCGAGTTGCTGCTCATGGAACTTTCATCCGATGCCCCGGGGCGCGAGGAAGCCGAGGAAGTCAAAAAGCAAACCGAGCGCATCGCGCGCATCACCGACAATCTGCTGGCCTTCGCCCGGCGCCGCGAGCCCCATGAGGATCGCCTCGATGTCCATGAATTGCTTGAGGAAATCCTCGCTCAACTGCCGCACCAGATGGCCATGGCCAATGTGAGTGTCAAGCGGCATTACGCCACCGAGGTGCCGCGCTTGCGCGGCGACGCAGGGCAGTTGCGGCAGGTTTTCACCAACCTGCTGGTCAATGCGGTGGAGGCCATGGCCGGCGAGGGGTTGCTGGTGATCGGCACCGAGGTGCGCGAGGGGCACCTGGTGGTGAGCATTGCGGACAGCGGGCCGGGAATCACCCCGGCGGCGCGGGAAAAGCTCTTCAATCCCTTCTTCACCACCAAGCGCAACGGCACGGGGCTCGGGCTCTCTGTTTCCTACGGCATCGTCGAGCGTCACGGCGGCACCATCGAGGTGGACGGCGAACCGGGATGCGGCGCGACCTTCAGGGTGCGTTTGCCCTTGCCGACGTCGGATTCATGAAGCTCACAACGGGAGGAAAGACGATGAAACAATGGCTGGCAGTGTTGTTTTTCGCATTGTTTTTGACCGCGTGCAGCGATCGAGCGGGAGATCTCTACGAAACCGCGCAGTTCGAGGAGTTGCAGCGTAATATTCCCAACGCGGTGCGGATTTACCGGGAGATCGCGGAAAAATACCCGAAGTCGCCTCAGGCCGAGAAGGCGCGTGCGCGTCTGGCCGAACTCGAGAGCGAACCCCAATAGGGGATCAGCGGCCCTTGGTCGGCACCAGGCGCGCCACGCATTCCACGTGGGGTGTCTGGGGAAACATGTCGACGGGCTGGATGTCCTCGCTGACATAGCCCAGGGCCGCCAGCAGATCCAGATCGCGGGCCAAGGTCAGCGGGTTGCAGCTGACGTAGAGCAGCATGCGCGGTTTCAGAGCGGCAAGGCGCTTGAGCACCTCGGGCTCGCAGCCCTTGCGCGGCGGATTGACCACCGCCACGGCGCCCGGCGGCAACTCCAGTTCGAGATCCTCGAGCAGTTCGGCGGCGTCTCCGGCGCGAAAGCGGCAGTTGTCGAGCTGGTTGAGGCGCGCGTTGTCGGCGGCGTTGCGCACCGCTTCCTCCACCACCTCGATGCCCAACACCTGTCCGGCGTCGCGGGCGAGATGCATGGCGATGCCGCCGATACCGCAGTACAGATCCAGGGCCAGATCCTCGCGGCGGCAGGCCGCCCAGCGGCGCACCAGGTCATAAATGCGCGCCGCCTGTGGGTGATTGACCTGGAAGAAAGAGGCGGGCGAGATGCGCAGGCGCAGGTCGCCGACCTGGTCGAGCAGGGCGGGGTGGCCGAGCATCTTGAGAGTCTGGGCGCCAAGAATCACGTTGCCCGTCGAGGCATTGACGTTCTGCTGTACCGATACCACCTGCGGCACCTTTTTCACCAGCCACTTGGCGAGGTGCGTGACTTCGCGGTAGTTGCGCTCGCTGGTGACGAAGGTCACCATGGCCTCGTTGCGCGCGGGGCTCACCCGCACCGCCAGATAGCGCAGCAGGCCGCTGTTGCGCTCGGCGTTGTAGACCCAGACCCCCTGGCGTTCGATCTCCTCGCGCACCACGGCGGTGATCTGGTTGATGAGGGGATGGTGCAGGGGACATTGGCCGATGTCGACCACCTGATGGGTGTTGCGACGATAGAGGCCGATGCTGACGCGCCCGCGTTCCTTGCCGATGACCAGTTTGGCGGTGCAGCGGTAACCGAGGGGCTGCTCGGCCCCCCACAGGGGCAGGATTTGGGTCTGGGCAAGCCGGGGATAGGCAGCCAGGGCGTTGGCGACCTTGTCTTGCTTGAAGCGCACCTGTGCCGGATAGTCCATGCTGATCAGGGCGCAGCCCAGGCAATCCTCGGCGTGGGGGCAATTCCAGCGGCGGCTGCGCTCCGGGGCGCTGGTGAGCCGCTTGAGCAGGCGCGCCGCCATCTGGCGCTGCCCTTCGTGCTCGACGACGGCCTGAATGCGCTCGCCTGGAAGTGCCCCCGGCACCAGAACCCTCTTTCCTTCCCAGGCGGCGAGGCCGATGCCTTCCTCGTCGAGTTTCTCGATGGTCAGCTCCAGTTGTTGCTTGTCGGTTTTTTTTCTGCGCTCGCTCGCCATGTCTCAACTCTCCCGGCCTCGGTGCGAGGCACGGCAAGGTACTCCTTCCCCCGAGGCTTGTCAATCCTTGCCGGTCGCGGGTTACTGACCCTTTTTGCGGCGCACGGTCACGCTTTCGCCGCCGATGCCCCAGTTGTCGGTGTCGACTTCGTCGATGACCACCACGGTGGTGGCGGGGTTCTTGCCCAGGGTGTCGCGCAACAGGTGGGTGACGCCCTCGATGAGTTTGGCCTTCTGCTCGGCGGTGGCGCCTTCGCGGGTAATCTTGATGTTGACGTAGGGCATGGGATTCTCCTTGCGTGAAACGAGGTTGGAAGCCATCACTGGGGACAACTATAAAAAAAGCTCGCGCCTCAGGCAAGAAGGGAAAGAACTGGTAAGCTGGTAGCCTGAATTCGTCAAGGCGCGAAAGGCAGGGGAAGGAGGGAACATGGATGTAGTCGTCATCGGCGGCGGTTATGCCGGCCTGTCCTGCCTGCTGTCCCTGCGGCGCCTTTGTCCGGAGGCAAGGCTGCATCTGGTGGATGGGCGGGTGAGCCATGTCAAGCTGACGCGCCTGCACCAGACCCTGCGACGTCCTTTCTCCGAGATTGTTTGCCCCTTTGCTCTTCTGGCCGAAAAGTTCGGGTTCTCCTTCATTCAGGCCGAAATCGACATGCCGGAGACCTGCCTTGCGGACTGGCAGGCCGCGAAAGCCCTGCCCTTGCCCCAGGGCGATCTGCCTTTTGATTACCTGGTGATCGCCACGGGCGCGCGCACTCCGCCCTTGCCGCGGGGCAAATCCTCCCTCACCCGGGAGGACTTGCTGTCCGGCGCGGGCGAACAAGCTTTCCAAAAAATTTCCCGCCGCGAGGGCGGATGCCCCATGGAGGTTGCCGTCGTCGGCGGCGGAGCCACGGGGTTGCAGTTTCTGTTTGAGCTGCGCTCCGTGGCGGCCGAGGAAAACTGGCCGGTCCATTTACATCTGGTTGATCTGTTGCCCCGCCTGTTGCCCGGGTATCCCGAAGGCTTTGATCTTTATCTGCGCAAGCGTTTCAGGGAACTGGACATCGACTATCTGCCCGGTGCGAGCTACCTGGGGCAGGAGGATGGTGGCATCAGCCTGCAATCGGCCGGCGAACATGTCGCCATGACCTTAGCTTGCGACCTGGTGCTGCTGTTTCCGGGGGTGGCGGCCGTGCCGCGGCTTTTTGAAACCAATCGCTACGGCCAAGTGCTTGATGAGGGTCTGCCCCTGGAGAATATTTATGCCGCGGGCGATTGTTCCCATTTTCTCAGCAAGGGCCTCAATGCCCAGACGGCGCAGGCCGCCCTGCGCAAGGGGGCGTTGGTGGCGGAAAATATCGCCCATGCGCAAGTGGGCAGACGAAGAAAAGCTTATCTCTACCGGGAGATCGGCTATTTCATCAGCCTAGGATCGGGGGATGGCCTGGGATGGCTGGGCTGGCGCGGAAACCTGCTCAGCGGAACCGCGGCCTTTGCAATCAAGGAAGCCCTGGAAACTCAGTACGACCTGTTTTTGCGAGGAATCGACAGCTATCTTAAATAAATTGTCTCAATCATGAATCGACATGTGAAATTTTAAGTCATTGAATTTACATGCATGTAGGTCGACATCGGGTGGTGAATGGCGCGATGTCTGCTGTTTACGGAAAAAATCTTGGCTATAGTCTCCCTCAAGAGTTTGGGCATGGCGCCCGAAAACCCGTCTGGGACAATCTACTAGGAGGAAGATCGAGATGAAACGTTTCGCCGCTGTACTTGCCGTCGCTGCTTTCTTTGCCGGTGCTGTCTACGCCTTCGCCGCCGATGTGTACACCTATGAGGCGAAAAACGGCAACGTGACCTTCGACCACAAGGCTCATGCCGAGCGCCTCGGCGACTGCGCCAAGTGCCACGAAGGCACCCCCGGCCCCATCGATGTGACCAAGGACTGGGCGCACCAGACCTGCACCGGCTGCCACAAGGAAATGAACGGCCCCGCCAAGTGCAACGAGTGCCACAAGAAATAAGTTTGGTTCAAAGGGTTTAGGCAAATAGAAAAGGCGTCCCATGCGGGGCGCCTTTTCTATTTGGTGCCGAAGTCATTCAGGAATAATCAGCGCTTGCCCATGTCTTGCCAATATCGTTCGGCGCCTGGGTGTAGGGGGGTGAGAATTCCGGAGAAGTCGGAGATCAGCGCCGGGCTCTGACCTTGGCTTTTGGCCGCCGCGGCCATCGCCTTGCGGACGATTTCCGTATCGACGTGGCTGCCGGCGACCCAGACCGCGACATCCTCGAAGGTCTTGACCGGGGAATCGACGCCGGGGTAGGTACCGGGAGCAAGGATGGTGGTGCCGAAGAACGGGTACTGCGTGAAAAAGCCCTTCCTTTCAGCGTCCTCGGCCAAATCCAACAGGCGGATGGGATAGCTTCCCGCGGCCTGGATGACGGTCTGATTCGGAACCCCGGCCAGCACCCAGATGGCATCAATGTAACCGTGTCCCAAGGCGGAAATGGCTTCCTGATAGCCGGTAAAATCAGGTCGGATCAGGTCCCAGAGGTCGATGCTGGTGAAATAGCGCTGGGCCGTTGCCGCGGTGCCCGAGCCGATGGTGCCGACCGCCACGCGCTTGCCGGCAAGATGTCCGACGCGGGTGATGCCGCTGTCGGCGCGCACCATGAGCTGCGCCGGGGCCGGATACAGAGCGGCCAGGCCGAGCACTAGGTCGTAGCTGCGCGGGTCGAAGGGAAGCTGTCCGGCGCGGGCGAGGAACAGGTCGCCGGCATAGACGATCCCGAAATCCGCCTCGCCTTTGTTGATGCGGCGCAGGTTTTCCACGGAGCCGCCGGAGATGGCAAGGGACACTTCGACGCCCAACTCTTCCTTGAGTCGCTGGGTCAAGGAGCGCGCCGCGCCCTCGAAGCTGCCGCCGGGTGGCCCGCCGACAAAGCGCAAGCGTACCTTCTCCGCAGCGGCGGGCTGACTGGCGGGCAGGATCAAAACCAGGGCCAGCAGCAGGACAAACAGGTGTTTCATGGCGGATGCTCCTTGCGCGGGATAGGTGTCAGGATGGGGCGCGAACGGTCAGGACCGGCACGGTTGAGCGCCGCATGACGCGTTCCGCGGTGCTGCCCACCAGAATGTGTTCGATGCCGGTCCGTCCGTGGGTCCCCATCACGATCAGGTCGCTGCCGGTTTTCGCCACCCGATCCAGAATCACCTGAAAGGGGGTGCCGATGGCGATTTCCGTGGTGTAGGCGACCTGATCCCCCAGGTGTCGCTTGCAGAACTCCTTCATTTCCTTGACCACATGGATCTCGAGCTCTTTTTCGAAGAGTTCGAAAGCCTCGGGTGGGATGCGACTGCGGCGATTGTCGGCGAGTTCTCCGATGACATGCAGCACGTGAATGCCGGCGCCGGCCAGTTGGGCCAGGGTCAGGGCATAGGCACAGGCCGGTTCGGAACTTTCGGAGAAATCCGTGGCATAGAGAATCTTGCGAATGCTTTTCATCAGGCTTTGCCTCCCCCCGCGGCCGCTAGTTTCTGGTCGCGGTTGTTCTTGGTCTTTTGCATGAACCACACCAGCGCGACCAAGGCCAGCCCGGCGCCATCGGTGATCAGGGTCGGCCAGTACAACAGCAGCGTCGCCGGGGCCAAAAGCAGCCACTCGATGACCGAGGTTCGCCGGATCCAGTAGAACATGGTCAGGCCGGAAAAGGCGATGGTGCCCAGGATGGCGGAGAAAAAGGACATGAACACCCGCGTCGGCGTGGCGGTGATCTCGGCGCGCACGATGGTGTCGCCCGGGCTGATGAGGGCGCCGGGGTTGGTGCGCACCTGCAAAACCTTGGCATCCTTGTGGGCGATAATTTCCTGGGGCTGACCACCGATCTGCACCAGCGCCAGGACATCACCCTCGACAAAATCCTGCCCCGGTGTGACGTTGACCTGCAGCACCGTGGCGAAGGGCGCGCCGCTCTCGATTTCGGGCATTTTGGATTCGATCACCTTGCCCTGGAAGAGAATCGAGGGCGTGAAGGCAAACAGCAGCGGCATGACGTAGAGCAGCTTGGCGAACTTGAAGGAGGTCCAGCCGGTCTTCCAGGGGTCCGATCCGGCAATGGCCGCGCCCGCGTAGGCGGCCACGCAGACGGGCGGCGTAATGTTGGAGTCCTGGCTCAGCCAGTAGACGATCTGGTGGGCAACGATGGCCGCCACGCCGAATTCGCCCAGGGCCGGAACCGCCAGGACCGCGACGATCAGATAGGCCGCCGTGACCGGCACGCCCATGCCCAGCACCAGGGAAGCCAGGGCGATGAGGATGATGGCCAGCAGCAGGCTGTCACCCGCCATGGAGATGATGATGTCGGAGAACTTCAGGCCCATGCCGGTCAGGGAGATGATGCCGACGATGATGCCGATCACCCCGACGGTGGCGCCGATGATCAGGGTGTTGCGCGCGCCGCTCTGAATGGCATCCCAAATTTCGCTCAGACCCATGCGGGTTTCCTTGTGCACCCAGCTGATGGCGATGCACGACAGGGTGGCCCAGAAGGCGGCGAATCCGGGCGAGCGGCCCATGATCATGAGCAGGGTGATGATGATCAGCGGCAGGGAATAGAACCAGCCGTTCTTGAGCACCGTTTTCCAGTGAGGAAATTCCTCGTCCTGAATGCCGACGATGCCCAGTTTTTTCGCCTCGAAGTGGATCATGCAGAACACGGCGAAGAAGTAGAGCAGGGCGGGCCCGACGGAGATCATCATGATGTAGGAATAGGGCAGACCGGTGAGTTCGGCCATGAGGAAGCCGCCGGCCCCCATGATGGGCGGCAGGAACATGCCGCCGATGCTGGCCGCCGGCTCGATGGCGCCGGCCACATGGGGGCGAAAGCCCGCGCGCTTCATCAGGGGAATGGTAAAGGCGCCGGTGGAGACGGTGTTGGCGATGGCGCTGCCGGACACCGAGCCGAACAGTGCCGAGGCCATGACCGCCACCTTGGCCGGGCCGCCGGTGGAGCGCCCGGCCAGGGCCAGGGGCAGATCGATGAAGAAGCGCCCGGCGCCAGATTTGTGCAGAAAGGCGCCGAAGAAGATGAACAGGATGACGTAGGTGGCCAGCACGTTGGCCATGACGCCGAACACCCCGTTGGTGGTCAGGAACATGGCGGTGGAGATGCGCTCGAAGCTAAAGCCGCGGTGGGCGAGCAGTTCGGGCAGATAGGGACCGTAGTAGGCAAAGGCGATCATGCCCACGCCGATGAGGGTCATGGACCAGCCCAGCACGCGACGGCAGACTTCGAGGGAGAGCAGAATGCCGACGATGCTGATGAGGGCGTCGAGCTCGGTTTCCGCGCCGGCGCGGTAGTTGAGCGCCTCGAATTCCCTGAGCCAGTAATAGACGACGGCGCCCGCCGCAAGCGCGAAAAGAGTGTCGCTGAGGGTCGGGTTTTTTTCCCAGCGGCGCATCATGAACCCATCGACGACATACAGCGCCCCGCCGAGAACGCCCGCGCCCAGCCAAAGGCCCCACAGACCCGCGGCCTGGCCCAGGGCCGCGCCGATCCCTGCGTCGCTCAGGGCATCGAAGATTCCCATGAAGCGATCGCGAAAGGCGGCCGCGTCGTCAAAAATCCAGGCGACGGAGATCGTGCCGCAGATCAGCAGCCCCAGCAACAGGCTCAGGGCGAGACGCATGCGGGTGTTGCCGGCCGGATAGAGCAGAAAGACCAGAATGTAGGTGATAAAAACGTAGACCCCGAGATGGTATTGGGTGCCGACCGCGGCGATGCCGGCGGCATAGAAATAAAACAGCACCAGGGCCGCGCCGAGCAGAGCCACCAGCCATTTCCACGCGCCCTCCGGCGAGCGGTAGGATTTGGCATCCTTTTCCATCAGCTCCTTGAGCTTCTGTTTTTCCTTGGGATCGAGTTCCTGCAGGTCCTTCAACTCTTCAGACATATGAGAGGGCTCCGTGAAAGCTGGCGCGAGGGGCAGCCCGGTGGTCCGGGTCAAGATGAGAAGCGGGGCTCGGGGCCCCGCTTCTTGTCATGGCAGTCAATGATCGGTGGGAAGAACTTCCCTTACTTGCCCAATTGGGCGTCGGAGAAGGACTTGTCTTTTTCCGTCCAGAAGCTGATGGCGCCCTTGTGCAGCGGGGTGACGATACCCATCAGGCCATCCTCGACGGACATGGCGGCGGCGGTGGAGGTGACGCTCACCATGAAGGCCAGACCTTCGTCGGAAAAGATTTCTTTAAGGGAGGCGGCCACGATGTCGTCCTTGACGTGCTTGCCGGCCACCCAGATGGTGGAATCCTGAAAGGTTTGCACATCGTAGTCGACGCCGCTGTAGGTACCCTTGGGGATCACCACCTTGGCGTAATAGGGATTGTCGTTGAAGAAGGTGCTGTTGTCGCCGGCTTCATTAAGACTGAGGATGGTGATTTTGTTGCTCGCCGCGGCCTGAATGACCGAGGAGTTGGGGAAACCCGCGAAAACCCACATGGCGTCGAGCAGTTTGTCGCCCATGGCGGCCGCGGCCTGGCTGTAGCCGATGTATTCCACGCGGATCTTGTCCCACATGCCGATGCCGGTGAAGTAGCGCTGGGCCGAAGCGGCGGCGCCTGAGCCGGCCGGACCGACGGCGACGCGCTTGCCGGCGAGGTCCTCGACCTTGGTGATGCCGCTATCGGCCAGTACCACCAGGTGGGCGGGGGCGCCGTACAGATAAGCCATGCCCATGACGTTCTTGTACTCGCGGGTGTCGTTGGTCAGCTCACCCTTCATGCCCAGGTAGATGTCGCCGGCGTAGACGACACCGAAATCGGCATCGCCCGAGTTCACGCGACGCAGGTTCTCCACGGAACCGGCCGAGGCCATGTTGGACACCTCGACATTGGGCAGGTTGCGCGAGAGCCGGGAGGATATGGCATTGGAGAAATACTGGAAGGTGCCGCCATCGGGGCCGCCGGAGAAGGCCAGGCGGGTTTTGGCTTCCGCGGTACCGCCGGAAACCAGCAGGGCAGCGAGAAACAGGGTTGCAGTCAGGGTTGAAAAGATCTTGCCGGTTTTGACCATTGTTTCCTCCTTCAGTGATGGGCTTTAGAACGCAATTTTAAAAAACGGCGTTCCCTCGTTTAGCAATCCCGGTGCCAACCTGTATGAAACCGGGAAAACATGACTTAACTTTAGATTAAGTCGTGTTTTGTTGCAATTCGTTTTAATAATTTTCGCCGAAGAGCGCCAAGGCCGAAAAGGCCAAAAATCGACGCTTTTGGCGAAATGTCGCCGTTGCAAGGAAGTCCCTTGCGCGA
>NZ_JAUVWH010000173.1 GCF_030604225.1 Geoalkalibacter sp.
CTCGGCCAGGGCAGCGGCCTCCTGGTCGAGAATCAGGGCGGCGTTGGTTTGCAGGGCCAACTGGGCGAAGCCGAGTTTGCGCGAGTGTTGCAGCAGATCGCGCCATGCCGGATGGCAGAGGGGTTCGCCGCCGGTCAGGCGCACGCCTGCCCCGCCAAGGTGGGCGAACTCCCGCAGGAGGCGCCACAGGGTGGCGGCGGGCACATGGGCGGCGCTCGTGGGTCTGCCACCATCAACCCAGCAATGGCGGCAGTGCAGGTTGCAGGCGCCGGTGATGGCCAGGGTCAGGATGCGTGGCGGACGCAGCCCCGCATCGCTCAAAAGCCCGGCCAGGGATTCGGACGGGACTTGGTCGGGATTCACATCGGCTCTCGGGTCGCTTCCGTCTGGGGAAAAAATCCCCGGCGTAGCAAAATTCCCCATTTGGTCCGGAATGGACTGGGGACAAACTCCACAGTCGCTGTTTAGGATCAGGCCGGCAAGCCGTATCGCTCCAGCTTGGTGTAGAGGGTCTTGCGGTCGATCTCGAGGATCTTCGCCGCCTGGCTCTTGTTGCCCTCGACTTTTTCCAGAACGCTGCGAATGTGTTCACGCTCGATGACCCACAAGGGCAGGGGAGGCGTTTCGGCCGTGACGGCGACCTGCGTCTCGGGGGTGAAGAGCCGCGGCGGGGCAAAGGGCAGCAGGTCCGCGGTAATCACCCGCTCCCTGGCCAGAATGGATGCGCGGCGGATGGTGTTGCGCAACTCGCGCACGTTGCCCGGCCAGTGGTAGGCGCGCAGGCAGGCCATGGCCTCGGGGGAAATCTCCCATTGGCCCTGGCCGCTGGGCGAGCCGTTCTGCAGGAAGTACCAGGTCAGGGGCAGGATGTCCTCGGCGCGCTCGCGCAGCGGTGGGATGTAAATGGGCAGCATGTTGATGCGGTGAAAGAGGTCCTCGCGGAATTCGCCTCTCTCCACCTTGTCCTCGAGTTTCTTGTTGGTGGCGAAGACAAAGCGCACATCGACGCTGATGTCGCGGTTGCCGCCCAGGCGCCGGAAGGTGCCGGTCTCCAGGATGCGCAGCAGCTTGACCTGCACGTCGAGGGTCATCTCCGACACCTCGTCCATGAACAGGGTGCCCTGGTCGGCCAGTTCGAACAGCCCGGCGCGGCCCTTGACCGCGCTGGTGAAGGCGCCCTGCATGTGGCCGAAGAGTTCGCTCTCGGCGGTGTGCACGTCGAGGCGTCCGCAGTTGACGGTGATGAAGGGTTTTTGCACGCGCGGGCTGGCCTCGTGGACCGCCCGCGCCACCAGTTCCTTGCCCGTGCCGCTTTCGCCGAAAATCAGCACGTGCTCGTCGACGGCGCCCCAGCGCCGCACCGTTTCGAGAACCTGATGGATTCCTTGGCTCTTCCCGACGATGCGCTGATTGTCGAGCTTTTGCACCTCCAGCTTGAGGCTGATGTTTTCCAGCCGCAGGCGGTTTTTTTCATGGGCCTTGGTGATGACCAGTTCGAGCTCATCGAGCTTGACCGGCTTGGTCAGGTAGTCGTAGGCGCCGTGCTTGATGCATTCCACGGCGGTCTCGATGGTGCCGTGCCCGGTGAACATGATGATCTCGGGCACGTTGGATTCGCTCTTCATCTGCTTGAGGATTTCCACCCCGTCGCTGCCCGGCATGCGGATATCGAGCAGCACCACGTTGAAGATTTCCTCGCGATAGCGCGCCAGGCCCTCCTCGCCGTTGGCCGCGACCTGAACCTTGTGCCCGCTGCGCCGCAGTTCGGTCTGCAGCAGCTCGCGCAGGGGCTTTTCATCTTCCACGATCAGAACTTTGGCGCCGTCGCCGCGATTCACGTTGGACATATGGGGAGTCTCACCTTGAAGGTACAGCCCTTGTTGACTTGACTGGCCACTTCGATGTGGCCCTGATGGCGTTCGATGATGCTGTAGGTAATCGCCAGACCCAGACCCAGGCCGTTGCCCACGGTCTTGGTGGTGAAAAAGGGATCCCATATCTGGTCGAGATGCTCCGGCGGGATGCCGCACCCCGAATCGCTGATTTCCACCACCACCTCATCGCCGGCGGCGAAGGTGCGGACCCGGACCTGTCCCGGACCCTTGATGGCCTGGATGGCGTTCATGGTGAGGTTCATGAACACCTGGCGCAAGGCGGCCGCGTCGGCGCTGATCGGCGGCAGCCGCGCGCAGCGCTCTTCCTCGATGCCGACCTGTTCCTGGCGGGCCTTGTTGCGCACCAGGTCAAGCACCTCGTCGATGACCTCGTTGACATTGACCAGGCCCACCGAGCCGTCGGAGCGCCGGCTGAAGGTCAGCAGGCTGTCGATGATGCCCTTGCAGCGATAGGCTTCGCGCATGATGACCTGAAGATATTCGGGAAATATCTCCAGGTCGGGGTTCTCGGCCAGACCCGGTTGGTCGCGAAAGCGCCGCAGCAGGGCCTCGGCGTAGCCGGCCACCGAGGTCAGGGGATTGTTGATTTCGTGGGCGACGCCCGCGGCCAGCAAGCCGATGCTCGACATTTTCTCGGCTTGAACCAGTTGCAGTTCCTGGACGCGCCGATCCGTGACGTCCCGCAGAAAGACCAGCGCCCGGTTTTGACCCTGGGCATCGACGATGGGCGAGGCGGTCACGTCGAAGTAGCGGTTTTCGCCGCCCGCGCTGCTTTTGGTGAAGGAAATTTGCGTGCCCTCTCCGCGCAGGGCCTTCTCCACCGGGCAGTGATCCGCGCCCAGCTCCTGTTCGGGATGAAAGAGTTCGCGGCAGGATTTTCCCGGCATGGTCTGCTCGGGAAACAGGCGCGGACAGATGTGGTTGCGGTGCTGAATGCGCCCCAGGCCGTTGTAGATCACCACGCCGTCGCTGATGGAATCGAACACCGCCTGCAGCTCGCTTTTCTTGGAGCGCAGGTTGGCGTTGGCGATCTCCAGTTCGCGGATTTTCTGTTTGACTTCGGCATAATAGCCGATTTTTGAGCTCTCGATGCCGAGCAGGCGATCAAGACTGACCTCGTCGATGCGGGTGGGCTTGATCTCGTCCATCAGAAGGCTCTCTCAAGAATCCGCAACAGATCGGTTTCATTCGCTTCGCGCGGCGAGGTGAGGATGCACACATCGCTCAGGGCCTTGCGCGCCAGTTGCGGCAGGTCCTCGCGTTTGACGCCGAGGCTGCGCAGGGTGCGCGGCGCTCCCGCGGCATCGAGCATGGCCTCGATTTTCTCCTCCACCACCTCGGCGGCCTCGCGGCCGTTGAGATCCCGGTGCACGCCCAGGGTCCAGGCCAACTCCGGCAATTTCTCCGTGACCACCGGCAGATCGAAGCGCACCACCTCGGGAAGCAGCACCGCGTTGACGCTGCCGTGATTGATGTCGTAATAGCCGCCGATGGGGTGCGCCAGGGCATGCACGATGCCGAGCAGCGAGTTGGAAAAGGCCATGCCGGCGTGCAGGCTGGCGCGCGCCATGCTTTCCAGATCCTCGGGCCGCTGTTCGCGCACCGCCCGCACCAGGCCATTGGCCAGTAGACTCAGGGCGCGGATGGCATTGACGTCGGTGAGGGTCGAGGAGGCCACGGAGAAAAAGGCCTCCAGGGCGTGGCTTAAAGCATCGGTGGCGGTGGTGCAGACATATTCCTCGGGCAGGGTGGCGAGGGTGTCCGGGTCGGTGAGGCTGATGTCGGGGGCCACGCAGCGGCTCATGATGGTCATCTTGCAGTGGCGCCGGCTGTCGTTGATGACGGCGAACTGGGACACATCCGAGCCCGTGCCGCAGGTGGTGGGGCAGAGCACCAGGGGCGGCAGGGGGCGGCTGATCTTGTCCGAACCCTCGAAGTCGCGAATACTGCCGCCGTTGGACACCAGAATGGCGACGCCCTTGGCGGCGTCCATGGCGCTGCCGCCGCCCAGACCGACGATCACATCGGCGCCCTGGCGGATGTATTCCTTGGCGCCCGCCTCGACCTCATGGTCCTTGGGATTGGGCGTGATCTGGTCGAAATAGACGAAATTCAGCCCGGCTTCGAGCAGGCTGTGCATGGCCTGGTCCACCCAGCCGGCGTTGAACAGGCCCTGGTCGCTGACCAGAAACACCTTGTTGCCACCGAGGCGCCGCGCGCAGGAGCCGATCTGGCTGAGCAGGCCGCGGCCGAAGATGATCTCCGGCACTTCAAATTTGCAGTGGTGCAGGGCGGGACTTTTCTTGACGACATCGTGCCCCATCATTCAGTTCCTTCGGCGCGGTTTGGCCGGGCGAATGTTGAACCCGAGCGTTGCGGTCAATAAAAACAACAAGCAATAGGTATACCGAACTTTCAAACGACGTTTGGTGTTGGAGAAATATAATCTTTTGGTTCGTTTTTCAACTCATGCCCTGTTGGGAGTAAATTCCACGCTGTGGAGACTTTCCCCGGCAATAACGTCACCAAAGTGTTTCGATTTTCCAGAACATCATCTCATAGCCTTGCTTTTCGATCAACTTTTCTCCCCTGGGAAAATCCCTATCATCCTGTTTCTAAACAAAAAACCATTGTTTTATTTGATTGGCACCGCCGTTGCACAGGTAGCCCGGAAGTGACTTGCGCATGCAGATCGTGAAGCGCTTTTCCGGGATACGGGTGCGGCAAAACAGGCTCTAAAGGAGGACAGGAAAATTGGGGCGCGGGGTTTCCGGATGGAAAAACCGTTCCTGCCGGCCGCCGGTGATCTTCGGAGAAGCACATTCACCCCTTCCAACCCTCAGGAGGTTTTCAATGTCAGGTAAGATTTCCGGCTTTATCCTCGGTGTCTTGATTGTCTGTTTGGTTCTTCCCCAGGCCGCCCTGGCCGCCATCACCCTTTACGATGCCGATGAAACCACCTTCAGCGTCGATGGGTCGTTCAATACCTTCTATGTCTACAGCAGCAGCGACAAGAACGCGGAGATGGAAGCCATCGCCGGGCCCGACCGCGAGCAGTCCCGGGTGAAGATGGGCTTTCTGCCCAACTGGATCGGTTTCAACTTCAGCAAGCAGGTCGGGCAGCTCAAGCTGGGGGGGCGCTCCTCCTTCTGGGTGACCATCAACGACAGCGA
>NZ_JAUVWH010000104.1 GCF_030604225.1 Geoalkalibacter sp.
CTGGCGGTGGTGTTCGACGCCAAGGGGCCGACCTTTCGCAAGGAGATCTATCCCGAGTACAAGGCCAATCGCGCCGCCATGCCCGAGGATCTGAGGCCGCAGATCCCCGTGATTAAGGATTTGGTGCGCGCCTTCAACCTGCCGGCCCTGGAGCTTGAAGGCTTCGAGGCCGACGACATTATCGCCACCCTGGCGAAAAAACATGCCGCCCAGGGGTTGGAGGTCACCATCGTCTCCGGCGACAAGGATCTCATGCAGGTGATCTCCGAGCAAATCCGCATGCTCGATACCATGAAGGATAAGGTCTATGGACCCGCTGAAGTCGCCGAGCGTTTCGGCGGCGGCCCGGACAAGGTGGTGGAAGTGCAGGCCCTGGCGGGCGACAGCTCGGACAATATTCCCGGCGTGCCGGGCATCGGCGAGAAAACGGCCGTCAAGTTGATCGCTGAATTCGGCACGGTGGAGGAACTGCTGGCGCGGGTCGACGAGGTCAAGGGCAAGATGCGGGACAAGCTGCGCGAGTTCGGCGAGCAAGCGCTGCTGTCCAAGCGGCTGGTGACGCTCAGGGACGATCTGGATCTGGGCATTGATTATGATGCCCTGGCCACCGGCGCGCCCGATCGCGCCGCCCTCACCGCCCTGTTCGGCGAGTTGGAATTTCACAAGTTGCAGCAGGAATTTTTCGCCGAGACCCGGGATCGCAGCGACGATTACCGCGGCGTGTTTACCGAGACTGAGCTGGAGCAACTCATCGAGCAGTTGGAGAAAGCGCCGCGCATCAGCTTCGACACCGAAACCACCAGCCTCGACCCTTTGCGCGCCGAATTGGTGGGGATTTCTTTCGCCGTTCAGCCGGGGGCAGCCTGGTACATCCCCCTCGCCCATCATTACCTGGGGGCGCCCGCGCAGCTTGGGCGCGATCTGGTGCTGGAGCGCCTGCGCCCGCTGCTGGAAGATCCGCGAAAGTCCAAGATCGCCCAGAACGCCAAGTACGATCTGCTGGTGCTGCGTCGCGCCGGGGTGGAGGTGCGGGGCGTGGATTTCGACACCATGGTGGCAAGCTACCTCGGCAACCCGGCGGCCAAGAGCCACGGCATGGACAGCCTCGCCGCCGATCTGCTGGGGCGCAGGACCATTGCGTTCAGCGAGGTGGCGGGCAGCGGCAAGAACCAGATCAGCTTCGCCGAGGCCGAGGTGGACAAGGCCATCACCTACGCCGCCGAGGATGCCGACGTCACGCTGCAATTGTTCGAAAAGCTCGCACCCATGCTCAAGGAAACCGAGCAGGAGAAATTGTTCCATGAGGTGGAGATGCCCCTGGTGGGGATTCTCGCCGACATGGAATGGCAGGGGGTGCGCGTCGATCCCCAGGTGCTGGGCGCCCTCTCCAAAGAGATGGAGGAGAAACTCGCCGCCCTGGAAAAAGACATCCATGAACTGGCCGGCTGCTCCTTCAACATCGGCTCGCCCAAGCAGATCGGCGAGGTGTTGTTCGAAAAGCTCAAGCTGCCGCGCGGCCGCAAGACCAAGACCGGCTGGTCGACGGACGTGGAGGTGCTGCAGAATCTCGCCGAGGAGCACCCCATCGCCGCGCGCATCCTCGATCACCGCAGCCTCGCCAAGCTCAAGGGCACCTACACCGATGCCCTGCCCAAGCTGATCCATCCCGACACCGGGCGCATCCACACCAGCTTCAACCAGACCGTGACCGCCACCGGACGACTCTCGTCGAGCGATCCCAATCTGCAGAATATCCCCATCCGCAGCGAGGAGGGGCGGCGCATCCGCGAGGCCTTCATCCCTGCCGAGGGAGGCGTGCTGCTCGCCGCAGACTACTCGCAGATCGAGCTGCGCATCCTTGCCCATCTTGCCGATGAGGAGATGCTGCAGGAGAGCTTCGCGCGCGGCGAGGATATTCACCGGCGCACCGCCTGCGAGATTTTCGGCGTATTCCCCGAAATGGTCAGCGACGAGCAGCGCCGTCAGGCCAAGACCATCAACTTCGGCGTGCTCTACGGCATGGGCGCCTTCAGCCTGGCGAAAAGCCTCGGCATCGACCGCAAGAAGGCGCAGACGTTTATCGATGCCTACTTCGAGCGCCTGCCGCGCGTGGCTGATTTTCTCGAGGCGCGCCGCGAGGAGGCGCGCAAGAACAAATACGTCCAGACCCTCCTCGGGCGGCGCTGCGCCATTCCCGAGATCGACAGCCCCAACCAGGGGATCCGCTCCTACGCCGAGCGCAACGCCATCAACTATCCCCTGCAGGGTTCGGCCGCCGACATCATCAAGGTGGCCATGGTGCGGGTGTTCGAGAGCCTCGGGCGCGCGGGGATGAAAACCAGGATGGTGTTGCAGGTGCATGACGAACTGGTGTTCGACGTGCCCGAAAGCGAACTCGAAAAGGCCCGCGAGCTGATCCGGCGCGAGATGGAAGAGGCGGTCAAGCTCAAGGTGCCCCTGGATGTCGACATCGGCGTGGGCAGGAACTGGCGCGAGGCGCACTGATTTTCCGGTTTTTGTCGCTGTTCAGCAGGCGCCGCCGGCCGCGGCGGCATCGTCGGCGGTGAAAACTCGCCCGCGGCTCAAACATTCACCGCTGTCCTCAACCGCCGCGACCGGCGGCGCGGCGGGACTTGGCTGATTGAAGAGTCTCTCGATTTATTTTCCCTGGGGCGCGGGCCATGTCCAAGCCGTCCAAACGAACCTACTCTCGCCGACTATGGCTCCCGGCGGGCAGCGCCCTGGCGTTTCTCCTGGTGTCCGTCCTTCTCGGCGCGGCCCTTTGGCAGGGCCGCGACCTGCTGCTCAACCGCTACCTCAAACCCCACCTCGAAGAACTTCTCAGCCGCCGCCTCGATGCCCAGGTCGCCATCGCGCGCCTGGAACTCGAAGAGCGTCATTTGCGCATCGGGGGCCTAAGCCTGGAGCAGCCCGGGGTCTATCGGCTGTTCGTGCTCGGCCTGTCCGTGGATTTTTCCCTGGAGAGGCTGCGCCGCGGGGGACTCGACGCTGTGCGGCTGTTCGCGCCCGATCTTTTTCTCGATGTCGCCGCCCTCGGCGGAGGCGACGCGCCGGAGTCCCGCGCCGCCATCACCCGGTCGCCAATAGAGGTGGACCAAGTGGCGGTGCTCGACGGGCGTCTGCACCTGGTGGCGGAGGGCCGGGAGTGGTTGGCGCGGGAGCTGAACCTGGCGCTGCGCGGGGTGCCCGCGCCCGAATTCAATTTGCGCCTGATTCTGGAGGGCGAGCACCCCTTGGATCTGGAGGCTGCGGGCCGGCTGGCGTGGAACGCCAGCCCCGAGCTGCACCTGCAAGAGCTGCAAGTGGATGGGCAATCCTTGCTGACCTCTCCCTTGCAGGTCCGCCCCGTCCCTGGGGGTGTGAAGGTCGGGGGAGAGATCCATTTGCCCGCCCTGGACCGGGAGCAGTTGGATGTCTGGTTTGCCGCATCGCGCGAGCCTTCGCCGCTGCCCGCGGATCTTGATTTCAGTGCCCGGGATCTGGTCCTGGGTGTGGAATGGGCACCCGGTCAGATGGAAGGGCGCTTGCGTTGCGCGCAGCTCAGGGTCAGCCGGCCGGATCAGGATTGGCCCGTGGAGGACATCGACCTGCATTTTTCGGGGCGCCCCGCCGCTTGGCAGGCGCAAGGACAGGCCCTTGTCGCCGGGGAGCTGGCGGTGCAACTAAGTCTTCAGGGCGGGGATGAGCGGCTCGGCGGCGAGGTGCGCGCCCAGACATCGGACCTGGCTTTCCTGGCGAAGCGCCTGGGGTTCGCGGACAACCTGCCCCTGAGTGGTGGCTTCGCGGGCGGGGCCAGGTTTGACTGGCGGGAGCGGCGCCTGGATCTGGCGGGCGAATTCCACGGCCGCCCACCCAGGGCGTCGGCTGCTCCGGCGCCGCTGCGGCTTGCGCCACTGAGTGGCCGGTTGCGACTGGCGGGGCCGGTGAAAAAGTTGGCGGGAGAGTTGGCCCTCGACCTCGACGGCCGGCCTTTTCTAGAAGCGCGCGGCGATGCCGGGCAGCTCGACGCACAGTTGCACGAGACTCCCCTGGCCGCCCTCGCCCGTTTAATGGACGCGGCGCTGTGGCCCAAGCCCGTGGAGAAACAGGGGCGGATTGGGGCAACGGCCAATCTCAAGCGCACCCAGGATGGTTGGCAGGGGCGGGCCGTCTTGGGCGGCGAGGGCTGGCGGACGGCTGGTTTCGACCTCGGCGCGAGCGAGGCGGAGGGGCGTTTCTCCTGGCGTGCAAACCGCCTCGATCTGGGAGAGGCCCGTCTGCGGACTTCCCTCGCCGGGATGGGGGTCAGTGTGCCGCACCTGGACTTGCAGGGGGCCGGGCACTGGCAAGGCGGCGCGGCACGCATTGATCTGGCCCACCTGCGCCTGGAGGCTGTCGACTATCTGGCCGCGGACGACATGAGCGCCCTGGCCGGAGGCGCCCTCGACCTGTCCGGTCGCCTGACCCGGCGTGGCGACGGCGAATTCCAGGCGGAACTGCGCGGCACGGCGCGAGTGCAGGAAGTTTTGGCGGGGGGCTTTTATGCGGAGCTGGCGCAACTGCCCCTGTTCTTTGCCCTGAACGCCCGCTGGTCGCCGAACTCCACGGTCCTGGCGGTCGACAATCTGCATCTGCAACTGCCCGCCGTCGGCACCCTGGATGGCCGGGGCAGTTGGCGCGCCGGGAAGGTGCTGGCGGAGGGACAGTTGCATCTGCCGCATCTGGACGAGGGCTACAACCGGCATCTGCGGCCCCTGCTGGCGCCCCTTTATCCCCTGGCGGGCGATCTCGACCTGCGCGGTTCCCTGAGCCTGCACGGCGTGGGCCGCTGGGAGGGAACGGATTGGCGCTTTTCCGGAACCCTGCTGCCGGAGAACCTGGCTGCCCGACTCGGCGACGGCGCCCTGGCCCTCAGCGGTCTGCGGGGCATTCTGCCTTTCTCCCTAGCCCCCCCAGGGCAGACCGGCGCGGAGCACGTGGAGGGTTTTCTGGCGTTTTCCCGGTTGCAGGCCGGGCCCCTGAGCGCCGACCACAAGCAGCTGGCCCTGACCTCCGGGCTCAATCGCCTGGCCTTTGTGGATCCCTGGGAATTGGACCTGGCCGGCGGCAGCGTTCATCTGGAGCAACTGCGCCTGGCCTGGGAGCCGCGGGGACTCTATCTCGCCGGACGCACGCGAATTCTGGGCATCGATCTGGAACAATTGACCCAAGCCCTGGACGCGCCGCTCATGCACGGCAGCCTCACCGCCGATTTCGGCGAATTCGAATACGCCGGAGGGTTTCTCCAATCCCAGGGCGAGGCCCGTCTGGCGGCGTTCGGCGGCGGCATTCGCGTGCGCAACCTCAGGGCGCGGGATATTTTCTCCTCCTATCGCAGCTTCGAGGCCGACATCGACCTGCACGGCCTCGACCTGGCGCAGCTCACCCAGACCTTCGAGTTTGGGGAGATCAACGGGATCATCGACGGCTATATCCATGATCTGCGTCTGTTCGGCAGGGTGCCCTCGGCTTTTATCGCCGAAATCAGCACGCGCGAACGCGGGCGGCGCAACATCAGCGTCAAGGCCATCAACAACCTGGCGGTGATCAGCCAGGGCGGGCTTTCGGCGGCCCTGTCGCGGGGTGTCTATCGCTTCATCGATTTCTACCGCTACCGGCGCATCGGCATGTTCTGCGGACTGCGTAACGACGTTTTCGTGCTGCGCGGCACCGCCCGACCCGGTTCGGATCTCTATCTGGTGGACGGCGGTCTGCTGCCGCCGCGCATCGACGTGCTTGCACCACAATCGGCGATCAGTTTCCGCGAGATGCTGCGGCGCCTGGGGCGCATCGATCGGGCGGGAACACGTTGATTTGCTTGGGAAAGGCGCTATAGTGGGAGGGCGAAACGCTGCATCAACCGAGGAGGATGTCCATGAAAATCCTGTTTAAATGCTTGTTGGGCCTGACGCTTCTCGCTGCCGCGGCCTGCGTCACCATCAATATCTATTTTCCCGCCGAGGAGTTGCGCGGCGCCGCCGACAAGATCGTTGAGGAAGTCTGGGGCGAGCGTGCCGCGCCGCAACCCGCTCCCCAACCGCCCGCCGGTGAGAAGGGCAGTTTGCGTCGGCTGCTGCCGGGGCCGGCCACGGCCCATGCCGCCCAGGATATCAACGTCAGCACGCCCGAGATCCGCGCCGTCAAGGAGGCCATGAAGCAGCGCTCGGACAAGCTGTTTCCCTATCTGGATTCCGGCCATGTGGGCATCGGCGCCGACGGCCTGCTCAAGGTGCGCGCCACCGAGGGACTGGACCTGCGCGGGCGCGGGGAGGTCAATCGCCTGGTCAGCGAGGAAAACGCCGATCGCCAGCGCCTCTACCGCGAAATCGCGCGCGCCAACGGCTTTCCCGAGCGCGTTCAGGAAGTGCAGTCCATCTTCGCCGATTCCTGGCGCGACAATGCCGCCGCCGACTGGCATCTGGAGCAGGCGGATGGATCCTGGCAACGCAAGTAGGGTGTGGATACGGGCCGAAGTCGCTAAAGAGCGGCTTCGGCGAGCGCCTTGAAGCCGGCCAGTTCCTCCATCTTTTCCAACTGGGAAAAGACCTGTTGCAGTGCCAGGCGGCTGTCCTCGGGGATTTGCAGGAAGCGGAAAGAGACGCGCAGCTTGCGCGGCGAAAAGTCGGGGTGGCGGTGGGTGACGGTCAGTTGCACCACGGTTGAATAGAGGTGGGGGGCGACGATGTTCTTGCCATCCACGAAAAAGTTGATGCTGGCCGCCGCCGGCAAGGACCAGTTGAAGTTTTCGCTGAAGGGAATCTCGCAGAGCATGCCGCCGAGGCTGGCGTTGATGACGTTGCCTTGCAGGGCGTGGCCGCGCTGCTCCAGCAAAAAGATCGTGTCCTGAACGGCGTAGCGCTTGTCGCGGCGCAGGCTGACGGGATTGCAGACGCGGTTGAGGGCTTCGGCGAACTGGCGGGACGGGCAGGGCAGAACCAGATGCTCGGGAATGCCTTTTTCCTCGATCATGCGCAGGGTTTCGTCGCCGTCGCTGGTGGTGAGCAGCAAAAAGGGGATCTGTCGGTCGGCGGGCAGTTCGCGCAGCTTGTCGAACAGGGCGAGCCCGCGGACATCGATGCCGTCCCACAAATAAATCACCAGATGACAACGATGGTCCTGTAGCATGGCCAGGGCTCGCTCGGGGGTCTCGGCCTCCAAAAGTTGCACATCGTCGAGGTTGGCGCGGATCTTCGCGCCGATGATTTTGCGCAGGGCGGGCGAATGGTCGATGATGATGAATTTGCGGCTCATGTATCCCTCCGGCGTGGGTGATCAGCCAAATTAGTGCGTGCTTGCAAATCCGGGTTGGTTTCCTTTAGTCTGAAACCTGCTTTCTGGTCGGAGCGCATGCGGCGAAGATAAGTTTGGAAGTCTTTCATTTTCAAGAACCATGCCTTCCCTGCCGCGCGTCCCTAGGCCCTCCCGCGTGGGGGCACGGGCGAGGGACGGCTGAACCGTCCGCGTTTTTTTCCGGCTTTTGCCTGAAGGTCAAGCCATAACACCATGCCGTTTGCCTTTTTCCGCTCCAAGCTGTTCTCGCCCGTGCGCAACCAGCGCGGCGCCATGCTCATTGTGGTGCTGGTCGCCGTCGTCATCCTGGGCATCGGTTCGGCCATGGCGGGGGTGAGCTGGCAGGCGGCTTCGCAGCGCGCCAAGGAACAGGAACTGCTGTGGGTGGGGCAGCAATACCTGCGGGCCATCGAAAACTTTTACACGACCGACATCGCGGGGCGTGCCCGGCAGGCTTCCGCCCTGGGCGAAACCTCGCAGCAACAGCGGCGCGCGCCGGGGCTCTTGCCCAACAGCATCGACGAGTTGCTGCGCGATCCGCGCGCGGCGCAGATCGTGCGTCATCTGCGCAAAGCCTACAAGGATCCCATGACCGGCGAGGATTTCGTGCTGATCAAGGATCCCGGCGGGCGCATTCGCGGGGTGCGCAGTTCGAGCACCCTGACGCCCTTCAAGACCGAGAATTTCCCCAAGGGTCTGGAAAAGTTGGCCGGCGCCGACAGCTACGCCAAGTGGGAATTCGCCTATGATCCGCCGGGGGGCGTGCAAGGGGCGGGCGGGGTGTCCCTCGATGGACGGGTGCCGACGCTGGACCCTCCGGACCCCGACCCTCCGCCCAGGGAATTCCGCCGTTGCACCGATCCCGCGCCCTGTCCGCCGGGGGAAACCTGCATCTTCGATCCCGACAAGTGCGCCTTCATTCCCTATACCCCCTCCTGGATAGAAAAGCAGTCCCTGCCGGGCAGCCGCGCTCGTGAATACGGACAATAAACCCCAGTCCTCCTGTAGATTTCATCTCTCCTTCCCGAATTTTTTCATTTTTTGACCCACGTCATGTCGGCCTTCCCCGTCCTGGGCTAATCTGCACCCAGGATGACGGAAGGAGACGACGCCATGAACCTCAGAAACAATCTCGGCACCGAACAAATCCAGAACGTGTTGAAAGCACATCCCCGCATCGGGGAGATCCTCAAGAACTACGACATCGCCTGCGTCACCTGCGGGGTGGGTATTTGCCTGCTCAAGGACGTGGTCAGCATCCACGCCCTGGGCGACGAGGCCGAAAAACAGATCGAGACGGAAATCAACAGCTATCTGGACAACCAGTAACCAAAACCCAGCGTCAAGGAGAATCCCCATGAAGAATCTGGCCTGCGGCTGCCCCGGCAGCAACGTGCGCACCATCGAGAAGCCCGCCACGGACAACACCGCCACCGGCAAGGTCGCCTCCGAACTGCGCCAGTGGCCGACCCAGCTGCACCTGGTGCCACCGAGCGCCCCCTGGCTGCAAAACGCCCATCTGCTCATCGCCGCCGACTGCGCGCCCTTTGCCTACGGCGATTTCCACCGCGATTTCATCAAGGGCAAGGTGCTGGTCAACGCCTGTCCCAAGCTCGACGACACCAGCCCCTATCTGGACAAGCTGACGGCAATTCTCAAGACCAACGATATTCAGTCCCTCACCGTGACCATCATGGAAGTGCCCTGCTGCCGCGGCCTGGCGATGATGGCCAAGCAGGCCCTGGAAGCCTCGGGCAAGGACATCCCCTTCGAGGTGGCGATCATCGGGGTTGACGGCGAAAGGAGAGCCTGAACATGAGCAAGATCGACGTCACTCACGTCATGGTCGAGGAGCACAAACTGATTCTGCGCATGATCGCGCTGCTGGAGAATAACGTGACGCGCATGGAGGCGGGTCGCTTTCGCGACTGGCGGTTCTTTCTGGATGCGGTGGATTTCATCCGCAACTACGCCGACCGTTTTCACCATGCCAAGGAAGAGGACGTGCTGTTCAAGGCCCTGGTGGATAACGGCATGCCTCAGGACAATTCGCCGGTGGCGGCCATGCTCCTGGCCCACGATCAGGGACGCGGCTTCGTACGGGCCATGGAGGAGGGCGCGCACCGGGCCCTTGACGGCGAGTCCGGGCAGATCCCGGTGATTGCCGAAAACGCGCGCGGTTACATCGCCCTGCTGCGGGACCATATCGACAAGGAAGACAACATCCTCTACCCCCTGGCCGAGCGGGTGCTGCCCGAGGCGCCGCGCGCGGCGATGGTGGCGGCCTACCGGGAGGCCGAGGCGCGAACTCCCGGCCTGGAGGACAAATACCGCCGGCTGGTGGAAACCTACGAGCAGCAGGCGGCGGCCTGAGAAACCACGGGGGCGGGTGAAAATCCGCCCCCTGACTTTTTTGTGCCGCGCCCTTGCGGTTGACACCCCCCTGAGCGGCCCTTTACAATGGCGTGTTTTTTGCCTTAGCCTTAGATCTCGCCGCACCCAGGGAGCGCGACCATGGAACAGAAACACCAGATTCTCCTTGATACGGTGCGCCGCCTCATTCGCCGGGGGGCCTATCCCCATCTCGCCAAGATGCTCGGCAAGATCCATCCCGCCGACATCGCCCATCTGTTCCGCTATCTCGACCTCAAGGAACAGCGCATCCTCTTTAACCTCATCGAGGATCCGGAAACCTCGGCCTACGTGCTCTCAGAACTCGATCACGCCACCGGCGCCCAGCTGCTGGAGCAGATCGACAAGGAAACCATCACCGAAGTCTTGCAGGAAATGCCCTACGATGATGCCGTCGACATCATCCGCAACCTGCCCGAGGAGCTGGCCGAGGAAATCCTCAACATCATGCAGGACGAGGATTCCACCGAGATCGAGCAGCTGCTGCAATACGACGAGTACACCGCCGGCGGCATCATGTCGACGGAGATCTTCTCCCTGTCCGAGGAGATGACCGTCAAGCAGGCCATCGAGGCCCTGCAGAAGGCCGAGGACGTGGAGATGGTCTTCTACGTCTACGTCACCGACGAATACGGCCACCTGGTTGGGGTGCTGTCCCTGCGTCAGCTGCTCACGGTGCCGCCCCAGACCCCGCTCAAGGACGTCATGACCCGTGATGTCATCCGCGTCACCACCGACACCGATCAGGAAGAGGTGGCGCATCTGGTGGCGCGCTACAACATCTTGGCCATTCCCGTCGTCGACGAGGGCAACAAGCTCATGGGTATCGTCACCGTCGACGACGTCATCGACGTTTTGCGGGAAGAAGCCACCGACGACATCTTCAAGATGGCCGGTACCAGCGAGGAGGAACTGCTCTACGGCTTCAAATCCTTCAAGATTGCGCGTCTGCGCCTGCCCTGGCTGATCACCAACCTGTTCGGCGGGGTCATCACCGGCTATCTCATGTGGATGTTCAAGACAACCCTCGAACAGATCATCGCCCTGGTGTCCTTCGTGCCCGTCATCACCGGTATGGGCGGCAACGTCGGCGGCCAGTCGGCGACCATCGTCGTGCGCGGTTTCGCCACCGGCCGCATCGACTTCAGCACCCTGCGCCAGGTATTTTTCAAGGAACTGCGCGTGGGGCTTATCATGGGCACGGTGTGCGGCCTGGTGGTCGGCCTGGTGGCGCTCGTCTGGCACGGCAATCCCTTCCTCGGCCTGGTGGTCGGTCTGGCCATGGTTTCGGCCATGACCGTCGCCGCCTCCACGGGCGTGCTGGCCCCCACCTTCTTCAAAAAAATCGGCGTCGACCCCGCCATCGCCTCCAGCCCCTTCGTGCAGACCGCTAACGACATCACCGGAATTCTCATCTATTTCGGTACGGCGACCATGTTTCTCAACTATTTGAAGTAGCTTGGAAGACCAAGGATCCTTGCGCCCGTCGGGACGCCCAAGAAGCGAAAGACCCTTGGCGATACCAAGGGTCTTTCGTGAAGTCGATGGGTTGGCGTGCTTGTCCGCGGTTAGGGCGAACAGATTCTCCCAGTGATCTTCATGTGGTTCCAGCCGCAATCGATGCGGCCCGACATCCACGCGGTTCCCGTCCAGTCCGCGTAGGGCCCGTCGACGCCGACCATGGCGGATGTTTCCTCAAAGC
>NZ_JAUVWH010000081.1 GCF_030604225.1 Geoalkalibacter sp.
CGCGCCTGTGCGTGCAGTCGGCTTACGGCCCGGGCCTCTGGGCGATCACCGAGATCTTCGGCAACCTGCGCCAGTCGGCCGCCAACCGCAACAACGACAAGGCCATCGAGCAGATGGTGTGGGCCGAGATGGCCGCCGCCTACAGCTTCAACAGCGCGGGCCTCGGCATCGTTCACAGCATGGCTCACGCCATGGGCGGTCTCTATGACTCCCCCCACGGCCTGTGCAACGCCATCGCCCTGGTCGACGTGTGCCGCCTCAACCTGCCCGCCTGCCCCGAGCGCTTCGCCATGATGGCCCGCGCCGCCGGCATCGACACCAACGGCATGAGCGACATCAAGGCCGGTGAGAAATTCATCGACATGATCCAGGAGCTCAAGGACGATCTGGGCATCACCACCAAGTTCGGCGATCTCGGCCTCAAGGAAAAAGACCTCGACGGTCTGGCCAAATTCGCCGCCGCGGACATCTGCTCCGAGGGCAACCCCATCGACATCGGCTTCGACAACATGCGCGCCGTTTTCAAAGGCTGCATGTAAATTGCATAAGCCACAAGCAGACCGGTAGCATGAATGCCGCTGGACCGGGAGATCCGCTTTCTCCCGGCCCAGCGGCGCTCTTATTTTTCTTCCTTGAACCGAGGCATTGACGATGACTGAACGAGAGGTAAAGGACGCGCTGCGCAAGGGTGGCTACATCGCCGATGAAGCCATCGCCACCGCCGTTTTCCTCGCCATGCGCATGGAAAAGCCGATCCTCATCGAGGGGCCGCCCGGCGTCGGCAAGACGGGCTTGGCGAAAACCCTTTCCCGGGTTCTGGATTTTCCCCTGGTGCGCCTGCAATGCTACGAGGGGATCGACGAGGGCAAGGCGCTCTACGATTGGGAATACGGCAAGCAGCTGCTCTACACCCAGATGCTGCGCACCCAGCTCGACAACCGCCTGGCCGAAGCCACCGATCTGCGCGACGCCATCGAACAGCTCGCCGCCGAGGAAAGCCTGTTCTTCTCCCGCAACTTCCTGGTGCAGCGGCCGGTGCTGCGCAGCTTTCTCTCGGAGAAGCGCTCCGTGCTGCTCATCGATGAAATCGACCGCTCGGACGATGAATTCGAGGCCCTGCTCCTTGAGTGCCTGAGCGACTTCCAGGTGTCCATCCCGGAACTCGGCGTGATCGAAGCCCGGCAAAAACCCCTGGCGATTCTGACCAGCAACGGCACACGCATGATTTCCGACGCCTTGCGGCGCCGCTGTCTCTACCTCTACATCGACTATCCCGAACTGGAGCGCGAGGTGCAGATCGTGCGCGCGCGCTTCCCCGAGATCTGCGACGAACTGGCGCGGCAGATGGTGGGCTTTCTGCGCAAGGCGCGCGACCTCAATCTGCGCAAGCCGCCCAGCGTCTCGGAAACCCTCGACTGGGCGGAGGTGCTCTCCATCCTGCAGGTGACCAGGCTGACGCCGGACGTGGTCGCCAACACCGTCGGCGTCATTTCCAAGCATCAGGCCGATCTGCGGAAAGTCGCCGAACTGGCGGTGGCGGAACTGGGCTGAGCATGGAGACCATCATCGCCCGCTTCGTCGCCGAGTTGCGCCGCGAGGGCCTGCGGGTTTCGCCGGGCGAAAGTCTCGACGCGGTGTGCGCCCTCGGCCACGGTGGGCTTGAGGGGCGCGGCTCGGTGCGTAGCCTGCTGCGCCTGACCCTGGTGAAAAGCATTCATGACTTGCCGCTCTTCGACCGCGTGTTCGAGCGCTTCTTCAGCAGCGGTCCCGACGGCGCGGGCGTCGACCCCGCCGATCTGCTTCAGGAAGCGCTTTTGAGCATGGAAGGCGAGGAACTGCTCGGCACCCCGCCCGAGATGGTCAACGAAAACATGACCCTGGCGGGCGTCGACGCGGGCCTGAGCCCCGAGGATCTCAAGGATCTCTTCGGCCTCAAGGAAATCAGCCTCGATCAGCTCGACGGTTCGGAAATGGAGATCCGCCTCAAGGATTTCAAGGGCGCCATGCAGGCGCCGCGGCCCTCCATGCGCATGCCGCAGAACCCCGTCACCATGGCCTTCAAGCATCCCGAGGGGCAAAAGCGCCCGCTGACCTTCTCCCCCGAGGAACTCGAGGCGATGCAGGACGCCGTCTCGCGCATGCTGCTGCGGCTCAAGAAAGACATCCGGCGCGTGCAGAACATGGAGAACCGCGGCCGGATCCATGTGATCCGCACCATCCAGAAAAACTACCGCCACGGCATGGTGCCCTTTCACCTGGTGCTGCGCCGCCGGCGCAAGCAGAAGCCGCGGCTGGTGGTGCTGTGCGACGTGAGCTTTTCGGTGAGCCACGCCTCCCAGTTCATGCTGCTGCTGCTGCACACCCTGCACAATCGCCTCATGGAGGTGCGCAGCTTCGTCTTCAACGCGGAACTCGCCGAAGTCACCGATATGCTGGCCAACGCCCCCATCAACGCCATGATGGAGGCCATCGACGGCGGCCAGATCGTCAACCTCGACGACAACAGCGATTACGGCAAGGTGTTCGCGACCTTCAAGGACAAATTTCTCGAAAACCTGCGCGGCCGCCCGGCGGTGATTTTCCTCGGCGATGCGCGCAACAATTACAACAAGCCCAATGACCACGTGCTTGAACTGTTGCGCGAAAAGGCCAGCTACATGATGTGGCTCACGCCCGAGGACCGCGACCTGTGGAAGCGCGGCGACTGCATCATCGACACCTACGGCGCCTACTGCGACCGCGTCGAGGTGGTCAAGAACGTCGCGGAACTCAACCAGGTGGTCGAGGATCTGCTGCGCAACATCTATCTGGAAGACGAGCACCGCGCCATGCGTACCATCAAAAAGGTCGAGGATGAAGAGGCCTACGACTACCGCACCTACTACACGCGCGGCGGCGGCGCGGCGACCCCGCGCCTGGATCCGGAGGGGCGCAGCCACTGGTGATGACGGGTGTGAATATCCATGAAGAGGAGGAAGTGATGCGCTGCGACAGTAAGGACCACTCCAAACACATGTGCGCTCTCAAGGCCCAGGGAATGGACGACTGCATCAAGGAGCTCTCCGACAAGCCTATTGTTGAGTGCAAGTATTGCGGCGCCAAGGCCAACAGCTTCAAAAACATCTGCGCCGCCCACCTCGCGGATACGGCGCCCAGCGTGGAAGGCGGGCATGGTTCCGTGAGCCTCGAGGACGTCGGCAAGCCCCATGCGGGAGAAAAGAAGCCGGACGGGCCCGGGCGCGACATTGAAACGAAAGAGGTCGGCAAGGACGGTTTCTGCGGAGGATATTGACCCGCTTGATCGCCAAACTCTTCTGCAACGGTGTGCGCTTTCGTCAACTGCGACGCGGCGGCAAACCCTACCGGCTCCAATCCCTGAGCCTGGAAGTGACCCACCGCTGCATCTGCCGCTGCGACATGTGCAACATCTGGAAAATCCCCGCCGAGGTTGCCGACCTGGAACTCGCCGACTGGCTCGCCGTGTTGCGCTCGCCGGCGCTGCGGCATCTGCGCGAACTCGACATCACCGGCGGCGAACCCTTTTTGCGCGCCGACCTGGGGGAACTGCTCCAGCGGATCGTCGCGTTCAAACCCGAGCACTTTCCCGCCCTGCGCACCCTGTCGATCACCACCAACGCTCTGCTCAGCGAGCGCATTCTCGCCATCGTCAGGGAGTGCATCGGCCCTTTGCGCGCCTGCGGCGTCGACCTGGTCCTGGCATGCGGGGTGGATGCGGCGGGCAAGCTCCATGACCGCATCCGCAATGTCCCCGGAGCCTGGGAGCGCGTTCAGCCAACCCTGTCCGGGCTACAGGAGATCAGGGCAGAGCACGCCAACCTGATTCTCGGCATCAAAACCACCATCATCCCCCGCAATGTCCACGAACTGCCGGGCATTGCCAACTTCGCCGCGAAACACGACCTGTTCACCATCATCTCGCCTTGCATCCTGACGGCGAACCGCTTTGCCAATCTGGACAAGGCCAATGAATTGCACTTCGACCCCATTCATGTCAGAAAGATGATCGAGTTTTATGAAAGCAGCCCCTTCGCCTGGAGCGGCCATTGCGAGGCGCTGCTCGGCTACCTGAAAACCGGAACAATGCGCAAGCCCTGTTCGGCCGGCTACAACACCCTGTTCGTGCGGCATAATGGCGAGGTCTTTGGCTGTCCCGTGCTGGCGAATTCCGTGGGCGATGTCCGAACCCAGCCGCTGGATCGTCTCTTCCGCGGCGAGGCGGCCAACCAGTTTCGCAAACAGGTCGGGGCCTTCCCCGAATGCGCCCAGTGCACCGAGCCGGGCATGGAGCGCATCGCCTGGCCCCTCGACGGCTTTGCCCTGCTGGGTTTTTGGGCCGAGCGGGGCCGCGGGGATTTTGACCGTCTGGTCCGCCACATGGGGCTGGACAAGTACCTGTAGCGGCGCCGACCACCCCCTGTCCCCACCGATTGCCAAAGGAGCCCTGCCATGAGCCGTATCCTGCTTTCCACCAGTCGCTACATCCAAGGCGCGGGAGCCATCGACGACATCGGCAAGCATGCCGTCCTGCTCGGGGATAACGCCCTGGTCATCGGTGGGCGGACCGCGCTGAACATCTGCGGTGCCGCCATAACGGCCAGTCTCGCGGCCCAGGGGATCGCCTGCGGGCAGGAACTCTTCGGCGGCGTTTCTTCGCGCAAGGAAATCAACCGGCTGGCGGAGCGGGCCCATGACCAGGGCGCCAACCTCATCATCGCCCTGGGCGGCGGGGCCTCCATCGATGCCGGCAAGGCGGTCTCTCACGAAATGAACCTGCCGGTCATCGTCGTCCCCACCACCGCCGCGACCGATGCGCCCTGTTCCGCCCTGTCCGTGGTGTACCGCGAGGACGGCGTGTTCGAAAACTACCTCTACCTGCGCCGAAACCCCGACTGCGTCCTGGTGGATACGGCCGTCATCGCCGACTCGCCGGCCAAATTCCTGGTTGCCGGGATGGGAGATGCCGTTGCCGGAGTCTGGGAATCGGGCACCTGCGCGCGCAGCGGCAAAGCCAACGCCTTCTGCGGCGGCCAGACGCCCACCCTGGCCGTGCTGGCGCTGTCGCGGCTCTGCTATGAAACCCTGCTGGAATCAGGGCTGCAAGCGAAACTGGCGGTGGAAAAAAACCTGGTGACGCCGGCCGTGGAAGCCATCGTTGAAGCCAACACCCTGCTCAGCGGCCTGAGTTCGGAAAACGGCGGGCATGCCGCGGCACACTCCATTCATAACGGCCTGACCACCCTGCCAGCCACGCGCGACAAACTCCACGGCGAGAAGGTGGCTTTCGGCGTGCTGGCCCAATTGGTTCTCGAAGGCCGCCCCCTCCGGGATATCCGCGAGGTACAGGCTTTCTGCGCCGGCGTCGGCCTGCCCATCTGTCTCGCCGAGCTCAACCTGCCCGACCCCTCCAGGGAAGACATCCGGCAGGTGGCGGAAACCGCGGTCGCCGAGGGAGAAACCATTCATGCCACCTGGTTTCCCGTGACGGCGGCCATGGTCGAAGCGGCCATCTGGAGCGCCGATGCCCTGGGCAGGGATTACCGGAAAAACCAGCCTGGATGAAAAACGGACAAAGGGACCGCCCATGAACCATCAGCAGACACAGCCCCTGGAACCCCTCGGACACCAGGCGGACATCGACGCCCTGCGCCGCCGCGTCGCGGACCTCGAGGCGCAGCGCGACAGCTACGCCCAGCTTTTCGCCCAGGCCCCGGTGGGGTATTTCATCCTCAATCGGGAGGGACGTATCCGCACGGCGAACCTCATGGGCGCGGCCATGGTGGGCGAGACGCCCGAGGCCCTGCGCGGCCGCAATTTCACGCATTTCGTCGCCGAAGAGGCCGGCATGGCGTTCGCCGAACTGCTGCGCCGGGTGTTCGCGACCCCCCTCAAGCAAACCTGCCGGCTGCGTCTCGCCCGGTCGCGTCCCAAGCGGCTGCATGTCCGTATCGAAGCCCTGGCCGACGAAAACAACGACGAATGCTTCGCGGCACTCATCGACATCAGCGAAAAACAACGGGCCGAGCAAGCCCTGGCCGAGAGCGAATACAACCTGGCCAAGGCCCAGGCCATGACCCATGTGGGTTCCTGGAGCTTCGACCCCGCCACCGGGGAAGTGCGGGCCTCGACCGAGCTGTTGCGCATTTTACGGCTGCGCCCGGAGGAAACGACCCAGGAGGCCTTCGCCCGGGTGGTGCATCCGGCGGACTACGACAATGTCATGGCGCACCTGCGCATGGGTGTCGAACAGGGCAAAACCTATGAAATCGAGCACCGCCTGCAGTTTGAGGACGGCACCCTGCGCTGGGTCTACTCCATTGTCGAACCCTCCCTCAACATTGCCGGCCAGGTGATCAAGCTCTACGGCACCACCCAGGACATCACCCAGCGCAAGCAGGCCGAGGTCGACCTGCGCAACAAGACCAACGAACTGCAGACCATCTTCGATTCCATCGGCGACGGCATCACGGTCTACGATCAGGACGGGCGGGTGCAGCACCACAATGCCATCAGCCCCCTGCTGTTCCCCCGCGAAACCCTGCAAGGCAAGCCCTGCCGCGAGATCTTTCACCCCGAGGACGACGCGGCGCCCGAAAGCTGCCCCGTGGAACGCGCCCTGCGAGGCGAGCGGGTCGACACCTCCCTGGTCCTGACGGGCGAAGGTCGGCAACCGCGCTATCTGGATATTTCCGCGACTCCCATCCGCGACGCCCAGGGCCTGAAAAACCGCGCCCTGGTGTTTTTCCGCGATGTCTCGGAGAAACGTATGCAGGAGATGCATCTCATTCAGACGGAAAAAATGTCGAGCATCGGCGTGCTGGCCACGGGCATCGCCCACGAAATCAACAATCCCCTGACCTCCGTGGCCGGCTGCGCCGAAGCGCTGCTGCGCCGCTTCCGCGACGAGCCCGAACTCAGGCAGGATGTCCGTCTCGATGTCTTTCCGCATTATCTGGAGGTCATCGTGCGCGAATCCTATCGCTGCAAGGACATCATCGACCACCTGTTGAGCTTCAGCCGCCGCTCCGACGGCAACGCCGTCAAGGTCGACATCAACCTGGTGCTGCTGGAGATTCTCGAACTGCTGCGTTACCAATCGAACTTCCGCAAGATCCGCATCCTCACCGACCTCCAGACCGATCTGCCGCGCGTCAGCGGCGATCCGTCGGGATTGCGCCAGGTGTTCATGAATCTGCTGGTCAATGCCTGCCAGGCCATTGAGGAGCATGGACTGGTGGACGTCCGCACCGAGAAAGCCGATGAAGACCAGATCCGCGTGGTGATCCGCGACACGGGCTGCGGCGTGGCGCAGCCGATGCTCGATCGCATCTGGGAACCCTTTTTCACCACCAAGGAGGTCGGCCAGGGGGTCGGCCTGGGGCTGGCCCTGACCTACAACATCGTCAAGCGCCACGGGGGAGAAATCCAACTGGAGAGTCGGGTCGGCGAAGGCTCGCGGTTCACGGTGCTGCTGCCTGCCTGGCGGGGAGAAACGCGATGAGCGTGGAATACATGGGCGAGAAGGTATTTTTTGAGGAAACCAAAGCCGCCGGGCAGGTGTGGATATTGCGCGGCGCGCACAAAAACATCCATGCCGTGGAGACCGATGACGGCTACTCCCTGCCGGTCTGGTCCAGCCGGGAAAAAGCCCTGGCATTCCTGAAAAACGCACGGTTGATCGGGCAAAAATACGAACCCGAAGCCGTGCCCCTGGAGGTTTTCACCCAGGCCTGGCTCTCGGACCAACGCATGGCCATCGCCGAACTGCAACTCAATCCCGACGGCAAGACAAGCCGGGTGCTGGTCGTCACCCGCGAGGAGTTCCTGGGCGGACAGACCTGAAATCCTTCGGTCATCTTATGCGGGGTCCCTGCGGCTTGTCTCCTTCGCATCCGTCGAGGCTTGGCCGAAGCCCTTTTCGGTGAACATCCCGCCGGTGAGGACAAAACCCATGGCGCGATGGGGCGTGATGTCGATGGGCATAACCGCGTGGCGCGGCACGATCACCGTGTAGCCGCCGATCTGGTAGCTCAGCGGAAGATAGACGGCGACTTCCTCGCTGTGACCAATCCCTTCAGGAAGCCCTTCGAAGTCGCTGCGCGTGACGAAGCCCAGAAGTCGCATCGGCGTCCCGCCGACGGTCAACTCCACCGCCACCACTTGGTTGAATTCTCTTTCCTTCCTGGCAGCGAAGAAGCTGATGAAGTCCTTGACGGAGCCGTATAAAGTCTTGATGAGCGGAATCCGGTTGAGCGCCGCTTCGGCGAGACCGAGAATTTTCTGCATGAGAAAAGCGTTGAGCATCAGGCCGAAAAAAAACGTCGCCGCCACCCCCGCCAGCAAACCCATGCCCGGGATGTACCATCCCTCCGGAAGCAAAATCCTAAAAAAAGCACCAAGAAATGTTTCCGCCGACCAGACCAGCCAATAGAGAATGTACAGCGTCAGCAGAGCCGGCAACATGGCCATCAATCCTCGCACCATGATCTTGCCGAAGCTTTTCAGGGTCATCTCCATGCGCCACCTCGTTGCGGCAATAATTTGCTATGCTTTTTCCAGACTCGGTTTCAAAGTTTAACGTCGCGACATACATCGGTCAAAAAACCAACCCTTCGACCTGGGAGGCACGCATGGGCATGCTGTCGTGGATCATCATGGGACTGATCGTGGGCGCGTTGGCCAAGTTTCTCATGCCCGGCAGGGATCCGGGCGGACTGATCATCACCATCCTGCTCGGCATCGCCGGGGCCTTCGTCGGCGGTTTTCTCGCCTCGGCCCTGGGTCTGGGCACCGTAACAGGGTTCAACCTGGGCAGCATCCTCATCGCGACGGGCGGCGCGATTCTGCTGCTGTTCTTTTATCGGCGGTTCAAGCGATAAACATCTTGTCCTCTCCCGTTGACACAGAGGGGCAACCCAGGAGTGGCCATGATCATTCGTTGGTTCATTTTGCTCGGCGTTCTCGCCGCGCTGGCGGGCTGTAGTTCGGCCTATTACGGCGCCATGGAAAAGATGGGCATCCACAAGCGCGACATTCTGGTGGATCGCGTCAAGGCCGCGCGCGACAGCCAGCAGGAAGCCAAGGAGCAGTTCCTGACGGCCATGGAGCAGTACAAGAGCGTCGTCAATTTCGAGGGCGGGGATCTGGAAAAGGCCTACAACCGCTTCAATGCCACCTTGCAGAAGAGCGAGGCCAAGGCGACGGAGGTGCGTAACCGCATCCGGGCCGTCGAGGATGTGTCCGCCGCCCTGTTCAAGGAATGGCGCGCGGAAATCAAGCAGTATTCAAGCGAGGAGCTGCGCCGGTCGAGCCAGCGCCAATACGACGCCACCCAGGGACGATACCGGGAACTCATGGCCGCCATGAAACAGGCCGAGGCCAAGCTGGAGCCCGCGCTGGTGCCCCTGCGCGACCAGGTGCTGTTCATTAAGCACAACCTCAATGCCCGGGCCATTGCCGGTTTGAAAAACGAGGTGGTGGTCGTCCAGGCCAACGTCGACAGCCTGGTGCGCACCATAGAGAGCTCCGTCGCCCAGGCCGACGCCTTCATTGCCGGCCTGCAGGCGGAGTGAAATTCGAAAAACTGTTCAGATTTTTGGAAAATAACGGACGTCGGGCAGCCCAGAGAAATGTTCGTCCTGAGTCCAGATAAGGGCCTGATGTTGCCTGGCGGTGGCCAGAATGATGCTGTCCGCCAAAGGCAACCGAAGTTCAAGACCCAACCTGGCCCCTTCCAGGGCCAGCGCGGGACCGAGTTCGACAACCCGGCCTTGCTGCATCAACGCCATGGCTTTCAGGGCCAAATCCTCGCCCCGTTGCCGGCAGACCACCCTGAATACCTCATAGAGGGTGATCACCGGCACGATCAGCGAAGACAGGTCGTGCAGCGGAGCGGAAAAATTTTCCGCATTGGGTCCGTCGGCCAGATATTCCAGCCACGCGGAGGAGTCGACGACATTCATAGCCGATCATTGTCCCGCTCAACGGTGGTGTCGATCCCGCGCAACATGCCGCGCATGGATCGGATATCCTGCTCGGGGATCAACTCGATGCGATCGCCATAGACCACAACCTGCATTTTCTGCCCCGGAACCAGCCCCAACTTATCGCGCACCGCCCGCGGGATGACGACCTGAAATTTGGGTGAGATCTTAACGGCGTCCACAAAACCCCCTTGATCGATAATCATTTCGTAATACCGTAGGTCCATCAACCAAGGATGTCAAGCAAGGGCAAGGCCGCGAAACAAACAAAGCCGCTCGACACAACCGAGGCCGACTTATTTCTTGACCCGAAAACCGGATTTCTCCAGAGCCGCCTCAAGATCCGTAACAGGCTTGAGCGGCAGCTCTTTCTTCTTTCTTTCCCCCGTCTCCAGCGGTTTGGCATCCGCTGCGCCCCTGGTCTCCGCCTTGACCTCGCCTTTGCGCATGGTCAGGGAAATGCGCTTGCGCTTGGCGTCGACCTCCAGCACCCGCACCTGAACCTGCTGGCCGACCCTGACCACCTCGTTGGGATCCTTGACGAAGCGATCGGCCAACTGGCTGACATGCACCAGCCCGTCCTGATGGACGCCGATATCGACGAAGGCGCCAAAGGCGGCGACATTGGTGACGATGCCGTTGAGGCTCATGCCCACCTTGAGATCGCCGATCTCCATGACGTCCTCGCGAAACCCGGCGGCGACGAAGCTCGCGCGGGGGTCGCGCCCCGGCTTTTTCAACTCGGCCAGAATGTCGCGCAGGGTCGGCAGACCCACATCCTCGGCCACATAGCGCTTGAGGTCGATTTGGTCGAGCAGCCCCGGCTGGGCGATGAGCGCCGCGACATTCACGCCGGCGTCCCGGGCCATGCGCTCCACCAGGGCGTAGCGTTCGGGATGCACGGCGGTATTGTCGAGGGGCTGGGCGCCGCCGCGGATGCGCAGAAACCCGGCGGCCTGTTCGAAGGCTTTCTTGCCGAAGCGCGGCACCTTGAGCAGCTGCTTGCGCTCGCTGAAGGCGCCCTGCGTGTCGCGATACTCAACGATGGCCTTGGCCAGGGCGGGGCCGATGCCCGAGACAAAGCCGAGCAGCGCCCAGCTGGCGGTGTTGAGGTCGACGCCGACGTAGTTGACGCAGGATTCCACCACCTGATCCAGGGCTTTTTTCAGGGCGACCTGGCCGACGTCGTGCTGATACTGGCCGACGCCGATGCTCTTGGGATCGACCTTGACCAGCTCGGCCAGGGGATCCTGCAGGCGCCGGGCGATGGAAATGGCGCCGCGAACGGTAAGATCCAGGTCGGGAAATTCCTCGCGGGCGATGTCGGAGGCCGAATAGACGCTGGCGCCCGCCTCGCTCACCATCACCACCGGCAATTTCAGGCCGCGTTCCTTGAGGCAGGCGCGCGCGAACTGCTCCATCTCCCGGCCGGCGGTGCCGTTGCCGATGGCCAGCATCTCGATGCGGTGCTGCTCCACCAGGCGCAGCAGTTCCTGCTTGGCCGTATCCACCCGCCCGCCGCCGGTGTGGGGATAGATGGTTTGGTGTTCGAGAAAGCGCCCGGTTTCATCCACCGCCGCCAGCTTGGAGCCGGTGCGCAGCCCGGGGTCGACGCCCAGCACCCGACGGCTGCCCGCGGGCGCGGCGAGCAGCAGGTGACGCAGGTTTTCGGCGAAGATGCGAATCGCCTCCTCATCGGCCTGGTCCTTGGCCTGGCGCCGCAGTTCCACCTCGATGGATGGCGCGATGAGACGGCCGTAGGCATCGGCGATGACTTCCTGCAGCCAATCCCGGCAGGGGCTGGCCTTGGGCAGCAGCAGTTGCGCGAGGCGACCGAGAATCTCCGCCTCGGGCGCTTCGATTGCCAGGCGCAGGATCTCTTCCTTCTCGCCGCGCAACATGGCCAGCAAACGATGCGAGGGAAGGCTTTTCAGTGCCTCGCCGAAGGCGTAGTACATCTCATACTTGCTGACCGCCCCCTCCTTGCCGCGCTGCGGCTGGGAACGAAGCACGCCCTGCTCCCAGGTCAGCCGGCGCACCAGGGCGCGCGCCTCGGCGGACTCGGCGAAGCGCTCGGCAAGAATAAATCCCGCGCCCGCCAGGGCGGCCGCCTGGTCGGCGACGCCCTGCTCCGGGTCGACATAGGCCGCCGCCAACCGACTGAGATCAATCCCCGCGCCCAGGGCCTGAAAAATCGCGTCGGCCAACGGCTCCAGGCCCTGCTCCCGGGCGATGGTCGCCTTGGTGCGGCGCTTGGGCTTGAAGGGCAGATAAAGATCCTCCAGCTCGGTCTTCTGCCGACAGGCGAGGAGGCGTGCCTGCAACTCGGCGGTGAGCTTGCCCTGCTCGTCGATGGACTTGAGCACCGCGCGGCGCCGCTCGTCGAGCTCCTTGAAATAGCCCAGGCGCTCCTCGACGAGGCGGATCTGCACCTCGTCCAGTTCGCCCGTGGCCTCCTTGCGGTAGCGGGCGATGAAGGGCACCGTGGCCCCGCCTTCAAGCAGGGCGACGGTCGCTCCGATCTGCGCAGGCCGCAGGCCGGTGTCCTGGTGGAGCAGGGAAATGAAATCAGTTGCCGAGGGTTGATTCATGAAACTCCTTGCCATGCCTCTTGGATGAACAATCGGGGTATCAGATGCCGGTTGCGCTCAGCGCCATGCCGAGCAGACCCGCCAGGATCAGAACCCAGGCGAGGAGGCGGCACAGCCGACCGCGAAAATAAACCGGCGCGGTGAAGATAACGCAAAAGACCGGGACGATGAAAACATAAAGGGCCACGGACTTAAGTTCCTGCCCCAGGGGCAAGCCCTGCGCGGCCCCGCGAATCAGGGCGATCAGGCCGTAACCAGCGAGAAAGGCAGTCATGACACTGGCGAACTGGCGCACGCGCAGTACCGCCTGATCACAGGCGCCGAGCAGAAAATCACGCGGCAGCAAGGAAGACAGGCCGATGAAGACCAGGGCGGCAAAGAGAAAGACGCCGAGCACCGCCGAGGAGACCAAGCCGGCAAACAACTGCTGCGGCAGGGAAGCCGCGTATTCAAACCCACCGGGCCAAAGCCCGCGCAGCACGCCGACGATGATGCCGCAGATTCCGAAAAAAGCCCAATCCTGGCGCAGGCAGGCCCAAAAGGCCAAAACCGAGTCCTTGCCCGCGGGAACCACTTCCTGCCCGGCCGGCGCGCAACTCGCCAGCTGCTGTTTGATCCAATCGCCAAAGCTCATGAAATTTCATCCTCCTTGTGTGAGCGAGGCGATCCAGCCATCGGCCGGGCCGCCCAAAATTTTTTCCAACTTTGGAAAGCATAGCGGGGATACACTAAAGGACAACTGCCGGGGGATTGGTTGAACAGACGATGAATTATCCCCGGGGAAAGGGACGCGATGGCAACCGACTACCGAGACAAGACCAGACACCAATTGGAACGCCTGGCGTGGCTGTTGGACAATTCCATCCCGATTCCCGGGCTCAAGGCCCGCATCGGCCTCGATCCCCTGCTCGGCCTCTTCCCGGGGATCGGCGACACTCTGGGCGCGCTGCTGTCGAGCTACATCCTGGCCGCGGCCTCCCGCCTGGGCGCCCCCAAGTCGGTGCTGCTGAAGATGGCCTTCAACATCGCGGTGGATGCTCTGGGCGGCGCCTTTCCGGTGCTGGGGGATGTCTTTGACCTGGCCTGGAAGGCCAATCATCGCAACGTGAAACTCCTCGGCGAATACTTTGACCAACCGCGCAAGACGGTGGTCGCCAGCCGCCTGTTCGCATGGACCCTCGGCGCCGCGCTGGTGGGGTTCGTGCTGCTCGTCGGCGTGCTTGGCTTTTTGCTGGTGCGAGCGTTGTGGCTCGCAGCGAGTGGCGGGTGAGCGGCACCCCTCTTGTTTTCCTTTCTGATCTGCTATGGCGACTGGCAAAAGAAAATGGATTGAATGCCGGCCGTTTTTTGGGACATCTGACCTGTCAACGGCCCCCTCGCCCCCTCTCCGAGAAAAACCGCGCCGCGATCTCGGTGTGCATGGAAAAGCCCAGTTCCATGGGCCGTTCGATGAGAACGACTTCCTGGGTCTCCTCCGAGGAAAAGGGCTTGAAGCAGTCGCGGGGACGCGGGGCGGCGAGTCCGAAGACCACCAGGGTGCCGTCGAGGCCGTTCATCACGTCGTAGAGGCGCAGCTCATCACTGGAGACTGCGATGCCGGTCTCCTCGAAGGCCTCGCGGCCGGCGGCCTGCTGCCAGGTTTCGCCGTAATCGATGTAGCCCCCGGGCAGGGTGAGCGTACCCTTGCGCGGCTCGGTGTTGCGACGGATCACCACCAGCCCGGCGCCGACGGGCAGCAGCACCACCGCCACCGGCAAGGGATTGAGATAGCTGGCATGGCCGCAGGCCCGGCACAGGCGCGGCCAGGGTTGGTGGGCGGCAAAGGGGCTGCCGCACCAGGAGCAATGGGAATGACGTTCCGCCATGGGGTTTCCTTTCCGCGATGGACAGATATTTCCGGGATAAACCAAACGCCGGTTTAGAATAGTGTAGACAATCGCCATGGTGTGGAGAATCACCACACCGCTTTCCTTCCAGCCTCTTCTCTGCCCCTCCTTCGCTGCCCTTTTTCTCCACAGTCTTTCAGAAACTCCGGCCCACGATCCCCTCAGTGCGACTCTAAGTACAACATATACCATCGTTTTATTCATTGGCATCTGCGTTGCAATAACCGTGGCAACACAGGCGATGCATTGCGCATTGATCCACAAACCGCAGCAAAGGAGAGAAACAATGGACGTTGAACAGATCAATACCGAGGCATGCACGGAAGAACCGGAGATCCTTGAGGAGATCCAGGTCGAGGAACTCGCCATCGACGGCATCTGCGGAGTCTACTGAGATGGCGGCGGCAGGCA
>NZ_JAUVWH010000174.1 GCF_030604225.1 Geoalkalibacter sp.
TACAACACTACTCACGCAGGCGCAGACTGGCCTTGATCTGCTCCCACCGTTGACGATCCTCGCCGTTGAGATTGCGGCCGAATTCACGGACAAAAGCGACGAGGATTGCGAGAAAACCGGCGGCGAACGTAGCGACCAAAACCATTAAGGAACGCTTGGGTTTGCTCTTGCGGTCGGGCACAAAAGCATCATCCAGCACCTGCAGGGTCGAGGTGTTTTTCGCCTCGCTGATCTTGGCGACCTCGTACTGCTTGGTGAGCAGCTCGAAGAGCGTCTCCTGCACCTTGTAGTCGCGCATGAGACGAGCGAACTGTAGCCCCAGCTCTGGCACCTCGGAGGTCACGAAAAAAACATCTCCGGCCACCTGCTGGCCGCCGGGGGACTGCTCGAGACGGCGGATCTGCTCGCGAATCTGGCTGATACTTTCGCGCAGGGCGCGCACCTGGGGATTTTGCTCGGTCTGGTAGGAGAGCAGCACGCCGAGCTCGACCTCCTTGCTGGCCAGTTCGCCCTTGAGGCGCGAAATGGCTTCGATGAGACCTTTGGCCTGCTCATCGAGCTTGATGGCCTTGTGCTCTTCTTGAAAACGCTTGAGATTGTCTTCGGCCTGCGCCAGATCCCGGCCGACCACCGCGAGGCGTTCCTCGAGAAACTGTCGCTCGCGCCCCGCGGTGCTCAGGTTGAGGCGCACATTAAGTTTCTTGAGTTCCTCGACAAAAGCATTGGCCAAGGCGGCGGCGCGCCGGGGATCCTGGTCGTCAACGCTGACGCTGATGACGCCATCGGTTTTTCCCAGGGACACATTCATCAAGCCATTTAGCTTGTCGTACATTTGGCTGCGCGATTCCTGGCCATAGGCGTTCATCAGATCGAACTGCTCGATGACGGCATCGGCAATGGTGCGGCTTTTGAGCATCGCCACGTACAGATCGCCCGAGGAGCCGCCAACCCGCACCCCTGCCAAAGCGGCCAAATCCCCCATGCCGCCGAGCATGCTGCTCAATCCACCCTTTTCCTGCTGCGGCGGCAGGATGCGCGCGGTGGCGGTAAAGATATTCGGCAGGGTCAGTGTGTAGATGCAGGCCAAAGCAAAGGTGGCGACGCAGGTGCCGACGATCATCTTCCAGTTGCGAGCCAAGACCAGCAGCAAGTCAAGAAGGTTGATTTCGTCGTCATCGAAGCCCTCGCCCTGAGAGCCACGAGCCAAGTCTTTACGGTGATCATTTTCCATATTTAGCCTATCAACAGATGATCAGAACGATGCGACCGCCGCCGCGCCGAGGGCGATCTGGTAGAAGATCTGGGTGAGATCCTTGATCTCGCGCATGATGTGGATGCGCTGAAATTTCTCGGGCACCAACAGGGTATCGCCGGGATACATGACGGTATTGTTGAAGCCGCCGAACACCCAGCGGAAGTTCTCGCGGTCCCAACTCAGGCCGCTCCCTGTCTGATTCTGGCTGAGCACGGTACCATCGGCGCGCACGATGAACATCTGGCGGGTGTTGGCGTCTTCCTTGGGACCACCAACCTGGGTCAGGTAATTGGCCACCGTCTTTCCGGGGCTGAAGGTCAAAGTGATCGGATTGTACACCTGTCCCAGCACCATGACGGTGCGCGGGTTGGTCGGAATATGAAGTACATCACCGCCGACCAGCTCGATGTCGTATTCACTGCCGCGAAAATCCTCCAGGGGCGCGAGCCTGACCACCATGCGCCCGGTGACGGGGGTTTCGCGCAGCTTGCGCAGCAGTTCCTGGCGCGCGTCGAGCAGGGCCTGGGCCGACTGGATGTCGTCGCGGCTCATGGCGCCGCCGGCGATCTCCGAGGAAACACGCAGGGCGGCCTGCTCCTGTTCGCGAATCAGCTGCTCGATGCGCTCCTGTTGCAGCTGCCGCACCGATTCGCGGGTAAAAACAGCACCACGCAGATAGGCGCGGTCGCTGAAGCCGCCGGCGCGCGCCAACAGCGAGCCGAGCGTCTCGCCCTTGGCCACGGTGTATTCGCCGGGAAAGCGCACCTCGCCCTCCAGGCGCACGGTGGCTTTTTCATGGAAATCGGGTAGCTGCCGCACAAAGAGCTGGTCATCGGGATGCAGGCTCAGATTATGGTCAGGGTCGCCGGCCAGGGCCTTATCAAGTCGGATGAGCAGCTGGCGAGTCTGGGTTCCCTGTGCGCCGTGTTCAAAGCGGGTGATCTCGGCTTCGTCGAGAAAAGCGCCGCGGCGCAGATTGCCGGCGGCAACGATCAGATCCCGCACCCGCATCTGCTCGAAGTAGCGGAACAGCCCGGGGTTCTGCACGGCGCCGGAAACGCGCACCTGGGCGCCCTCCTCCATTTCCTCGCGGGAGAAGATGCTGATCTCGTCATGCTCCTGCAACAGCAGATTTTCCTCGGGATCGCCGGTCAGGGCGGCGGCGAGGTTGACCGTCAGCTTGCGCGGCTGATACAGGGGCGGCTCAAGGCGCAGCACCTCGGCGAAGCCCGGATAGTAGTAGGGCAACAGGTTGTCGTAGCGCAGCAGCAGATCGGCGAGACGCATACCCTCCTGCAACTGATAGGGGCCGGGCCGCGCGACATATCCCTTGAGCACGACGTAGCGGTTTTTTACCGGAGCGATGGAATAGACCTGCACCATGTCGCGATCGGCCAGGACAAAATCGAATCCCGCCTCGGCGGCGAGGGGCTCCTCGCCGAGATCGAGATCGATGACCTTGCGTGACTGGTGGGCCAGAACCCGCTCGACCTGCACCTTGCGCAGGTAGGCGGTGGACTGAAAACCGCCGGCCAGGCGCAGCAGGTCGCCCAGGGTTTCGCCGCCCTTGAGCTCATAGATGGCTGGCCGCCGTACATCGCCGGCGATTCCCACCTGGGCGCCGGCGATGGGCACATGCACGGTGTCGCCGGCCTGCAGGCGCAGGTCGCGACTGCGATCACCGGCTGTAAAGAAGTCGTAGAAGTCGACCTCGGCAACCACTTGCCCGCCACGCACCAGTTGCACCGCGCGCAGACTGCCGTTGCGCGTGGGGCCGCCTGCCAGGGTCAGGGCGTTGAGGATAGTGGCCATGGAACTGAGCGTGTAAGTTCCAGGCTGCCGGACTTCGCCCACCAGGAACACTTGAATGGAGCGCAGCGCTCCCAAACTCACATTCATTTCGAAGTTACTGAAATATTTTGAAATTTCTCGCCGGATACTGTCCCTGCCCTGGGTCAGGGTCTGCCCCCAGAGAGTGATCGCGCCGACCCGCGGAACGTTGATGACGCCGTTGCGGTCGATGGTCACCTCATGGCGTCCGTCGATGGCACCCCACAGATGGATCTCCAGGGTATCACCGGGACCCAGTACGTAATCGGGTCCGACGGGCGCCAGACGATCGGGCAGAAAAGCGGGATTCTCGGTTTCAAAAAAGCGAAAACCGAATTGCTTGAGATCACGATCGACCGTCGGGGCACGCAAATCCTGAAGATACCAAGGCGATTCCTGCTCTCCGGTCGCCGCCAAAAATTGCCGGCGCTCCTCAACCCCCAGGCTCTGCAGATAGGTACGACGCCTTGTCTCGTCCAACTCACGGAACATCTTGGCCTTATCGCGCAAGCTCAGCGACTCGTCGGCCGTCACAAGTTCAAGGTAGAGCGCAGCCTGAAACTCCTCGCGACGCACCGTCATGGGATCTTGGGACTGAGGGGCCAGGCTTTCGCGACGCTCGACGGCCTCGCCGAGGATCACCGGCGCCTGGCGAAAGCCTTGTTCGACCCGCGAAGGCTCGGGCGCCTCGACCTTGGGAAGAGCGGCATCCTTGTCGACGGCCTGCCCTCTGGGCTCCTGCCGTCCATCGCGACGCGGACCCTCGGAGCCTGCCTCCCAAAAGGGCAGATCTCGGGCATCGCGCTCGGCGGACTGCCTGGAGACCCCGCCCGTGTCCCCGCTCTCCGCCCGCAGCAGGATGTTCTGTTCGCGCTTTTCTGGAACGAGGGGACCACCGGTGCGCGACTCCTGCGCCCAAGACTGGCCGCCGGGAGCCAGCAGAATGGCGGCGAGAAAAACCAGGGCAAGAGCAACGGCGGAGCGCCAAAGTTGGTTGAGCGTGGTCATAAACGGTAATCCAGACTGAGAAAGGTGAAGTGATGGGTTGCGTCCACCCCCGAAACGAAGCCGACATTGCGCACCCGGTCAAAAGCATAGCGGCCAATCAGGCGCATGTTGTCGGAGGCCTGCCAGGCCAGGTTTAATCCCGGCTGCAGATGGTCTTCCGTCTCGGCCTGGCTGTAGCCGCGTTTCTGGTAATCCACCTCCACGGCGGCGCTCAACCTCTCGGTGAGAAAAGCCGAAACCTCCAGATACCACGAGCGGGCATCGCCGCCGATTTGATGGCCGAGAATTTTCCCTTCATAGGTATAGCCTGATCGATACTGGGAATGACGATACCAAACGGGTCCGTGCCCCTGATAGGCGAGATTGGCATGCTCGGCGCGCAGGGCCAGGCGCCCGCTGGGTTCGAGGCGCGGCAGGTAAAGACCAAGCAAAAAAGCCTTCTTGGCGATGAACGCACCGGCCTCGTCTTCGCCGCCGAGTTCCCCGTAGAGTTCGGCATGGTAAAGAAAGGGCAGGGTCAGGCGCGCGTCGAGGGCGGCCACGCTGTTGCTGCTGTCGTCGCCCCCCTCAAGGTTCTTGCCGCCGAGGATGGTGATGAATTCGGAAAAATCGATGTCGGGGCGCCCCTCGCCGCCGAACATGACCGCGCGCGAACCGCCGATTTCCAGCCAGGGAAGAGGCCTGAGGTTGAGACGCAGGCCGGCGATGTAGGGGTTGGGCACCGCGCGCGCGCTTTCGAGTTCGCTCCAGAAGACATCAAAGCGAAAAGGGCCGAGATGCTTGAATACCCAAGGCAGCAGCACAGGAGACGGCGTAGTGAGACGCAGCATGTCGAGAGGTTTTGCATTATTGCTCAGCACCAGGGCGCCGTTGCGGCCCTGCCCCCACCACAACGACTGGCGACCGA